>DJVR01000064.1 GCA_002441285.1 Candidatus Atribacteria bacterium UBA6251 | reverse complement strand
TTCACTTTTAAAGTTTAACTAACATAAAAATATTTCAAAATATTATCGAGTAAAGATTATCTTTTTCAGATTTCGACTTAAAATCTTGATAGCATCTATAAATAATTTCCCTCTCTTAATTTTAAATACCTCCCTAAATATCACGGAGTGGTTTTCAAAATCTGCGATTTTTTCGATAAAATCAACGTTATTTCTAAAAAGATTAAAAACTTCTCTAACCTCATCAGGTTGGGTTTGTATTCTTTCGTATATTCTCCTCAATCTTAACATCTTTTTGATCTCTTGATAATATTTTCTCTTCCACCTGATTTCATATTCTAACAATTTATTCTCTTTAAAACAATCCACTAGAATTTCCGCTGCCTTTAATCCATAATAAATTCCCCCACCGGTTAATGGTTTTATCTGACAAGCAGCATCTCCCACCAAAAATATATTCCCCCAACTAATTCTTGGTAATAATCCTAAGGGGATAATTCCATAATTCTTTTCTATAATCTCCCCTTCTATCTTCTCTCTCTCTATAAATTGATTTAGTTTATTTCGATTATCCCAGGAGATAATTCCTATTCTTAATATATATTCACTTTCCGGAATTACCCAGATAAAAAAGGGGATCTCTTCTTTTAAATATACTTGAACCATATCTTTATGAGTAAATGGTCTCCCTAACTTTATCTTATACTGCCAGCCTACATAATAATCGATCATAGAAGCATAGTCTTTTTCCTCAAAGCTACTTTCCTGATTTTCTTTTTTATTATTTTTCCCATTTAATTTATCTTCTTTTATTTTTCCTCCTTTATTAAGGACAAACCTTCTTACCTGGGATTTTGCACCATCTGCTCCAATTACTACCTTAGCGCGAAAATCTCCCCGATTAGTCTTTAATAAATAATCTTCATCTTCTCCATTTTTCTCAATACTTAATAACCTGGTCCCAAATTCAATATTCAGATCTCGACTGAGTTCCTGATCAAATTTTTTTCGATCAATAACCAGGGCAACTCCTTCCCGGTTGATCTTGAAATTATCCTTTCCATAAAAGAAAAATGCTCCATTAATCTGATTAATAATGGAACTTTTAAGTATCTCCCCTTGGGTATCCTCAAAGACCTGTTTACCTACAATTCCCGCACACTGCACCGGTTTTCCAATTTCTTGATGTTCCTCAATCAATTTAGCCTTAATTCCAAACTTCCGCAATAATTGAGCAGTATAGCAACCGACTGGCCCTGCCCCTACAATTACAATCTCCATACCTTCCTCATTCTCTCTCCACTCCTGCACTCCTGTAAAAAAAAGTGCCTGGCACTTTTTTTTACATCTTTAGTGCACAGGCGATTCTGGCACCCAGATGAGCGTTATTTTTAATTAATTCGATATTGGCATTAAGACATTTACCCTGACTCAGGGCATTAATTTTATCCAATAAGTAAGGAGTAAGTTTTTTCCCTTTAATATTCTGTTTCTTGGCTTCTGCAATCGCTTGATCGATTAATCGCTGAAGATAATTTGCTGGCAAAGCAAATTCTTTATTCAAAGGATTAGCAATTAGTATTCCATTCTCTAAACCTAATTCCTGATGGATTCGGATAATATTGGCTATCTCTATTTCATTCTCTACCCGATAATCCAACTTTAATCCACTCTCTCGGCAATAGAAAGCTGGAAACTCATCAGTTTGGAAACCAATGATCGGAACACCCATAGTTTCTAAATATTCTAAAGTTAATTCTAAATCGAGGATAGATTTGGCACCTGCGCATACTACTGCTACTGGTGTTTTACTTAACTCCTGCAAATCAGCAGAAATATCCATAGTCTTTGGGGCGTCCCGATGTACTCCTCCAATCCCCCCGGTAACAAAAATATCGATACCAACCCAATTAGCTACTAACATAGTCATAGCTACCGTAGTAGAAGCTGTAAATTTTTGGGCCAAAATTACTGAAAGATCCCTTCTGCTTGCTTTTAACACCTCTTCAGAAGTGGCTAATAACTCAATCTCTTGGTCATTTAAACCAATTTTAACCTTCCCACCCATCAAGGCTATAGTAGCAGGGACAGCTCCGTATCCCCGAATAATATTTTCTACCTCTCGAGCAACTTCTAAATTCTCTGGATAAGGCATCCCCTGGGAAATAATAGTAGACTCCAGCGCTACCACAGGAAGATTTTTCTCCAGGGCATTTCTTACTTCATCTTTAAAAGCAAGGTATTTTATTCTACTGATTCTTCTATCTTCCTTCTGATAAAATCGATAAAAATTCAATTTATCTATACCTGCCCTTCAAAATCATCATCTTTCTCTTGAATGTTTGAATAATTAAGCCCCTATTTAAAGCAATAATTTTTATTCTATTCTCTTTTAGTCTTTTTAAAACTTTTTTCTCTATTTAATTTTTTGGCTCGGTTTTCTTATCCTAAGCTTCTTCTCTTTCTATTCGGTTTATTAATAATCCTTCTGCTAAATCCCTTCTTACTGCCTCCTTACTGGAAACCGTAAGAGCAGCGGCGGCTAAACCAAATCTTGTTGCCACCTCTATTGAGTATCCTTTAATAATTCCATAAACCAAACCCGCTACCAGGGCATCTCCTGCCCCAGTCACATCTATTACTTCTCCTCTAAAGGGAGGCATAAATTTATTGCCACTAAATTTTCTATCCTTATTATCTTTACTATTCTCTCTTATATATTCAGCAGAAGATGAAAGATAAACCCCTTTCTCTCCCATAGTAACAATTATATTTCTAACCCCCCTATTTCTTAGCTTTTCAATAGCCTTATCTAAATCCTTCTCATTCTTAATCTTGATCCTGGTAATCGCTTCTAACTCCTCTTGATTAGGGGTCATATACTCAATAAATTTGTTTCCCCAATTCTCTCCAAATAGAACATTGCTTAGTTTTTTCGACTTTTCTACCGATACTGTTTCCATCAAAAGGGGTACTTCTACTTTATTACACAAATCTACAGCATATTCTATGCTTTCTGCACTAAGATTAGTATCTATTACTACAAATCTACTCTCTTTAATCAAAAAACCTTTAGCCCTTAAGTATTCAATATTAATCTCCTCCAGAATTGGCATATCGGAAATACCTACTTCCATCTCACCTTTCTCGTTGAGTATGGCTATATATATTCCAGTAGGATATTGTTCAGAAATCAACATCTGGTCAGTAATTACTCCAGCTTTCTGCAGTTCTTCTAAAATTTTAATCCCCTCTCCATCATCGCCCACTGCACTAAGAAAAACTACGGGAATATTAAGCAAGGCTAGATTATGAGCAATGTTTCTGCCTACTCCGCCAGAACTGATATTTATCTTTCCAGGATTAGAAGTATATTTTATTAAATTTCCTCCTGGTCTTCCTCTTAAATCAATATTAGCTCCCCCGATAACCACAACTCCACCAAACTTCAACCATTGATTATCCATATTACTTACCTTTCCCTATCTCTCAGTCTAATCAAAAATAGATCAAAAAAATATTTTTTCCAATTAAAACTTTCTATCTATCTAATTAAATCATCAACTACCCAACCACTTTATCTTTAAAACTCATTCAAGTTATTTTTATTATAACATATTTTATTTTCTTCCTATGTAAAAAAAAGTGCCTGGCACTTTTTTTTACATTATCTTTTGTACCTGTATAACTGTTTCTTTATTCAACTTTCCCAGCTTTTTTATGCCTCTATTTTTATCAAGTGTATTGATCTGGTCTAATACTATCCATCCTTTTTTACTACCAAACTTAATCTGGATTATAGTGAAATAAGGAGGTGATCGAGTAGTCTAGTCATAGGAGTTATAATAAATGGTAGATATATGATCATTCATTTCGTTTGGGGAAATAACTACACCAGGGCGAACTTTGTTAATTTCATGACCTATGTAGAATCTAAAGAAATTAGAAAAATATCACATTGTATAATGGCCATTCCCAATCTCCCGTTCCTAATTCAAGGTTATCGTTTATGATCAATCTGCCCTCTTTTTCAGCCTTCATCATTTTAAAATATTTATCCCAATCTTTTCTAAGTTTATTTTCAAGGGGTTTAATAATAATGCTATTTTCTTTTACTTCTAAAGATACTTCTCCTTTAATATTGCATTGTTCCAATAAAATCTTTGGTATTCTTATACCTTTTTGACTTGCTCTTTTATCTTTTCTATTCCGTAATCTAAATTAATCTTTTCAGCAGCCTTTTTTAGCAAGTAATCACTAGTTAAAATAAATAAAACATCATCTAATTTGATATTAGTATCAAAAAGTACTTGTAAACTCATTGATAATCTATAGATAGGCGATAAAATAAAATAACTGATTATTCCAGCAGTGATTATAGCAATCAAAAAAATTAAGAATATTAGTTTTTTCTTTTGATTAATACATTAATATATTCCCGCAAATCTATTTCTTCATCTTCCATATTAAATTCTCCTTCTTTAATAAATTTCTATCAGCTACCAATTACTTATTCGTATGAAAATCTATCTTGCCTCATTTTCCTCTTTCTTATTTATAAAGTAAAATAGCGATTATACCAAAGATAGCTTCAATTCCTATTAACACCAGCACTAAATCTCTCTCTTTTATCCCTCCGCTTATCTTCATAACCCACTGAGCCAACCCCACCGGTCCATTATCCGGACAATAGAGTTTGCCTTCTTTATATATCCCCCACCAATTTTCTCCTGGAAAATGATTCTTAGCCTTAATACAAAAATCAATCAAATAAGGGATAATTAAAATAATTCCGGCTGTCTCATAATTCCCTACAATTACCGTACAAGCAATTATTGCCCCAATACTTAAAGTCCCTACATCTCCGATAAAAACCTTAGCTGGATACCAATTATAAAATAAAGCAGCAACCAAAGGACCCAAAGCAGCCATTAATATCAATAAAGCCGGAATGATATGATTGGTATAGGCAATAACCGCTAAACTACTCAAAGCCACCAATCCTAAACCCACTTCCAAGCCATTAAACCCGGCTAACATATTTACCGCATTGGTTGCCCCGGTAATTCCTATGGGAATTAAAACTAAAGGATAAAGTAAGCCAAAATTGACCCAACCTACTAAAGGTATTTTCATTATACTCTCCCCCTCTTTCAAGGCCATCAGGGGCAAAGCGGCAACTACCGGAATTATTGCTTTAACGATCTGAGGCATAGAAATTAAATCATCAAATATTCCAATAATTACTACAATTAAAACTGTAGATAAGACAGCTAAAAATGAGCTAAGACTGATAGAAAGAAATACATCAAAGAAGGTTCGCAAAAAAATTGCCATAATCATTCCTGCTCCAAAACCAGCCGCTATCACCAACCCACCCATCTCTGCAATCTCTTCCTGTTTCTCGCTATTCATATTCTTCCCTACAATCCCCGCCCTCTTCAAGCGAGGGATTATTATGGGAAATCCCGCAAAACTAACTGCAAATGATACAATAAAAATTAAAAATATCATCTACCTTCCCTTTCCATTTTCTCCATTAATAAAATATTATTAAAAATATTTTAAATTGAGCCAACTTCAGCCTCTCTAATTATTCTACAAAACTCATAAAAATCCTTCTTTTTTCTTTTTCACTGACTGTTTATTTATTATTAGATTATTAGATTGAGCAATTGACGAATAAATCCTTATTAGCAAATTATTAGAATGAGCAATTAATTTAAATAGATTAACCCGGTTTATTCTTTTGCGCTACTATATAAACTCGTAATCCAAAATATTTAGAATTAATCGGGAAAAAAGAAATATGATTTATTTTTATATAGGGTATTTTATTTATAAAATCAATCACTTCTCTATAGTCAAAACCCATATGACTTCCATAATTTTCTCTATTAATTTTTCTCTTACTGCCTATAACTTTTCTTATAAAATTATTCCATTGCCATCCAGAACCCTTACCATAAGAAAAATATCTGGCAATCTCTTTTATTAATAGAGGAAACCCTATCTCCACTGGAATAGATAAAAGAATTCTACCTCCCGGCAAAAGCATTCTAAACATATTATTTAACGCAATATCCCATTGAGGAATATGTTCTAATGTTTCAAGGCAAATAACCCAGTTATATCGTTCCTCAATTAATTGTAAATGGTGTGGTGCTGCTATATTATCAATCAAATAAAATACATTTGCGAAGTGAAAAAACTTTTTTGCAGAATTTAGCATTTTTTCTGATTTATCAACCCCAACTACTTTATCAAAATGCTTGCTCAAAGTAGGTATCAAATATCCTTCCCCGCATCCTATCTCTGTTACCATACCTCCTGAGGGCTCAACAAGATTTGCAGCATACTTAATTGCCATCCAATGAAAATAATTGGCAATTTTAATTTTATTACTACTTTTAATATATGAATGTATCTCGTTTGGATTTTCTTTCAATTTAACGGGTATAAATTTCATATTCTGCTATTTTCTTTAATTCCTTAAATATATTTTTTACTTTTTAAACAAGAAAACTTATAAGAGAAAAATATATAAATTTAATTGAAATAATTTTTATTATTTGCTCTAAATAAAACTTTGTTGTTCTTTTACATAAAAATACAAAATATTCCTTGCCACATAAATTGTTTTAATCTTATCTATCAATCTCCCACGTAACCATCTCTTTGCCTTTAAAGGCGTTTACTACTCCATAAAGCATAACCATTATTTTACTATCACATTTATATTTATTTTTATTACGACAAAACTATTTAAAAATCCCTTTTTTTTCTAAAAATAAATTGCGAAAGGTGGAAGCGATTTGTAAACAATAAATAGGGGACTGGCTACTTTTTTGTAATAAAAAGTTGACTGTCCCCTGTTTATTTATTTTCATTCGTCTTCTATTTAACATTATTAAAACTATTTATAATTATTTTTATATTTATCTTAGGTATGCCATATTTTTTAAAACCACAGAGAAAACCTACGCCCCATGAAATATTCATTACTGCAAAAACAACGGGTAAAATTATAAAATATTTAAATCCTTTTTTAATAGATATTTTAGCAGAGAATAAAAGGTTGGCAATTATATATGAGGCCGGTACTATTACCCCTATTTTTAGTTTAAAAAACAACAGTATAATAGAAAATAGCAATACTATTACAAAAGTAGGTGGAATAAGGTGCCTAAAAGCTAATAAATCTGGATGGTCTACAATGCCCTTAACTTTCCACATCCCATATATAAAATACTGTTTACAAAAGTCTTTTAATGATTTATGTACAAAATAATTACAACGAATTTTCGGAGATAATAAAATTTTCCCACCCATTTTTCGTAATCTATAATTTAATTCATAATCTTGCATTTTTATATAATTCTCATTAAAACCACCCAACTTCTTTAAGGTTTCTTTTTTAAATGCTCCACCCCATACCGAATCAACATAAGTTTCTTTTTTAGAAAAATGATAATAGGCGTTGCCTACTCCAAAAGGAGAGGTCATAGCATAAGAAATAGCATTACTTATATAATCAGAGCCCACAGCATTTTATATGCCGCCTACATTTGAAGCATCACTATTATTTAACAAACCCACACACTGACTAATATAATCATTTTCACAAATTGCATGAGCCCCTATAAAAATGATTATTTCTCCCCTTGACTTTTCTATTCCTATATTAAAAGAAATAGGTGTTATTCGTTTTGGATTGTTATATATTTTAATAAAAGGATATTTTTTCATTAAGGAAGTAACAATTTCCTTTGAATTATCCGTAGAATTTCCATTTATAACGATTATTTCATAGCAATCCTTTGGATAATCTTGGTTGATTAAAGATAATAAACAATTTTTTATATACAGCTCTTCATTATACATAGGGACAACAACCGAAACAAAACTCAATTTTTTATTATCTTTAATACATTGGGGACTATTAATATCCATAAATATTCCTTATTTTTCAAAATAATCTTTAATCAATTCAACAATTTCCTCAATTTGCTCTTCAGTTAATTCCGCAAACATTGGCAGAGACAAAATCTTTTGGCTGCACTCTTCGGTAACAGGAAAATCTCCTCTTTTATGTCCCTAATATTTATAAGCAGGCTGTAGATGTAGAGGAATGGGATAATGTATTCCGGTAGCTACACCCTTGGACTTAAGTTCTTCTCTTAGCTTATCTCGCCCTTTATCTGTCCTTATAACATACAAGTGATAGACATGTTTAGCATAATCAGCTTCATAAGGAGTAATAATCCCGTCTATATTATTTAATAATTCATTATATTTTTTAGCATTTCTTCTTCGACTCTCATTCCACTTATTTAAATGCCTTAACTTAACTCTTAATATTGCTGCCTGCAAATTATCCAATCTACTACTGTAACCCTCTATTTCATGCTCATATTTCTTGCTTATCCGTCCATGATTTCTTAGCAATTTTATTTTCTCAGCTATCTCTTCTCTTTATGATTGGATAGAAAATAGAGAAATTAAAAGCATTCAACAAAAATATGGCCTTCAGGCTAATTCTATCCAGAGATTAGGAAAGAGCTTTTCCTGGTTAGCAGATAGCTTAGCAGCAGTTGTGGAGAGCATAGGTTGGGCTAAAGACAATCCCAAGGGTTTAGAAAAAATTAAAATACTTTCTAAAAGATTAGATATAGGTGTAGAAGAAGAAGGTTTAGAATTAGCGTAACTATATATAAGAGGATTAAATAGGAATTATATAAGAATCTTAGTAAGAGAAGGTTTCACCAACGAAGAATGTTTAAGGCAATTGTCAGAGGAAGACTTAAAACATATGCTTCCGGAAAAATTAATAAAAAGAATTAAACAAAAACTTGATCTCTTCTCTAACCTATCTCCAACAAAAAACAACAAACCAAAAACTAGAAACCGACAACCGAAAACCATCTTAGAAATCGACCGACACCGCCCCGACCGAGTCATCTTTCAAGGGCAAGAGATAAAAGTTACCGCCAAAGGGTTTTCCCTACTCTATCTTTTAGCCCAACATAGAAAAAAATAGTAAGTTATGATAATATATTAGATGAAATTTGGAAAAAAGATGATGAAGATGCTATCTATACTCGAATAATACAGCATATACATAAATTCAGAAGAGATATTTTAGATGCAATTGGCAATAACAAAGCAAATAAAGAAAAAGTTAAAGATATCTTTAAAGTAGTATCGGGAAGAGTGGTAATGCTAAATATAAATGATAAGGAACTGAAAATAAATTAGTAATTAATAAAACAGACGTCTCACCTGTTATCATCAGCATCTGTTGGACAGGCGTCTCGCCTGTCTACTTCTTATTTCCTTCCCCTTGCAGGGGGAGGACTAAGGTGGGGATTTTACTAAATACTAACGACCATTAGTCCATTGATTTGCACAGGCATAAGCCTTAGCGACCTCAGCTGGATCTACAGCGATTTCTTCTCCTAAGAATTCACTGTATTCAGAAAGTTTATAGAATCCACATGCAACACGGAGTAGCTTTCCTTTTACAGCATCATAATTACCAAAGTCACGAAAACTGATAGTTGAATAAACTTTACAGAACCGTCCCTAATGGTTCTTGCGATACTTATCCTCAATAATCCTATATCTATTATGATTGATTTTATCCCATTCTGTTTTCTTGTAGCTAAGGTTCTTTATAATATCATTAATCCTTTCAGGATCATATTCTTCGAAACCCTGCTCTTTTGCCCATGCCTTAATTTCGTTATGCTCTGGATGCTTCTCATCCTGGTAAACTTTCAAGAATTCATAGAATCCAGATAGTCCACCTGCATCTTCTGGCGGCGCGGTCTCTGCCCCATCAAGTAATGTTGGATAACCAAAGTAATAATCATCTACAATGTCCTCAAGCCTCACGATGAACTGCCAATTATCACCAAAATCGTAATTGTAAATAATCTCTTTATGCTTTTCGATGTATTCATCGATCTTCAGTCCTTTAGGTTTGCGTACTTCAACTTTAAGGCTTTCTTGATGTGCTATCTCAAACTCAGCGATGTCGGGAGGCATTGTCCTCAGTCTTTCTTCATATGCTTTTCTATTTTGCTTGAAATGAAGATGTTCCTGGTATACCTTTTCATCATTGGTTACCCTAATGTTCTCTTCTTTTAGATCAAACTCATAAAGATGATAATCCCCAACAGGGTATCCGCTTTTAAAGTTTGTCACCGACTGAATCACCTCATGAAGCCGGTTAAAAGTAGCACCTGCTGGTAGGATCACTCTTCTCCATATTAGTGGATCTGAATTAAGTAGTTCGATTTTTATAATATAAGACTTCATGATTATGCACCACCCCATACCCCGTTATTAATTTCATCACTTCTTAACTAATTGTCATTCCCGCACTCTTCTTTTCATTCCTACGAAAGCGGGAATCCAGAACACTTATACCCACATATATGAATTTATTCAGAATCGTAGACCGGCAGACTGGTAAACCGGATAACAGGCTAACTGAATTATCTTGTAACTTGTATCTTTAATCGGTCAATTGGTAAATTAAATAATCTTTTCCTCACTAAATACTAAATACTAACGACTAAATACTAAACACATCTTGGATTTAAAAAGTAGTCCCCGTTTTTCTTTTCCAAAATTAATCTTCTCTTTTATCCTCGTGATAAGCTCCACCCGTGAAATATCTCTTTTCAAACTCCTTTATAATCTCTGGGAATGCTGATTTTAGTTTGCCAAATTTTAAAGTATCAGCTTTCCAGGCGGCTGCCATTATCAAAGATGCAAATAACTGACCTTCTGCTGCTATTTTCTTCGACTCTTCATAATCATAAAGACTCATTTCCTATCTCCTTTAACACAAGTTATTTTCTACTATTCTTATCTAATATTTCTTCTAATTCATCTAAAGACTTGACTAACTATACATAAAGCAATATCGCCACTACTCCAAAAACTGCCTCAATCCCCATCAACACCAACACCAGATTACGCTAGCTGATTCCGCCACACACCTTCATAATTAATTGTGCTAATCCTACCGGACCGCTATCCGGGCAATACAATTTCCCCTCTCTACAAATCCCAAAACTATAGGGAAAACGATTTCTCGCCTTAATTAAAAAATCCACCACATAAGGTATTATAATAATAACTCCAGCCGTCTCATAATTTCCCACAATCACCGCACAGGCAATAACCGCCCCAATACTTAAAGTTCCTACATCTCCCACCAAAATCCTGGCCGGATACCAATTATAATGTAGAGTTGCCACCAATGCTCCCAAAGCTGCCATTAAAATTATAAGAGCAGTGGTCTGCCCAATCAAATAAGCAATAACAGCCAATGACCCAACCGCTACCATTCCCATGCCAACTTCCAGGCCATTAAAACCGGCCAGTATATTAACGGCATTAGCTGCCCCGGTAATTCCCAGAGGCACCAACACCAGCTGCTATCAGCAATCCACCCATCTCTGCAATCTCTTCCTCTTTCTCGCTATTCATATTCTTGCCTACAATTCCCGCACTCTTAAGTCGAGGTATAACTATGGGAAATCCCGCAAAACTAACTATGAATGATACTATAAAAATTAAAAATACCATATACTTTTCATCCTTCTACTTTTTAAAATTATTCTATTAAAAATTTCCTATACTAAAATTATTTTAATTCTATAATTCTTTAAACTATTTTCCATCCCCATTTATTGAAATATTTAATAGTGGATATAAGACTAACAAAAAATAATTTAATATTTTTGTGTGAATCACGTTGCCATAAATGAATTACACTTGTATGCGGATAAAATACTGCTCTTGAGATCTCGCTAATTTTTCGCGTTATATCCGCATCTTCAAAATACATAAAATAATCTTCATCAAAACCACCGATTTTTGCTAATATATTTTTTCTAAATAACATAATCGAACCAGATAAGTATGGTACTTCCATAATTTTATTATAACCTGTTTCTCTCATTTCAAAGTAATCTATTCTTTTTTTAAATAAGTTTTGGATAAATCTTGGAGTAAATCTTCTTATAGCTAAATCAAAAAGACAGGGTAATCTCTTGCATAAATATTGCGTTGTTCCATCAGGATATACTATTTTTGGAGACACTAATCCAACATCTAGATTTTCTTCCATAAAATTAACAAGTTTTTCAACAGAGTTTTCTGTAAAAATAACATCAGGATTTAGAACTAAATGATACTTCCCTCTCCCTAGTTTAATAGCTATATTATGAGCAGCACCAAATCCAATATTTTTATTGTTTTGTATTAATTTTATATTTTTAAAATTATTTTCTATAATTTCAACAGTATTATCAGAGGAACCATTATCAACAATGATTATTTCAAAATTAGTATTATTTATATTTTTAAATATGCTATTTAAGCATTTTTTTATAATTTTACTATTATTATAAGTTACTATAGCAATTGAAATATCAATACTATGTTTCATATAATTTATTACCTTCTTGCATCGTCTTTTTATATACTTTAATTGTTCCCTCTGCTATTTTTTCATTTGAAAATTTTTCTGCTCTTTTTAAACCTTTAATCTTAAATTGTACTTTCTTTTTATGATTTTTTAACATTTCGAACATCGCTTGACTTATTTCCTGAACATTATATGGGTCTATAAGCATACCTGCATCTCCTATAACTTCTGGTAGAGAAGATATATTTGAAGAAATAACAGGAACTCCACATGCCAAGGCTTCTAAGGGGGGAATCCCAAATCCTTCATATAAAGACGGATATACAAAAAAATCTGCTGCATTATACAAAAATAGTAATTCATCATCTGGTACATATCCTGTGAAAATTACTCTTTGTTTTTCTTTGTTTAAACCTAATTCGTCTACGATTTTGAATATTTCTTGATAATACCATCCTTTTTTCCCAACAATAACTAATTGGTGAGTTATATTATTTTTAAAAATTAAATTATAATAGGCTTGAATCAATCGTACTATATTTTTTCGAGGCTCAAGAGTACCTACGTAAAGAATAAATTTATTAAAAATTCCATATTTCCTCATAATAATTGAAGCCATAGATTCATTCTTAAAGGGATGGTATTTAGAATCTACGGCTTCATAAACTACATCTATCTTATTACTAACACCTAAAAATTTAATTATATCCTTTTTTGTACTTTCTGAAACAGCAATTATTCTATTCGCCTTCCAACTAGAAATGCGAATAAACAACTTAAAAAATATCCTTTTTATAAAAATATGTTTTTGGGGATAAAGAAAGAAAGTCATATCATGAAAAGTTGCTACTACTTTACATCCTGCAAATAAAGGAATAGTATAATGAATTGAATGTAAGAGATCAATCTTTAACCTCTTAATATAAAGTGGTAAAATAATTTGTTCCCATAAAACTCTTAATATTTTATTTCTTAGTATATTTTTTTGATAAATAATATTTATGTTATTTTGATTTATGCTAAAAACATTAGAATGTTCTCTCTTTACAAAAATAAAATATTGATTTTCTGTATCAAATTTTTTTAGTGAAGTAATAAGGTTTTTTGCATAACTCCCAACTCCCACCAGTTGGGTAGGAAGCGAAGTAAGGTCAATTGCTATACGCATAATTATGTTCCTTTATATTTGTCTTTTTTTATAACTTATACTTATAAAAATTATTATTGTTTTTTTAGTATTTCTTGATATAAATCTTTAACCATCTCAACATTTTTTTCTATTGTAAAATTTGATTTTAATCTTTCTCTTGATTTAAATCCCATTTCTTTGATTTTATCAGGTTGGTTAATTAAACCTAAAATGGCTTTTGCCAAAGCTTTTGGATCGTTTGGCGGTATTAATATCCCAGTTTCATCATTTAATATCATTTCTGGTATACCTCCAATATTTGTACCAATCACAACTTTACCCATCGCCATTGCCTCTAATACAACTGTCGGTAAAGAATCAGGATAGCAAGAACAAACAATAACAATATCTAAAAAAGCCATAATATTTGGTATGTCATTTCTCCAGCCTGTAAATATTACATAATCCCCAATATGATTAACCTGAACTTGTTTATAAAGGCTATTTTTATATTCATTTTCCTCTTTAAAAAGTTCATCACCTATGATAAAAAACTTTAGGTTAGTATTTCCTATTCTTATTAAATTTGTTACAGAATCTAAAAAAACATCTTGCCCTTTCCATTTAGTTAATTGCCCAATAATTCCTATTTTAATAAAATTATTTTTATCTATATTGAATTCTCTTAACAAATAATTTTGAGTATAAACGTGCGATTTCCAAAATTTTAAATCTAATCCATTATAAATAACTTTTATCTTATTCGAATTAATACCAAAATTGACTAAAGATTTTTTAACAGCACAAGAAACAACAATAATTTGGGTAGCCATCTTACTTAAAAAAACACATAATAATTGGTTAGATATTCTTTTTTTTAAAATATCGTGTAAATGCCAAATATTAGGAATACCTGATATTTTTGCAGCAAAAAAACTATAAATATGTGCTCCCAAAGAATTGGAATGTAAAATATCAATATTGTATTTTCGGATTATTTTTATTAGCTTCAAATTTACTTGTAAAAAATTATAAAAATAAAATAGCAATTTTAAAGGGTTTAAAGTTTTTACAATTCTTTTAGAATTAACAACCTCAACTTTTATACCATCTTCTCTAAAGGCTTTTGCTAATTCTCCTTCCGGACAAACTACAATAAGATTTATTCCCTCTTCTTTTTTAATTTCTTTTATAAGATTCCTTAAAACAATTGCTGCTCCACCTAAAATAGCAACATTTTCAAAATAAAGAATATTTATTAATTTATCATTTAATACTTTCAATATTATACTTGCCTTTCCCAATTAGTAAATAATAAGACATTACTAAACCGCTAAGTACCCAAAAGTGTTTCAAAAACAATCCATTCAAGGTTAACATTCCCAGAAGACAGCTACTAAATGCCCATATATATCCCTCTAAAATTACTCCATCTTGTGTGCCTTTTATTTTTTTATAAGTTTTACTTCCGCAATAAAAAATATATATTACGATTGCGATAAAAACAATTAAAGCAAAAAGACCCGCATATGTCCCTACTTGGAGAAATGTATTATGTGTTTCCATCCTATATCCAGTATATGGATTGAAAATCCTTACTCCTAAACCAATGCCATTTATTGGATGACTAAAAATTGTTCGTAAACTGTAAATTGCAATGGTAAAACGTTGCATTATCGATTCATAGTTAAAATTTACTAAATTATAAAATAGTTTTGGAATTATTCCAGTAATTAAAATTACAATAACTAAACTAAATAAAAAAAATCTTCCTGTAATTTTTAATCTTCTAAAAACAAAGCAAAAAGAGAATACCGCTAAAACTAGCCAACCTGCTCTGGAAAAACTCAAAATATAAGGTATCGTTATTATTATTAAAGAAAAAAAAGCATATATTCTTTCCCGATGTGTAAAAAATTTCTTTTCAACAATTATCATTAATGATAATATCATTGGAATAATTAAATATAAAGTATAATAATTGGGATCGAAATAACTTCCTGTTATTCTAAAAATACTACTATTCGTTAAATCACTATAATAAAATCTTGGATGCCATAATATAATACCCAGATTTTTATATAATAAAAATTGTAATATACCTGTTGTAGCTGAAATTATTCCAGTAACTATGATAATCCAATAAATATTTCTTAATGCTTTTTGTGAATCATTATAATATATAGTAATATAAACTACAAGGATTACCATAATACTTGTTATTAATGTACGTAAAGATATATCCAAATTTTCTGAATTAAAAAAAGACAAAATAAACCAAAATAATAATATTATTAATAAAGTATTTACATTATTCCATTCAAATTTACTTTTCCCAAGTAGAATATTTATTAACAAGAAAAACAATAAAAAAATTAAAAATATATCAGAAGTAGAAAATTGTGAAAATATATTATAATTATCAAATGGAATTGCTAATATAAATAAAGAAAATAATACTTTTTTAACTCCATTAATTTTCATTTTCTATACCATTATATAATTTTCGATTGATTATCTTTGCTAAATACTTAATAATATCTTTTTTTAAATAACTACTAAATAATCCAATTATCCCTTTTATCTTCATAAATAGCGATCCTTTTAAAAATACTTTAATGAAATCGTTTCGAGAATCACTCCAATTTTTTATTAATAAATTTGATCTTCCTTCGAACCAATAATATCTTACCTCAATAGTTCTATCATTTATTTCTAAAGATTTCTTGAAATCGTCAGGTAAAGACTTGCAAAATTCAAAAGCTATTTTTGAACGACTAAATATTTGCTCATTCAAAAAAGTGGCTGTTGCTTGAGAAGAATGTATCCTCCAATAACCAAGAATATCATTTGAAAAACAAAATTCACCTTTTAACGAAAGTTCAAGCCAGGTTGGATAATCTACATAGGAAATATTTGAAGGCTGTTTAAAACCACCTATTGATAAAAGAGCGCTTTTTTTTACCATTATACTTGCTGTAGGAACGATGAAATTTTCAAATAATAACTTTTTTAATGCCATACCAATTGGTTTATTATAATAGATTGATTTAGACCTTAAAGATATTCTAGGGAAAGACATTAATCTGATAATTTTTCCTTTTGCATTAATATAAGCTCCTTTCCCCCATACAAGTATAACTTTATCATTATTAAAAAATATTATTTGTTTTTCTAACTTATCTTTGGGCCAATAATCGTCGCCTTCTAAAATTGCAATAAATTCACCAGTTGCAATTTTTAAAGCCTCGTTATAACTATCAGATAATCGATAAATTCCATAATTCTCTGTATGTCTAATAGTTTTTATTCTTTTATCTTTTTTAATATATTTCTCAATAATTTCTGGTGTTCCGTCACTGGAAAAATCATCAATAATAATCATTTCCCAATTTATATAAGTCTGTTTTAAAACACTTTCTATGCACTTACCTATATACAATCTATGATTATAAGTAGGAGAAATTATAGAAATTAAAGGTTCATTCATAATATTTTATTTATTCCTCTATAGTAAATTAATCAATAAATTACTGCTAATT
Source organism: Candidatus Atribacteria bacterium UBA6251 (assembly GCA_002441285.1). GTDB lineage: Bacteria > Atribacterota > Phoenicimicrobiia > Phoenicimicrobiales > Phoenicimicrobiaceae > UBA6251. The sequence continues at coordinate 55,219 of DJVR01000064.1, read as the reverse complement.
CTAGATTTTTTAAATTTTAATTTATCTCCTATTATAATTCCTCTCAATCCACTTCCTGTACTCCCCACTTCTTACTCTATCTACCCAGTCTTGATTATTTATATACCATTTGATGGTATAATCTAATCCTTTTTCAAAATCATATTGCCTATTCCAGCCCAGCTCACGCTTTATCTTATCACAATTAATGGCATATCGTCGGTCATGTCCAGGTCTATCTTTGACAAAGGTAATTAATTTTTTATAATAATCTTTATCTTTTCCTTTTATCTTCGCTATCTTCTCACAAAGAGAATTAACCAGCTTTATATTTTCCCACTCATTCTCTCCACCGATATTATAGGTCTCGCCTACCCTTCCCTTATTTAATATCTCCCAAATTGCCGAACAGTGGTCTTCCACATACAGCCAATCCCGCACATTTTTCCCATCACCATATACCGGCAGAGCCTTTTCTTCTAAAATGTTTAAAATCATCAAAGGAATTAATTTCTCCGGAAATTGATAAGGACCATAATTGTTAGAACAATTAGAAATAGTAACGGGCAGGCCATAAGTCTTATGGTAAGCTCTTACTAGATGATCAGAAGAAGCTTTAGAGGCAGAATAAGGGCTATTTGGTTTATAAGCAGTATCCTCATAAAAATATCCTCCCTTCTCAATCGAACCATAGACTTCATCAGTACTGATATGATGGAAGCGAGGAAAATGAATTTTGGATTTTGGATTTTGGATTTCGTTACTTTCTAAACCCTTACCCCTAAATCCTATGTTCCCTCCATTCAAGTATCTGGCTTTATACTTGAATGGCTTCTCCATCCAGTATTTATATGCTACTTCCAAAAGATTAAATGTTCCCATAATATTAGTCTGCACAAAATCTTTAGGCCCAAAGATAGACCTATCTACATGTGATTCTGCGGCAAAATTAACCACGGTATCAATATCATATTTCTCAAATATCCTTTTAATCTCATTAAAATCACATATATCTACTCTCTCAAAAAAATATCTCTCTCCACCATATTTATTATCAATCTCTACTAAATTCTCTAAATTACCAGCATAGGTTAGTTTATCTACATTGATAATTTTCCCATCAAATTTAGTTTCCTTAAAAACATAATGAATAAAGTTTGAGCCGATAAATCCTGCTCCCCCGGTAACTAAGATGGATTTAGGATGTAGGGGGATGGATTTGGGATTTAGGATTGGGGATTTGTGATTTTGTAAATCATTAGTGTTCTTTTCTTTCTTCATCATATTTTCCTTTTCAATGAATTTATTAATCCATTTAACATTTTAATAATATCTTCTATTTTAGTTTTCAGTTCCAAATATCTTTCCATACTGATATATCCTAAATCTTTTGATAAAAGTAAAAAATATTTAATCTCATTTGCACTACTCCTTGCATTATATAAAAAGTTTATATAATCTTTTGTCGTATTTCTGCTGTTTCCTTCAACAATATTTGACGGAATAGAATATGACGCTCTTATTAGTTGATCAACTAACCTAAATTTCTCCTCATTTGGAAAGGTCTCAGTTATTTTATAAATCTCTAAAACAAACTTATGAGATTCTTTGAATACATTTAGCTCTTCATAATTCATAACTAAATCCTATATCCTTCATCCAAAATCCTCTTCAAGTATTTCTCTAAAGACTCTCTCCAATAAGGAATTTCAATATTAAATTCTTTCTTTATTTTCTCTTTAGATAAAACTGAATATCTTGGTCTCCTGGCAGCTGTAGGATAATCCTCAGTCTTGATAGGTTGTATCTCTACTTTTTTATTGTCATCAATCAATCCTAATCTTTTAGCTCTATTATAAATTGCCTTAGCAAATTCATACCAATTGGTTACTCCCTCATTGGTAAAATGATATATCCCATAACTAACTGAATCATCTTCTATTATCTTTAAAATAGCTCTCGCTAAATCCACCGTATAAGTAGGAGAGCCCCACTGGTCTTCTACTACCTTTACCAAATCTCTTTCCTTGAATAATCTTAACATAGTATAGACAAAATTATTCCCCTGTAATCCATAGAGCCAGGCGGTGCGGATGATAAAATATTCCTCTAATATCTTTTTTATCTCCTCTTCCCCAGCTAATTTGCTCTTACCATATATATTTATAGGATTAGTTTTATCATCTTCACTGTAAGCAACGACACCCCCACCGCCCTCTTGACTACCATCAAATACATAATCTGTGGAAATATGAATTAATTTGATCTGCCTCTTTGCCGAAAATAAGGCAATATTCCTAACCCCATCTTTGTTTATTCTGAAGGCCTCATCTACTTCTTCTTCTGCCTTATCTACTTTGGTATATCCTGAACAATTGATTATCCATTTAATCTTCTTGTCTTTTCCAAATTTCTCCATCGCTTTATAATCGCTAATGTCGACTTCCTTATCACTGGCCCAATAAGTAAGCCCTCGCTCTTTTAATAATTTTTCTACATCATTACCCAGCATTCCTTTATTTCCGATAAGCCAGATCATAGACTATTTATCCTCTTTAATAAAATCTAAATAAAATTCATCCTCTTTATCTTCGTGTCTTATTTCATCAACTTCTTCTTTTTTGCCCCAACCTCGATATAATTTATCGGGATAATTTAACACCATTCCATCTACCTCTTTAGAGATATTTTTATAACCATGAACTACCCCGGGAGGAACAACTACCCTGATGGAATTATCTTTCCCTCCAATTATCTCCATACAACATCTATAAGTCTTACTCTCTTTTCGATTATCCCACAGTTTTATCTTAAAATTACCCGGCCCCATAAAACAAAAGATATCAGTCTGCTCCTTATGTTCATGAGGTCCTCGAGCGACTCCTGGCCTGGTATAAGAGACATAGCTCATTATTGGCTGTAAATTATCCGGCAGATTATCTATCCTGAAGGTCTCTATCAAAAAACCTCTCTCATCAGAAAATTTAATTAATTTTTCTATTACTACCCCTTCGATTTCACCTTTTTTAAATTCCATAGCCACCCTCTACTTTATCTTTTGTTCTTCTTTTAAAATCATTTCCAGATATTTTCTGTAATCATTTGCCGGTAATCGCTCAATTATTCCCTCAAACTGATTCTTATTAATATAACCCATCCTGAAAGCTACCTCTTCTATACAGCCAATCTTTAGGCCCTGTCTTCTCTCCATAGTAGCAATATAATTTGAAGCATCAAGCAAACTGTCCGGTGTTCCGGTATCCAACCAGGCATAACCTCGACCCAAAAGTTCTACCTTAAGACTCCCTTTCTCTAAGTAAGCTAAGTTTACATCAGTTATCTCCAGTTCCCCTCTGCCAGAGGGCTTTAATTTTTTAGCTATATCCACAACCTCATTATCATAAAAATAAAGTCCAGGAACAGCATAATTGGATTTAGGAACCTTCGGTTTTTCCTCTATGCTTACAACTTCATTACCTTCATTAAATTCCACTATCCCATATCTTTGCGGATTAGCTACCCAGTAACCAAAGATACAAGCTCCTTCTTTTAGTCCTGCCATCTTCTGCAAAGTCATTGACAAATTATGCCCATAGAATATATTATCCCCCAGTATCAAGCATACTGAATCTTCTCCAATAAATTCCTCTCCAATAATAAAGGCCTGGGCAATCCCCTCTGGCCTGGGCTGTTCTTTATAGGTAATTTTAAGTCCAATTTCTTTACCATCCTCAAATAAATCTCTAAATTTCGGTAAATCCTGAGGAGTAGAAATAATTAAAATATCTTTGATCCCCGCTAGCATCAAAGTAGATAAGGGATAATATATCATCGGTTTATCATACACTGGAATTAATTGTTTACTTATTGCTTTGGTTAAGGGATTGAGTCTGGTCCCCGCCCCACCGGCTAATATTATGCCTTTCATTATTCTTATCTCCATTATAAAAAATTTTATATATTATCTGTCTTAGTTATACCTAATTAAAGAAAAACATTCTTTTAAAAACAGTATTGGAGTAATTTTTTTCTATTTAGTTAAACACTATAGATGAATAAAAACTTTATAACCCCTCTATATCAAATCACACTATGTTATTGGTATTATTTTTGTTATAAAACAATTAAAATAACAGAAAATATAAGTTTATATGGATTTATAATTTAGGTATAAATGAACTTCTATTACTGTTTTTTAAAAATAATCTTTTTTATTACGGTTTTTATTCTTCTAGGCAATATTTTACTCCATACTTTTAAAGTTAGACTCCTAATTATTTTATTTCTTAAAAAATAGTAATTTGGTAATAAATTTATTTGATTTAATCCATTTGTTACACCATCCTGGAAAGATTTTTCAATCAGTTTGTTTTTATTGTTTCTTCTATTCCCATAATTTGGAAAAATTGATTTTATTAATTCAACTGTAAATTTATCAACATTTTTAATTTTTTTATCAATCCAAGGAAATTGTGATCCCACAATATCAGTTATTACAGTTCTATACATAACATAGTCTGCAGGAATAGAATTTTCTATAAACCATTCATTGTCTATAGGTAAAATTTTGTTATTTGCTTTTATTATATTTCTAAAAATAAAATCGATTGACTCACCCTTCAAAAGAGGATAACCTTCCTTGTCATTGCTCCCTATATAATAGCGCTTAAATAGTTCTTGGTAATACAAATTAAATATTTTTAATAACTTTTTTTTATAATCCTTACAAATAGACATTTTATATATATCAAATATTAATAAATCACCATCATACCAAGGAGAATTTATAGCTTTTTGTTTTATTTTGTAATTATTCTTTTTTATTATATAATTTTTATCATTAATTATCTTTTTTTTCTCTATATAAATTTTAGGATTTATCTTTAATGTAGTTATACATTGAAATTCCTTTCGCCTTTGTGTGGAGAATCTTTTTGCAATCCAATCCGGTTTATTAACTATATTATTTTCACTTTTACTTGCTATAACTAAAAAAGAATTTGCAAATTCTCTCAATAATCCTGATTTAGATAATGTCTTAATTGCTAGACCTTCATGAAAAGTATAACTTCTTGGAACACTATATGTACGAAAAGGAATTTCTACCCAATTATGAAGATAAAAATCTTTTTCATCCTCAATATCACTAAATATAGTAGATGCAAATTTATAATCAGGAAAACAAGAATAAAAAGAATTATTTAAAAAACCTGCCTTTTCCAATAAAGAATTTAATTCTTTTTTAGAAAAAGTTATTACGCCCTTTCCTTCGGGATATCCGTAAATACTACTAAATATTTTTCCCGTATGATCCTCCGGACAGCCACTCCAATATTTAATTCCAATTCTATTTTCTATTGCTATTAGTAAAATACCATTTTTTTTTAGGGCAGTTTTTGCAAGATTTAAAAGCATTAAGCAGGCATCTGTTGTATCTAATTGATTTAAGCAATATTTAGGAGAATATTCCAGGACACCTATTAAAGTAACAATATCATAATTATTGTTAAATTTTACTCTATTAAAATCCGAACAAAATATTTTAACATTTTTTAAATCTCTACATCTTTCGTGTGCTATTTGTGCGCGTTGAGGGCTTCCTTCAATACCATCAACCGACTCAAAATTTTCGCCTAAATATCTTGTTAAGGCTCCACACCCAGAACCAAGTTCTAAAACTTTAGCGTTAGGAAGCAAATTAAGGGTTTTTAAGATATTTGATCTTCCTATCCCTAAATGATAATAAGAGGGCCAGTCTTTTGCCATTTTCATAAGCTCTTCCGAGTCATCCGTAATATCTTTAGCTTTTTTTATAGATTGTAAAATGTAATTTTCGACACTTGCTCCATCTGAATAGCAAATTGTATGTGACTTCTCCGATAAATAAATTCCACTCTCTTTTTCATATTGGAATTCTGATAAATGCCATTTTCGATTTGCCTCTTCTTTGTTAGCTTTCAATTCTTCCATGCAATAGCCTCCTAACTAAAGAAATATCACCTTTATCCAATCCCCCCATTAAATAAAATGCTATAAAATATAGAAACGCAGATAAAATTATCAGCAATAAAAGATTTATATTTCTGAAATATTCAATAAAGCCTGCCATTATTAAACTTGAAGCAATTATTTTCAGCACCACAGCAAAAAACATGCTATTCTGCAGGTTAAAACCAATTTTTGAAAGTATAATAAATTCTATTAAGATTACAAAAAATCTAGTTAAATCTGTTGCAATACTCGCACCAATGTAACTATAATTCGGTATTAAAAGAGCATTTAAAACTAAATTTAAGGCCATACCACATCCAACAATCTTAGTCAATGTTGCTTGTCTATTTATAGAATTTAATAAGTATCCGAAAACACCTCCGATAGCTGCAAAAAGAAACGACCAAACCAAAATTTGAAGTGCAATTATTGATGGAATATAATCTGATCCGAAAACTAATAAAATTATCCTATCCGACAGTAATGTTATTCCAACCACAATTAGAATGCTTATAAGTAGTATATATCTAATAGAACGAGCGAAAATAAATTTCAAGGATTTCTCCGAAGTTTTAAAAAATCTTGACATAATAGGAAAAATTACTATAACATACATATGTGGTATAGACATTAAAACAAAAACTATTTTATACGCTGCATTATACCAACCAACAATTTCATTCGCATTAGGTATCATTAAAGAAAGCATGACAGTATCAATATGATAATAAATTGTAATGAAAATTCCACTCAACCCAAAGGGTAATGCCTCCTTAATTGTAGGGCTCCAAAAACTCCAATCTATTTTTATATTTCTTGGAGACCAGGCAAGGAACGGATTGGAAAACTTCCATCTTAAAACGACAATATTATACCCTAAAATTATAACACTAATTATAAGATATAAAGACGCAAAGACAACGATAGTAAAATTATATTTTATAGCAAGTATAACTCCTGAGAACATTAAAGCACTACTTAAAATCTGTCCCAATGACTGATATTCCATTTTTTCAAATGCCTGAAATATCGAATAAAACATCATAGCAAACTCATTAAACACAACAGATAAAGCAATAAGATAAACAACCTTGATTGTTTGCTCCGGGTAACCTAAAACATTTATGGCTAAAGCAATTAATCCAAATGTGAAAGTAACTAAAATTATTTTTATTACTGTAATGTTGTCAAGATATTTAACTGCCAATGATTTATCCCGGGCAACTTCCCTCACTGTCAATGATCCAAGACCGAGGTCGGTGAAAACGCCAAATATTCCAGTGAAAGCAAGGGCAAAAGATAAAATTCCAAAACCTTCTGCCCCTAAATAACGGGCAGTATACAGTACATAAAAAAAGCCTAACACTCTACTAATTATAGTAGCAGCAAGTAAAACTGCTGTATTTTTTGCAATTCTTTGGACTGTGTTCATATTAAAAAAATATTTGTTATTTCCTTCCTACTCCCTCATAGATAAAGCCTAAGAGTTTTACTTTTTCTGGGTCGTATAAGTTTCTTAGGTCAAGTAAGGTGGGAGATTTTAATAGTTTTTTTATTTTAAGTAGGTCCAGATTACGGAATTGATTCCATTCAGTAGCAATTACCAGGGCATCACTATCTTGAGCAGTTTCGTATTCATCCTGGCAATAGGTTAAGTTGGGAAGGATTTTTTTAGTATTATCCATTGCCAGAGGGTCGAAGCATTTGATACGCACGCCTTCTTTAAGTAATAGTTGGATAATATCAATTGCAGGGGATTTTCGAATATCATCAGTATTTTGTTTGAAGGCCAGGCCTAAGATGCCGATGGTTTTTCCTTTAAGATTGCCAAGATGATGTTTAATTTTTTCTACCATCAGTTCTCTTTGGCGATTGTTGGCAGAGATTACCCCTTTTAGGAGTTTAAAATCATATCCGCAAGTTGATGCAAAATGATAAAGGGCTTCGGTATCTTTAGGGAAACAGGAGCCACCATAACCAGGACCGGGATGGAGAAATTTAGGACTGATACGGCCATCCAAACCCATAGCTTTGGCTATCTGATGCACATCTGCTCCTACTTTGTCACAGAGGTTGGCAATTTCATTAATAAAGGTAATCTTGGTAGCCAAAAAGGCATTACAGGCATATTTAATTAATTCTGCAGTTTCGGGATTGGTAATCACAAAGGGTGTATCGATAAGGTAGAGAGGGCGGTAAATTTCCTGCATTATCTTTAGAGCCTTGGGGCTTTCGGTGCCGATTACTATTTTATCGGGATGGGTAAAGTCATAGACTGCTGAGCCCTCCCGAAGGAATTCAGGGTTGGCGACGACGTCAAATTCAATTGGTTTTAATTGAGGGTGAGATTGCTTCCCCTGCTTTCGCTGGGGCAGGCTTACTTCGCTCCTCGCAATGACATTTTTATTTATTATTTCTTTGATTTTGGTGGCGGTGCCGATGGGGACAGTGCTTTTGTTTACTATAACTTTATATTCATTTAGAGAGGCGGCAATTTGCTGGGCTACCTTTTCAATCTGCTCTAAATTTGTGGATCCATCGTGATTGGGAGGAGTTCCAACAGCAATAAAGATTACTTTGGATTGTTGGACTGCTTTTTCAAGGTCAGTGGTAAAGGTAAGACGGCCAGCTGAGATGTTCTTTTGGATTAACGCTTCTAAATTCGGTTCGTAAATGGGAACGCCACCGGAGTTTAGAAGAGAAATTTTTGTTTCGTCTTGATCAACACAGGTTACAGAAAGACCAAAGTCAGCAAGGCAAGTGCCTGTGACCAGGCCAACATAGCCAGTACCGATAATACATATATTCATTTTATTCCTTCCGTTTATAAAATTTAGTCTCCCAGTCTTCCAGTCTAGCGGTCAGACTCAGTTCACCAGTTAACCAGTTACCCGATTTACCGGTTAAAAATTCAGGATGAAAAGTTAGATGCAAGTTGCAAATGTAAAGTTTACAGTTTTAAAAAAGTTGCCAGGTTATTCAATTGACCAATTATTTCTAATATTTAATTTTCCTGAAACAGTGAACGATTATCTATCCCACTAAGCTAAGCATTAGTTAATTATTTCATTATTGAGCTGTCGGAAACCCTTATCATAAAAGCCTTTTGGGCTAGATCTAATAGAACGCTCATATTAAGCATTTTTTTGAAATTTAAAGGGTTTTACCTTATGGACTTCAAAAAAATGCATTATACGCGTTATACGCGAATATCACTTGAAAGCCTTATATAGCAACCCTTTCAAGAGCTCAAAAGGCTATTTATGGCACTCTTTTACTTGCTTTGGAGACGATTTTCGTGATGAATATTTTTTATAATTTTAAGAGGGTTCTGAAACCCTTGTATATTAAGCATTTCAAAGTGCAAGGTAATGAGATAATTTATATCTTTTTAGGTTGTAAGTAGAGATTGTTTCGGTTGCTAAAGCCCCCCTGGCAATGACAGAATGTTCATAATATGAACTTATATAAAATATACCATAGAAAGAATGGCCTGTCAATTTACCCCTCTGTTATTGGGTATTATTTTTTAAGAGATCTTCGAGATTGAATATTTTAATCTTTTGGGATATGTTTTCCCATTTTTTTCTTTCAGCATTCAGGATTTTATTACCTTCATAATTGACGGTAGAAAGTATGATTAAGTTTTCGGGATTTGGTGTATCGGATATTCTTTGAAAAAAGTCGGATAAAGTTAGCACCTCATGACCCAGGAATTTCTTTTTAGGGGATGAAGGGTCATTATTGAGGATGGAGTGCAATTTCAGAGGGCTATCCAGGAGGGCAAGATAGGTTATTTCCGAGAGCTGATTGATGCCGTAGAGGGCTACTTCCCGAATCCCCTGCTGGTAGAGTTCTATAAAATAATGGTTGATTAAATCCTTGGTATGCTGACAGTAGTGCTGGGTTTCGTGAAACCGTTCGTAGAGCAAGTTAGTTACCCGCATCATTCCTTTAGGAGTGATAAGATAAAGGATTTTACGACCGGTTAATTTTTGTACCTTAATCCAGCCACGCTCAATCAGGTTCTTTAAAATGGCATTGGTAAGACCTAAGGAGATGTTAAGTTTACGAGATAGTGATCTTTGAGTGGTTGATGGATTTTCTTTTATTTCTAAAAGGGTATTTAGTTCATCTTTTTGCATCATAAGGAGTCCTTTCAATTATACGGTGTATCAATCAACCAAGGCAAAAGGCAAACAGCAATTGCTAATCGATAATGGCTAAGCAATAATTACTAATCAACCAATTTAAGAGTCCCCTAATTAATTGGTTAGCTTACCAGCCTGCTCATTAATGTTCAAGATGTGAACTTAGTACCTTTACCATTATAAAATGGAAAGAAAGAAAAGTCAATTTATTTAAATTTATGATTGAAGTAAAGCGGTAAATAGAATTGCAGGAAGAGTTTTTAATGTTCTAAGTGTAATGTTTTTTAATTCTCGATCTATTTTTAGTTGCAAATTTTATTTACTTTTATCTTTATATTTTTTCATTCTTCCTATGGTTATTATAAGCTTAAAAATTTAATATTTCATATTAAAAACTCAGGATTTTGCTAAAGAACAAATAATATTAATTAAATAGTAGAAAAAGATTCATCTCTTTTTTAGCCTTGGCCTGTTTATGTTTTATATCTTATTACCTATTACCACAATATATAATGAAATAACCAATAGATATGGGGGGCAGACTAATAAAAAAATAATATGCAGAAGATAGATTATAATTATTCTAAAATTGAACAAAATTAGGATTTAGAATTTTTAAGATTTTTTAGGTTTTAGAGTGGAAGTTGGAAGAAGGAGAGAGGGAATAATTGTTTTTCCCCTTTTCCTTTTCTTGATACATCTGTTTGTCGGCTTGATCAATCATATTTTCTACGGAAGCAGCCTGAGTGGGGTTCCATAGGGCGCAACCAATAGAAAGAGAGAAACTAAAATCGGTAGGAAGCTCCTCAAATTTCTCCTCTTTAAATTTTTCCTTTAGTCGTTCTTTAAGTTGATTAAGGTCTTTAAGGCTTTGAGTTTCAGGTAGGACAATCAGAAATTCATCTCCCCCATAGCGAATAACCCTATCCACTACTCGGAATTGAGTTTCCAAAAATTTAGCCACCCGACGCAAAACTTTATCCCCCATTTGATGACCAAACTTATCGTTAAGTTCTTTGAATCTATCAATATCCATCATCATCAATCCTATCTGGTGATTATATCTTTTAGAACGTTTTTCTTCTTCGCGAATCAATATCTTTAAATAGCGGCGATTATAAGAGTTAGTTATGGGGTCATGAGTAGCTAAGTAGATTAATCTTTTTCCCAATTTCTGTTGTTGAAAATAGAAAGTATAGATATGGTAGGTAATTACTACTAATCCAGCAATAACAATCATCCCTTCTAATACAGTATCATAAAAGCCAGGTTCTGAAGTAAACTCATCAAGAATATTGATCACTAATCCCCAGACATATAAACCCCAGCCTAGATTAAAGGAAGCAGATTTTAGTTTATTGATAAAGAAAAAGCAAATACCAGCAATAGATAGATACATTCCCTCAAAAAATATATCTTCCATATCGTAGGAAGAAGGGTCTTTGATTTCAAAGTAGGAAAGCCATAAAATAGTAGTGAATAAGTAAATTAAGATTGAAAAGAGAAAGATTTTATTGCTAAGATTTTTTTTATTTTTTAATGAAAACATTTTATCTCCCGAGTCTCTTATTTACGCTCTTTACCCTTACTTTTAATTTAAACCCCTTCTACCGCCTTAGTTTGGAAGGAAATTAGCTAATAAAAATAATATTAGGTTTTAATAAAAAATTTTAATTAAGCTTTGAGGTTTTAAAAATAACAGATTTAAAAAGTTTTGTATTTATTAATTTTATAAAAACAAAAATATTTTGTAAATACTATTTTTTATTTATAGTTAGATTTTTTCGGTCTCCCCGATCAAAGAATCTATCTTTTTTAAGATGATGGATTTGGTAAGGTTTAGTTTTTGCTGGGCTTCCTTCTGAGTCGGAGCAGAAAAAGAAAAATAGAATTTGATTTTAGGTTCTGTGCCAGAGGGACGAAGGCAATACCAGGAGCCATCAGTAAAGACAATCTTTAAGACATTGGAAGAAGGTAAGTCGAGGCTTTTGGTTTGCTGAGTTTTTAGATTATAGCTGGTGCCAGTAAGAATATCCTCATAGCGAAGGATTTCCATTCCTGGAATGGGAGGAAGTTCCTTTCTAAAGGTTTCCATAATCTGAGCCATCTTTTGTTCCCCTTCCATTCCTTCCAGATAGACCGAATGTCCTTCTTCCTGATAGTATCCGTATTTTTGATAAAGTTCCTGTAAGACCTGAAATAAATTCTTTTTTTGCCGGAAATAATAGGCAGCCATCTCACTGATTAAGAGGGCAGAAATAATCGCATCCTTATCCCGAACAAAGGTTCCGGTTAAATATCCGATACTTTCTTCATAACCAAAAAGAAAATTCTTTTTCTCCTTTTCTTCCACCTGAATAGCTTTATTACAGATAAATTTAAATCCAGTGAGAGTTTCGTAGGTTTCTACGCCAAAATCTGCCGCAATTACCCGGGACATATCACTGGTTACTACTGTTTTCACTATAAAACTATTTGGGGGGAGCTGTTGTTTTTCTTGTTTACTACTTAAGATATAGTGAAGTAGAAGAACCCCTACCTGATTGCCATTAAGGATAGTATAGGAAAAAGGAGGGTTAGAGGTAGAAGGAGAGTTAGAAGAGGATGGAGATTTCACGGCTAAAGCCAGTCTATCTGCATCAGGATCGGTAGCTAGAATAATTTCGGCCTCAACTTTTTGAGCTAACTGAATAGCTAACTTAAAGGCAGCGGGATTTTCCGGATTGGGTGATTCTACGGTAGAGAATTCAGGATCAGGAGGAATTTGTTCTTTAACGAAATAGAGATGGGTAAAGCCTTGTTGTTTTAAAATAGTACTAATGGGCTGATACCCTGCCCCATGGAGGGGAGTATAAACGATTTTTATAGACGGATCTATTTCACCGGGAAAATGGGAGCGAATGGCAAGCCCTTGAACTTTTTTTAAATACTGAGAATCTACTTCTTCTCCTATTATTTTTAGAAGTCCTTGTTGAAGGGCAGTAGGACGTTCTATTTTCTGAATCAAGGAATAATCTGTAATTCGATTGATATGAGCAGTAATGCGGTTGGCGATCTCCGGGATCACCTGTCCGCCATCAGGTCCATAAACTTTATAACCATTATACTCTGGTGGATTATGACTGGCAGTAATTACTATACCGGCAATAGCTTTAAGATGGATTACGGCAAAAGAAAGTTCAGGAGTAGGACGAATATCGGAAAAAAGATAAACTTTAATGTGGTTGGCGGCAAGGACTAAAGCGGTAGTTTCGGCAAATTCCCGAGATTGATGACGGCAATCATAGGCAATAACTACACCTTTCTGTAGGTACTCTAAGGGAGGAATATTTTCTTCTTTTCGGATTTCTTCCTGGGCTTTTTCAATAAGATAATTGGCAAGCCCTTGGGTAACCCGAGAAACAGTGTAGATATTCATTCGATTAGTACCTATTGCAATTTTACCTCGCAAGCCTCCAGTACCAAACTCCAATTCTTTATAAAAGCGATCCTTTATTTCCTCTTCATCAGCGGCAATAGCACGTAATTCAGCCTTTGCTTCCTCACTAAAGTATTCATTCTCTAACCAAAATTTATATTTTTCTAAATAATCCATCTTTTAAGTTTTCCTCCCTTAGATAAAAAGGGACAAGTTACTTTTTTATAGATTTTATATTATCCGGAATAATAGTTATAAAAAGTAGCCTGTTCTCTTTTATTCTATATAAAAAGATTGTAAAATTTTTTTGGTCTCTAAATTCTGAACAAAGACCACCAGGTGTAAAACTTCAGAGATATCCTCTTTTTCTTCCCTATCAGTATTAAGCGGAAAATTAATTTCGGGATAAAAAGTGAAAGAAAAGATAGCTCCAGGAGAAAAAGTTGGTATTTCCTGAAAGGCAAAGATGTCCTGAATGTAATTATAGAGACCTGGTTCATTCTCCTCCCTACCTAACATACCACTTACCGCTAGATTCTCTAAAGGTTGATCACTTAAATTTTTTACTGTGCCTTCAATAATCAGAGCAGACCCCTCTTGCCTCCAGGTAGCAGAAATCTGAAGAAAAGATGGTTTGTCTAATTCTTCATCAATTGCCTTTTTATAACATTCATAATTCTCTTCCGCACATTCACAAAATAATCCCAGATATCTTTTGGTTAAACCATTTATAAATACATCAGGAGTTCCCTTATCTCCCTCTCCGACATACCAATCATAACGAGCATTAGTTTCCGGGGTATCATATCCATCTCCCCAGAGATGTTCCTGCACCAGGATAAATTTTGAGGTGCCATATTCCCAGGCTAAATCTTCCAAACAGAATTCAGCAGTTGGACAGGTAGTACAAGTCGATTGCACAAATAATTCCACCAGGACAGTTTGGGGAACAGTTTTGGGTGTAGACTCATTATTCTGATTCTGGGTAAAAACTTCAAGAGTAAAGACATTACTGGCTGATAAAAATATTATAACAGATATCCATATAAATATTTTTTGGTTTATTTTCATAATATAAAAACCTTCGGTTTTTAGGTAGAACTAGATGGACTATTTTAACATTTCATCTAATAACAAAACTTTTATTTCTGTTATTTTTTTCAAAGTTGCATCATTGGTAATAAATATATCAGCTTTTGCTTCTAAGGAATTAGCTATCTGAATAGCATCGGGAACATTAATATTATAGTTAGCTCTTAAACTGGAAGCAATATCGGCGATGTTTTCATCAAGAGATTTCACCTGTAAATTAGGGAAGGTTTCAAATAATAATTTATATCTTTCAGTAAGAATTGAATTGTTCTCTCTTTTGGGTTTAACCAAAATTTCTAACAAAGTAAGTATAGAAGTAACGGCATTAAAATTTCCTTTTTCTAAGCTTTCAAAAATAGAAAAAGTTAAAGGAGAATATAGCTGATTCTCTTCAAAGTGATAAATAAAAACCATAGTATCCAGACCTACTATCTTTCCTTTTAGGTCTTCCACGTTTCCCTTTCCTTTCGCACATATTCAGTTGCATCAATACCTTGCCAAATTTCTTTTCCTAATCCTAAGGCGTATTTTGCATAACTTTTTGGTTGGGGGTAGATAATTATTTTTTCCTTATTGGTCTTTATTATTAGCTTGTCTCCGGCTTTGAGATCTAATTTTTCCCTTACCTCTCGAGGAATAACAATTTGATATTTACTGCTGATCGTTATCATTGTCTTCATTTTTACACCTTCTTTTACTATACTATTATTCATCTTAATTATAATAATAAGTAAAACAATTGTCAATATTTACAATTATAAAGTATATTACTTTACATTTTGCAATAATTTCAGCGGTCATAAAAGTTTATCGCAAGCTCGATGCATTGAACCCCTATATTTCAGGAATGACAAGCAAGCCTACTCCAGTAAAAACACAGGACCCTTTTCCTGTGGTATAAGAAAAAATAATAATAGATTCCTGCTTGCGCAGGAATGACATATTTTCTATTTTCCTTTTTGCCAGAATTCGAGGAAGAAAGCCGCAAATATACCTACGAATAGACCAAGCACTCCAGCGATTAAGATATTTAATTTTTTGTTTGGTTTAATAGGATATTTTGGTTCATAAGCTAAACTGGCAATCTTCAATAAATCTTTTTCGGCAGTTTCGGTAAGCCAAATTTCTTCAGCTTGCTTGTGAAGATTATTATACAATTTTTCTTTCACACTATATTCTCTATTCAATTGGGATAGAATTAATTTTTTTTCAGTTAATTCTTTTTTTAAATCTTCTAAACTTGCATTAAAATCATTAATATATTTTTTCAATTGATTCTCTTCTGCTATTAAACAATTAACTAAAATATCTGTAGAAATTAACTGTTGAGCTAAATTATAATAAATTGGGTTTGTTACTTCGCTAATATAGGTCAGATTAGCAACTTCAAGATTAGTATCTGTAATGTCAGATATTAACTGTTGGAAAAATAGGTCATCAACTATTGATTTATTTAATTTTAATATTTTTTCCTGCTCACTTATTGCTTTAACAATTTGTTCTTTTTTTACCTTTTCTTTTTCTAAAGATAATTGAATATCAATCAATCTTGATTTAAAATTTGATATTTTTGTTGTTTTATATTTAATTTCATTTTCTATTGTTTCCACATTATCAGTTTCATTAAATTTCATTAATTTCTCTTCAATTTCAAAATAATCCTTTTCAGCATATTTTAATCTATCTTCAACGCTAATTTTAGTTTTTTTTACTTTATCGAAATATAATTTTTTGTTTTTCTCTACAAATAAAGTTGCCCAGTTATTAATTATATCTTTAGTTAACTTGGGATTAGAGGCCTGTAAACTTATTTTTATAAGATTAGTACCTTTTGGCAGTTCTATGGTAAGCATTTGATCTAAATCGTAAGGGGTTAGTTCGAAGGGAGCCTTGTCTAAATTTAATTTTTGTATTAGTTCTTCTTCGATTTCAATATCTTTAATTAAGTTTTTGTAATCTTCTATAGAAATCTCGTCTATAAGTGAATTTTTAATCTTGGGTGTTGAAACTGTTATAACTACATTTGCCTCATAGACAGGTTTTAAAACAAAATAGCTCACCACTGCGGCAGTAATCACCGCAATTAGAAAAATTAAGATAATAATTCCTTTTCTTTTTAGTAAGACATTAATGTATTCTCGTAAATCAATTTCTTCTTCCTGTATTTCCGGCATTTAAAAAACCTCCTGTTTTTTTAGTCGTTAGTATTTAGTTAGCATACAACGTTTAGCGTATAGGCGCTGGCTACAAGTGTAAGAGAAATACAATCAAATATTCTCTCACCCCCACCTTAATCCTCCCCCCTCAAGGGGGAGGAGATATATTGATTTAATTTTTACTCACAAAGAGCAAAGAGGCTTGAAACTATAATTCTATTTAACTTATTAACAATAAAATTAGCCAGGCGGGGATTAGCCATAATATTTTATCATCCTGTTCCCTCTTCTGCAACAAATCTTTACTAACCACCACCCCTTCTCTAACTCCATACCTTCCCATAAATTTGACTATCCCTTTCAGGTCTCCTGGCAAAATAGTATTACGATATTTAACTTCGACAGGCAGAAGAGAATTACTGCCGACTCCATCTATATCAAGCACAAAGTCAACTTCTTCTCTTTCCCTCCAATAAAAAACTTTATCTTTTAAGAAACACCTGCCAACCAAGCTCTCTACTTTTTGGCCATCTACCCTATTCTCGTTATTTCCCCCTCCAAAGACAGTAATTAAACCGCTATCGATAAGATAAACCTTCTGATTACTACGAATCTGCTTTTCTACCGAGGGAGAATACTTTTTTATCCCAAAAACTAAAAATGATTCGATAAGGTAATTTAAATATTTTAGGGTATATTCTCTGCTCAGGCAGAGGGAATTAGCTATATTAGTAATGTTCATAATATCAGAAGAGTGACCGGCCAGATAGAGGAAAAATTTTTCCAGAACCTGCGGTTTTTTTATTTCGTAAAGGTCTACCAGGTCTCGATAAATAACTTTTTCAATAACATCTTCTCGAAGAAGCCTCTGCCACAGAATAGGATTTTCTACCTCTAGAAGATGGGGAAATCCTCCCCGATTAAGATATTCGGCAAAAAGAATTTTAATTTTATTTTGATAGGGAATCAGCTGGTCGATTGGCGATATACTATCCCTGTCCGAAAAAAGACCGGTTACCCCTTTAAGTAAATTAGAAGGGGTAAAATCCTTCTGCAAATTAAGAATAATTTTATCTAATCTTTTATCTTTTAACTGGCAGGATAAAAACTCATAAAAACTAAAGGGCAATATAAGCTCTTCTATGGTCCTGCCCATTAATGATTCAGACCCTCTCTTGATAAGAGAAGCTGAGGAACCTGATAATATAAATTTAAGAGGATATTTTTTATCAAAATATTTTTTTATTTCAAACTGCCATCCTTCCCAGAAGTGAACTTCATCTAAAAAAAGATAAATCTTCTCATTGGGTTTTAATTCTTTTATAGTTTTTTCTCTTAGCTGTTCATAAACATCTAATATATCAGACAGGTTTATCCGTGAATCTGAGGGAGAGCTGGTGAGCAATTTTAATTCAGGGTCATCACAGGAAAGATAAATTATATTTTGGGCTGGCATTTCTCTTTTAGTTATTAATTCATCAATAATTTGGTAAAGAAGGGTAGTCTTCCCTGTCCTTCGCGGTCCCTTAATAAGGATAGCCCTATCTAATTTAAAATACTCGAGGAGCTTTTTTAATACCGGCCTTCGGTAAGTTAGCTTGAGGGAGTCTGGAACTCTATGGCCTATCCACCAAGGGTTATGGAAATATAAAAGTTTTTTCAATTTTTCTTTGCCTTCTATATTTTTTGCCATTCTGTTTCCTTTTACTATTTTACTGTGATATTGCTAACTATAGTTTACATTATAATTGATTATTTGTCAACTCTGGTTTGCAATAATAGAGAGGAGGAGATTTACAATTATATAGTCAGCTAACTCACTGATAAATAGCTTAACTGATTCCAAATGGCAGACTGGCAAACCGGATAACCGGGCAACTGGGTAACCATCCTACCAATCATTTCAGTTGTCTGTTTCCGTTGGTTGGGATTTTAGCTTTTCCTGAGCGATTTGTTGCATAATATTCCGGGCATAATTTGCTTCCAGGCTGTCCGGGGCAAGTTCGATTACCTTTTTTAATTCAACCAGTGCTTCTTCGATTTTATTCTGATTAAGATAGATGGTAGCTAATCCATAATTAGCTTTGTAATAAGAAGGGTCTATATTTAAGGCTTTCTTAAATATTATTTCGCCTTGATCATAATCTTTTTTGATAATATATACTGAACCTAATTGATACATTAAAGGCAGCATTGATTTCAGATCAGATTGATAGGTAATCGCTTGTTTCAATTTCAAAATAGCTAGATCGTAAGATTTATTTAACGGATAGATCCTGGCAAGATCCTGAGATAAATCAGGATGATCGACATATTTTTCTGCTTTTTCAAAATATTGTAAGGCAACATTATTTAAATTTTTATTCTGTAAAATTTTGCCTATTTGATAATATACTTCACCTAAATAAGGATCCCATCTTAATGCTTGTTGGTAATTTTTTATGGCATTATCCACTCTCTTAGCATTTAACTCTTTATTTCCCGAAAACCAATAGGTTCGAGCCATAAATGGACGAATGATAAGCGTACTCAAAAAAACAGTAAAAAGGATTATTGCTATAGATAATAAATTTTTTGTACTAAGCAATAGTGCTTTTTCATCTTTTTTGCCTGATTTATCTATCTTTTTTACAAATTTTTTGTTCTCTTGGGCATAAACTTTTATTCTAATTAAAGTTATGCTGAGAGCAATTATTAACCAGAACAAGCTAACCGAGGCAGGCAAATGTAAAGGAAAACCAAAGATAGAATCCACTACCATAGCAACCGCTACTCCTATCATACCTATTAAGATTCCTCGAGCATATTCATCCTTAATCTTTTTTATCATTTTTAGACAATATTTAAAATAACTAATGATAAACCAAATAAAAATCAATAAACCGATTATTCCGATTTCTGCCCAAAATTGTAAATATTCATTGTGAGCTTCAGTAGAAGCAAGGGTAGGATAAAAAGAACGATTCTCTCCCTGTTCTAAAAATTTAGCTATATAGCGTAAAGAATTATATTTAAAGGTTCCTATTCCTAAACCTAACCAAGGTCTTTCTTTAATCATTATTAAGGCAGATTTCCAAGTAGCTAATCTTGCCCTTAAAGAATTATCTGTAATTAATTGGGTTAGAGCAACTCTTCCTTTTATTTTTGATAAAACTGTTCCGGTTTGATTTAAGGGATTGGGTACAATAAATAAAATTGAGATAATAACCATTAATATAATAATGAAGATAAATATTTTTCTATTCTTCTTTAAAAATTCTTTACCTTGCAAGGATAGAAAAAGCAAAAACATTACACTTATGGAAACCCCCTAAAGCAAGATAAGAGCCACGAGTAAAGGTAAAGATAAGGCTTAAACCCATAGTTATAATAGAAAAGAATACAAAAGTTTTATACAATTTATTGCGAAATATAAAGAAAGAAGCAATTGCCACTGGAAGAGGAATTATTAAGTATTCTGCAAAGTAATTAATATTACCAAAGAGCCCAAAAACTTGTTGTCTACCAATATTGCGAATCCAGAAAGAAAAATCTATACCATTATATTGTAAAATACCGTATATTCCAAAAAAGCCTCCTAATAATATTAAAAAATTGAGAAACCGATAAATTTGTTTTTCTTCTTTAATATTATTAATTACTACAAAGTATAATAAAGGTCCAGATAAGAACAGAAGTAGTCCTTTTAAGCTAATAAAAAAACTAGAAGACCAGATTAGGGAAAAAATTCCTATCATCATAAAGCTTAAAATGGGTAGATTGAGGGGAGAAGATTGAAAACTAAATCTCTTTAGACTTACTATTCGTAATCCCCAAAACATCAAAGCAATTAAAGTCAAAAATTCTACTACAAGTTCCTTCGCCGGCAAGAAAACAGTAATACAATAAGGATAAAAGACCAGGGGTACCAAGAAAATCAATGCTAAAATGACCAATTCAATTATTTTTAAATATACTGTTTCTTCATTATTCTTCAAAACTATTTTATCATTTTCCATCAAATTCATAAGAATTTTCTTCCTTTTCTAAAAAGGGTAAAGTTACTTTTTTAGGATTCTAAAAATAAAAAGTAAAGAAAAAGTAGCCGGTTCCCTTTTATTCTGCCAGAGAGATAATCTTCCAATCTTCATCTTCTTTGATAAAATCAACATTATATTCTATATTATCGTGGTATAAATCTGAACATATTACCCAAGCCACACAAGCTTTAAGGGTAATTTCAATCTTCATCTTTCCAGTAGCAAGGGTATCTAAAATGGTTAAATCAGCTTCCGGAATAGTAACTTTTGTCTCTATCTTCAATAATGGAAAATTACCTATTAAATCTTCAGCATCTTGTATTTGGGAGATTAACTGTTCTGGTAAACTATTAATATGATTATCGTAAGTGCCACCCTCTTCATCAGAATAATTAGAAGAGATATTCTCCATAAATAGATCTACATCTTTCTCTTCCAGAGCTTTTTGAATATTTTCCGCAATCTGATTAATCTGCGTTTTATCAGAAGATAGAAGGTTACAACCTTCAAGTAGTAGCAACAATACTAACCAGCTGATAACTAATACAAGGGATAGGATCTTCTTTTTTAAGGACATTTTCTGCCTCCAATAATGATATCAAGTAGATGATCAAGGAGATTTTTCTTCTTCCTGCTCTTCCTTAGATAGTTTTTCTTGAGCTATTTGCTGTAACATATTTCTAGCATATTGAGCTTCTGGACTATCCGGAGCAAGTTCGATTATTTTTTGTAACTCAATCTGAGCTTTATTTATTAGATTTTGTTTTAAATAAGCCCCCGCCAGACCATAGTGGGCATTTATAAAATCAGGATTTATATCTAAAGCATCTTTGAAAGCTTCTTCTGCAAGTTTATATTTTTTTAATCTCATATAGTTATTGCCTAAATCAGTAAGTAAGGGAATCGTATCTTTTTCATCTTCTTGATAGGAAATTGCTTTTTTTAAATAACTTATTCCTTTTTCTATCTCACCCTTCTTCAAATAAAGATAAGCTAATTTCGAAGGCAAATTAGGATGATCTATAAATTTTTCCGCTTTTTCAAAATATTCTATAGATTTATTATAAATACCTTTTTGATATACTATTTGTCCAAGATTATAGTATATATTTCCAAAATAAGGATTCCATTTTAAAGCTAAATGAAAATAGCTAGTAGCAGTATTATAGTCTCTTTTTACTGCTGCTTGAATTCCTAAAAATTCATAAACTTGAGCTATAAAGGGTCTGTAGGTTATTATTACTAAAATAGTGCAAAATAAAATAATTATAAGGTATAAAAGTGGCTTCCACTTGAAAATTGAATCGTCCCTTAAATTATTTTTGGATTTTTTAGTTTTTTTATTATCTTTTTTGTCCGGTGGAATATCTATCTTTTCTTTTTTACCAAAAACATTTACAATACTTTTTGTTTCTATTCTACCAATAGAAAAAGTAACCCCTAGACTCAACCAAAATAAACAAATAGTAGCTGGTAAATGAAGAGGAAAACCGAAAATAGCATCAATCAATACGGCTATTACCCCACCCATTAAGCCAATTATTATTCCTTGTTTATATCTATCTTTTATCCTTTTTAAATACTTTATTCCAGACCTGAAATATACAATGATAATCCAGATAAAAATACCTAAGCCGATTAACCCTAATTCCGCCCAAAGCTGCAAATATTCATTATGAGCTTTATCGGCAATTCCGTAAGGATAAAGGTGGCGATTTTCACCCAGGTTAAAAAATTTTGCTTGATAGGATAAAGAATTATATTTAAAAGTTCCCAGTCCCGAGCCAAGTATAGGGTGATCCTTGATCATCAGGGTGGTAAATCCCCAAATAGCTTCTCTCCTTTTAAGAGAGGTATCTTTAGTAAGTTGAGAAATAGAAATTCGACTCTTTATTTTAGAGATAACAGTTCCTGGTTCATTTAGTGGATTAGGCAAAGCAAAGAGAAATGTTGCTAAGATGATAAGAGAAAGGATAAAGATAAAGATTTTTTTATGCTCTTTAATAAAGCCTTTACCTCGAGTGACCAGATAAAGGAAGAGCATAAAGAAGGATGAAATTCCTATGGCTAGATAAGATCCCCGGGTAAAAGTAAGAATTAAACTTCCTCCCATTGTCAATATTCCAATCAGGAGTAAAATTTTATTAGTGCGGTTTCGAGTGGTAAAGAATAAAGATATAGCAAGGGGTAAGGGTACAATCAGGTATTCGGCAAAATAATTGACATTTCCAAAAAGACCAAATACCATATGCCTACCAATATTAGCCTTCCAGAAGTAAAAATCTATACCATTATATTGCAGGATACCATATACGCCCAGAATGCTACTAACTATAAGGGCAGTATAAAGCAGACAATTGATTTGACGTTCTTCACTAATATTATTAGCAACTATAAAAAATAATAAAGGACCTACTAGAAATAGAGGTAATTCTAAAAGACTTACCTTGGGGCTATTAGACCAAAGTAAGGAGAGAAGACCAATAATTATAAAGGCAAAAATGGGAAGATTTAAAGGAGTGGAAATAACCTTTATTTTTTCTTCATCGACCATCTTGAATCCCCAGAACATTAGACCTGCAATTACTAAAAAATTAAAAATCAGTTCTTTAGGTGGATTAAATATTCGAAGTAAATAAGGGTAAAACGCAATTGGGATTAAAATAAGGAGAGCGATAATTATTACCTCAATGGCCTTTGTATAAATTGATTTTCCGCTAAATATATGAGATGAAATTATTTCTTTTTGCTCCACTTATATTGAGCTCCAGTTCAATAAATTATTAAATAATTATCTTATATAACGTTTGGAATTAATATAATTATAAGATATGTTATAGATAAATAAATCTATATCTTTATCATTTATAGTTTTTTTTATTATTTTTTCAATCTATTTAATTGAGTTTCCTTAGTAGTAAAAGTTAAAGAACACAGAAAGATATAACTAAAAAGATATTGATTATTATAGATAATATTTTTATTCGTTTTTACACTTTCATTTAGTTCTTCTATTTCATCTCATTATTAAATATTTCTAAAAGCCAATATTCTTTCATTTTAATAAATCAATTATTAAGCTTTATTGTATAAGTGCACATTTATATGCTGTATCAGTTAATCAGATTAATATTATCATACATTTAATTATATTTAATTTATTCTATATACAATGCCTGTAGTATTTCCTTGTTTTCAATAAAAGGTTCTTGCACATATACTACTATATGTATATTATCCATATTTTTGACATTGCTCAAATTTTCTGACTCTAAATAAAAAGTTATATTAGATCCTTCAGTTAAAATATCAATTGTATCAGAAACAATAATATCTCTAACTACATGATTAGCAATACTATTTCCTAATTGAACTGAATCTTCGTAAATCATTGCTCCAATAACAATTTTGTTTAGATTACCAGAACTAATATTATATATCTTCCCATTTATAGTAATTTTTTGTGCAAAAATATCATAAGAAGCTGAAATAGATACTTTTGGAGAACGATTCAATTCTGCTTTAATAGCTTCTTCATAATTAAAAAGTGAAAATTCATAATAAGGGATATTTTGATTTAAGCCATTAAAAAAAGCATGAGGAGTCTTAGTAGATTTACTGTACCATTTAAATCTATTAAAAATTTCGTAAGTTGACCAGCCAGTATATACACCATTAGGATCATCCCAAGCATATTCCTCTAATATTACTAATTGGTCAAGACCATATTTATTTGATAAAGATTTCGCTGCTAATTTTGCAGAAGGACAACGACTGCAGGTTGGAGCTACAAATAACTCTAACATAACTACCCTTTTTATAGAATCCGGTATTTCTCCATTATCGCTTTCCGTTTCTTCTATAGGATTAGTAGAAAAACAACCAATAAAAGAATAAATCAATATTACCATCACTATAAATAAATAAAATTTTTTTAGCATGTAAATAACCTATTTAAAAATGTTCCTAATTTTTTTTACAACTACAATTTGATCTCCACCGATCAATATTTTCCTTAATATATTTTTATTTAAAAGCGGTTTTTATATCATAGAATAAATTTATTCAACATACAAAGCTTGTAAGATTTCTTTTGTCAAACTATTGGGAGATTGAACATAAACCACTATATGTAAATTATTAAAATTACTGACCCATTTTAAATCTTCTGATCTGGAAGTAAAGGAAAAATCATAAGTTTCCCCCGAAAATAAACTTTCTACCTGAACAGGGGTTAAAATATCTCTAACTACATGATTAGCAATACTATTTCCTAATTGAACTGAATCTTCGTAAATCATTGCTCCTATTTCGATATTATAAAAGGTGTTAATCCCAATATTTTTAATGCTTCCGGAAATGTTAATTGAATTAATAGAATTATCTTTAGACGCTGAAGCTATAATGGTAATTTGTGTTAATTTTTCCAATTCCTGGTTAATTGCATTTTTATAATTATTATAACTTGAATCATCCTGATGAACAGATTGGTTTAAACCATTAAAATAAGCATCGGGAGTAGCGGTATCGGAAGTATACATAGAATATCTACTAATAGTTTCAGGAGTGGCCCATCCTGAGGAAAGCGGATAATTCCAGGCGTATTCTTCTAAAACTACTATTTTATCAAGACCGTATTCATCTAATAACTGTGCCATATCTGATTTAGCACTAGGACATCTACTGCAACCAGGTGCAACAAACAATTCTACCATTACCACCCTATTGTCAGTGGTTGGTAGTTCTGGTTCCGGCTCTGGCTCGTCTGGTTCAGGTGTAATCCCAGGAGCGCAGCCCGCAAATAAACCTAACGATAATATTAATAAAAATGAAATAGCCCATAATTTTTTTTGCATTTATTTTACCCCTTTGTCTTTAATTGTTAATTGAAAATCAATTCTTTTAAATTTTATGTTCTTTTTAATTATAAAGGGCTTGTTTTTAGATGTCAATTAAATTAGCTTTCTATCATCTTTGGCTATTTTGTTTATTGAATATCAAATTCGTATAAATCATAATAATAAAGAGTATATTTTTTATTTATATATACTAAAGGGATACCCTATTGGATATCCCTTTAGTATCAATTGCCTATTTAAAGATTATTCTATTATTTATTTTGATTTATTACAGTTAAAATGGTTAAGGTTGACAATCATTGTAAACTGTGTACCAACCTTCAGAATCTGCAGTTAATGTGTCTCCATCGACTATAGAGAATGAAACCACGGAATCGGTATCTAAGCAAAGTTCCCACTTGCTTTCAACTGCATTTCCTACATTATCTTCGAGAGTGAATTCAATGATGTAGCAGACTTCACCTGTGTCAGCATAGGCAAAACATTCACACCCTAATTCTCCTTCTACATGACAACCAGTTCCTTCTACAGTATCACATGGGCCTTCACACTCATCTGGATCTATCACCAGGCTCCAGCCACCAACTCCGGAACAGTTATCTGCACAACAATCGGTAGTCTCGCAGAGACTGGTAGTTCTGCTAGTCCATTCCATAGATACACCCGCAAATGGTTCGACACAAGGGTCTGGATCTACGCAAGGATCAGTACAATCTGAAAATTTAACAAAAAGGTCAAGTGTAGGTGGTGTGCAATCCGCTCTCACTACTTTTAGGGCAACCTCTTCACCGGGGCAGCAGGGATGTTTGACTAGGGCGACTACACAGAACGGTTCGCACTCATCAATGCTAGGAGAGCATATGTTTGGAGTATAATCTCCAGTCCAGACTGTCCGATCGGCATTAGGAGTAAGTGGTTCAGAACAATCATAGTCTCCATCATCTTCTTTCAATGCAACATATACGACATTATCTACAGCTACAGGAGCCGATAAAGTAACTGTTACCTCGCCAGAACATGGTATAAAGGTTACCCCCTTAGCATCAGTATATTCATTCTCAAATGTTATAGTTACTTCTAATTCTCCTTCACCTTCTCCTTCACCTTCTCCGGGAGTTACAGGAATACAGCCGACAAATAAGAAGGCGGCTAAGGCTACAACTAATAACAACAAGAATAGTTTCTTCATTTCTTTCTCCTTTCATTTTTTAAGGTCATTTATCTTTTAATTATTTAATTTCGCGAAATTAACTAATCTAATTTCTTTTTTTTTAATAGTTTCTTTAAACTCTTGGCTTATGAGTAGTTATTATTTTATGCTTTATTTCATAAGCAATCCTACCGCACGTCGACCTCGCACGGGAAGAAACTACCACTGTATAATCATTTATTAGTCATTGGTTAACTAATTAGTTAAAATAAAGATAACTTGCCTAATATAAGAAATTAATTAAATTTTTAACTATTTAACTAAGTAACTAAATAAATACTAATAAATAGTACGAGAAAAGTCAAGAAAAGTTACATAATTAGTTAGTTAGTGGATTAACTAATTTAGCTGTTAAGATAATCACCAGGCAATGTTAAACCATAAAACAGTGTATCTGGTTAATTAAGCTTAAAGAAGATTATTATAAGATCACCAGATAAGCGAATTATCTTTGTGCTAAGATAAGTTTTTAATTTAAAATCTTTCCTGATATTGACTTAGTTATTCTTTTGTCAAGGAGCACATAGTGATTAAAATCACATTCATTAATCAGTTTTCCGGTGGTGGAGTTGGGCTCTCCTCTTCAGATGGCTCAGAGGGTATAGGAGCACTACCACTTTCGGTAGGGGCTTCTCCTGCCTCTTGTGCAGGTGTTCCTCCCATATCAGTAAAGCCACTCACTGCTTCAGTGGGTGAGGTAGGTAAAGTTGCTCCTCCACTGGCAGGAGAGGAAGGTTTGGTTCCATTCCCTCCCATAGTATTTAAGGCAATTTCTGCTTCTAAATTCTTTTGAATAGTTACGCATATCTCTTCGACTAATATACTGCCTTCTATGGATTGATTAAATAAGAGATTTATCTTATCAGAAGATAGGCCAGCATCATAAGCCATTAAACTTAAATATCCCAGTTCATCACTAATTTCGGTAATCTCTTCTAAGCTCTTCCCCTGTTTTAATCCGGTCTTAATTAGCCAGGATAAAGATTCGGCAGGGACATCATTTTCCAGACTATCCCCGATAATCCTGATGACTTCCTCACCATCTTCAATTTTTAAGCCTTCTTGCTCGGCTGCCCTTAAAATTTCATTAGCTTTTTTCAAATTTTCTGCCTTTTTAGAAATTACTGAAATTAAGGTAGTCTTATTTACATTTTTAGCTAATCCTTCGTTTATTTTATTGATCAAGGGTTCTACTGGCAAATCTTCTTCTTTAGTCTCCTGAAGGATATCTAGAATCTTTTTCATATTATAAGCATCAAAGGAATTGTTTACCCCTTTTTCCACTATTTCATTAGTCTCTTCAAAGGAAATACCACTGGCTAAGATCTTCTGCAAAGTTGGTAGAAGCATCTGATTCTTCTGGAATTCACTATAAGAGGAGGAATTATCTAAAATATCTTTTAGTTGTGCTAATTGTTGTTCAATAACTGGATCTCCTCCTTCTGTTGCAGCAGAAAGAACAGTGGTAGTCAAAGAGACTAAAATGATTAAAATAATTGAATTTATTAAAGTTAATTTTATTGTGTTGTTAGCTTTAAGGATCTTTTTTGTCATTCTATTTACCCATTTCTTTTAGTCAAGATAACCATAACAAAATAACCGAATAACTTACCTATTCAGATTGAGATTAAGTTGAGCTACAATTATTTACCTCTAAGATAGCATTCCTGTTCCCAAAACCATCTTTGACGTAACGTAGGGCATTGGGATCAGGCAACCACTTTTCTCCATTTAAAACAAACATATATTCATATCTACCGGGAGGTAGTTTTAAGGTAGCTGTCCAGATGCCATCACCATCGGAATCCTGCAAGATATTTGCCTGAGGATCCCAGTTATTGAAATCACCAGCAATCGCAATGGTATGAATCTGTTGGTTATCCCCTACCCGCAAAGAAAACTTTACTTCCGCTGAACAGAGAGGGATTATTTCTACTGGTTTAAAGAGATAATTAAAAGCAAAAAATAAAAATACAACAATGAGAGCGCTAGATACTCCCATAACCCGCAAAGAAGGCAAAGAAGGTAGAGGTACCGTAATCTTTCTTTTTATTTCCTTCCAGAAAGAAGGATCAATTTCTATTTTTTCTTGAGCAATCTTAGCCATCACCTTTTCGGTGAAGTCTGCAGGTGCTTCCTGAGGAGTAAAACTGCGCAGGGATGAGATTAATTTTTGCAACCTTTGATATTCCTGTTGACAAGATGGACAGGAGCGAAGATGCTCTTTTATCTGATTAGTAGAATCCTCATTAGTAAGCTGTTCTATATATTCATTTAGTAGCGTTTTAATTTTTATACAATCCATTCTGGTATTCATTCTTTCATCTTTTTTCTAATTTTTATTCTTTGGAAAGACTTAAATTTTTTTGCCCTTCCCTCTTTGGCTTTAGGGTTCCTTTTCTCTTCACCATATATTACGAAAAATTAAGAGAAAAGTTACAAAAAAAGGATAAAAAAGGGTAGAGGTTATTTTTTAAAATTAATCAAAAAAGCAGCCTCTCCCCTCTTTTTCAATCTCTTGCTTCAATTGTTCACGAGCACGGAAGAGGCGTATTTTTACTGTGCTTTCTGGCAATTTTAGAATACGGGCAATTTCTAGATAAGATAAGTCTTGAATATGTCGCAGGATAATTACTTCTTTATATTTTAAAGGGAGGGCATTAATTGCCCTTTGAATTAGTTCAGTTTCTTCTTTTTGGGTTAGAATACATTCCGGATTATGGGTATGGTCTGCTGGTTCGGGAGGTAAAGATTCTGTATCTGCTCCTTCTTTCGGAGTGTCCAGAGAATAAGGATGTATTTCCTTTTTTTTAAATTTATCTCGCATAATATTTAAGGCAATCTGGTAAAGCCAGGTAGAGAATTTATAGTTAGGATTAAAATGGTTCAGATGCTGAAAGGCTTTAATAAAAGTTTCCTGGGCAATATCCTCCGCTTCTTGGAGATTATTACTCATCCGATAAGCTAAGTTAAAGATCATATGTTGATAATTATCAATTAACCGGGAAAAATATTGGGTCTTTCCCAGAAGACAAAGCTCAATAATTTTAAGTTCATCCATTTAGGAAATTCTCCGATTTTCTAATGGTCAGTGTATAATAAATAATCATTAGTATTAAAAAGACTATTGCAGTTTATGCTTACCGCTGGTCCTGTTGAAACTATTTGTTTTGGTAAGCGATAATTCAATTGCGTGATTTATTAATTTATTACTTTTCTAATTTGTCAATTAATCAATTTATTGATTGCTCGATTATATTACTTAGCTATATTAGCTGATTAGTTGCTTTATTAGTTAGTATCTTGGTTAATTAAATAGTTACTTAGTTAGGAAAAGATATAATAAAATAAAAAATTTTTCAGCATCTAATTTTTAATTCAATTTCTATTCAATCTCTACTGGTTAAAGATAATATACTCTATAATACTAACATAACGGTTAGATACAAATTATTATATATTATCAATACTATGCACTAATTTACTAAGTTGGGGGATGTTTTTCATTGATCCAGTCAATCCAGTATTGGGCAGAATCCGGGATTGAGGTACCATCCCACCATTTACTTTCGGGATAATTATCGATTACTTTCTGATAAGCCTCTAAAGCTTCTGTCCAGAGTTCTTGTAATCGGTAGCAATCCCCAATATAATACTGAGCCTCCGGTGCAATGATACGATTGTCATTCCAGGAATCTTCAGGATAATCATCAATTACTACCTGAAAGGCTCGAATAGCTTCATTATAATCTTTTGCTTTCATCAGGCAGAATCCGATATAAAATTGGGCACAAGGGGCAATAAGTCGGTCTGGTTCACCTGGCCAGGTAGAATCGGGGTAGTTATTTACTGTATTTTGGAATTCTAAGATAGCTTGATCGTATTGTTTGTCACTATAATATGTATAGGCAATATAGTATTGGGCGGGAGCCGCATATTCACTCTCCGGAAAATCTATAAGTACTTTAGTATATTCAATAATAGCCTGACTAAAATTATATAGTTTTCGATAGCTATGTCCAATATAATACTGAGCCATGGGGGCAAGATTGGAATCAGGGTAATCCTGGCGTAACTGCTGATAAGCCTCAATAGCGTGAGTATAATCATAAGTAGCATAATAACAGTTTCCTAAACCTAACTGGGCATCATCCGCATAAGGACTGTCTGGATAAGTATCAATTAAGTATTGATACTCTTGAAAGGCTTGAATATAATTGTATAACTTATATTCATTGATATAGCCCAGATAATACTGGGCATCATCCGCATAAGGACTGTCTGGATAAGTAGTAACTAATTCTTTAAAAGTGGACAGGGAGGAATTATAGTCTTTTAAATTATAATAGCTTACTCCGCTATCAAAGAGATATTTATCATCAGTAGGAAAAATAATTAAGGGATTACCATCATTTAATAAGGTGGTTTCATCTTTAGTAATCACTACATTCAATACTTTGGTAGTAACATAACCTTCTTTAGCTATAGTTAGGGTTCTTGTTCCGATGCTTACCTCATCAAGATGAAAGTATCCATCTTCATCGGTTAAGGCAGTATTGGTTGAGCCAGTTATGCTGATTAAGGCATCTTTAAGAGGGCGTGGTTCTAAAATAGTCTGTTCATAAATATATCCCTCTACAGAACCTTTATAGAAGGAATTAAACAGGCAACCACTTAAAGTCAACAGAGAAAAGAGACTGCCTAATAATAATAAGATTATTAATCCATTTTTTTTGCTTTTGAATTTTTTAAATGCTTCTTTTATTTTATATTGATTCAAATCCTTGATGCCTCCGCCGATATATAGTAGGTATTTTTGTCTCACCATAATAATAATAATAATAGTGAAATAATAAAATAATAAAATTTATCTTTTTTGTTTGATACCTATTTTTTTATCTAATCAATAAATTTAATACCACCCTTAAAACCAAAGCCAAGTAGCACAAACTATATGCTGTTTTAATTTTAATTTTAATAGACAAAATGGCTAACCAGTTAATTAGATAGGTAAAAAGATTAGACAACCAGCTAATTAATTAGGTAACTAATTAAAATTGAACAGCCAGCCAACCGACTAGCAAATTAATTAATCAACTAATCTATTTTCTTTAATATTTTTTCTGCTTCTTGAGCGTATTCTGATTGAGGGACCAGTTCTATTACCCGTAAAAGATATGGTTTAGCTTCTTCTTTTTCTCCTATTTTAACATAAGATAAACCTAAATAATAGTTTCCCTCAATATTCTCAGGGGATAATTCCACTGCCTGTTCTAAATAATCAATAGCTTCCGTATAATCTTTTTTTAGCCAGTAGATATATCCGGCTCTCGATAAAAAATAAATCTTTATTCCTCGATAAGGGCTATACCTTTGAGTATTAGAAGCAGAAATAGATGGATCAGAGATTAGATTATTTTCCAATCTTTTTACTACTTCTAACCCTTTTAGATAGTATTCTAAAGCAATTTTGTATTCATCATTAAAAGGCACCTCACTCCTTAATTCGTAAATATAACCCAGCTTTATATAATTATCTAGTTCATCAGGATCCTGCTTAATTCCCTTTATGTAAAGAGGAATCACCTGTTCGGCTATCTCATTGGCTTTACGGTATAGACTATAAGCCTTAAAGATATTCTTTTGATTATATTCTATTATTCCCAATTGAAGATAACATTGTCCTAAATAGTAATAACTTTCAGTATGTTCAGGATCCTGGAGAAGCATTGTATTAAAATAAGGAATAGCCTGTTCGTATTTACTTTGCCTAAACAGGGCTAATCCCTCGTTAAAAGACTTCTGTGGTGATGTTTCAGGGAGGGATGGCGTCGAATCTGCGGCTACCTGGATCGAGCTAAAAAGAAAAATACTCGAAAAAGAAAAAAGTCCCAATACTAACACTATAATTGTAGTTAGCCAGAAGACGTCTATTTGCTGATTTGGTAGATTATTGGCAATATTTTTCATCTTTCCTACCTTTTCTTTTCTTCCATTTAACTTTATAATTATATAATAGTTCCCCAGCTAGTTCAATGTAAAAAAAAGTGCCTGGCACTTTTTTTTACATTTTGTTAAAAAAGAAAATATGTTATACTGGATAAAAATACAATAGTATAAGCAGGAAAATAGGAAGCTAAAATGACTATGGAGATGTCGGTAAAGAGGAGAAGAAGTTTTTTATGGTGGCCTAAGATATTAGACCGCTATATTATCAAAGAGGTGTTAAGTTTTGTGGCACTGGCAGTTGCTGCCCTTACTATTATGCTTATTATGCAAACCCTTTTTGAACTACTGGATATATTGATTAATAAAAGGGTAGCCTGGCAATATGTAGCTAAATTATTAATTTACCGTCTTCCTGCCTACTTAGTAGTAACCTTCCCTATGTCCTTATTAGCCTCCAGTGAATTTGCGATTGCTAGATTATCTACCGATGGAGAGATTACCGCTATGCGCGCTGGAGGAATAAGCCTAAGGCGGATTATGATTCCTTTCTTGGTCGCCTCCCTATTAGTCAGCATATTATCTTTTTACATCAATGATTACATAGTTCCGGAAGCAAACCACATTTCCCAGAATATTATTCGCGAAATTGTCTTAAAAAAGGGTCCTCCCAATATCATGCGCAATGTCTTCTTTAGGGATGCAGAAAATCGTTATTTTTACATCAATAAACTGGATGAAGATGGAATGATTATGCAAGATATTATGGTTTATGAAATGACTCGAGAAAAATTCCCTCGAGTTATTACAGCAAAAAGAGGTGTCTGGGTAGTAGATACCTGGAAACTGGAGAATGGAACTATCTACAATTACGATGAAAATGGTAAAATTACTTATGAAATGGACTTTATCAATCTGGATATTATAGTAAAGGAAGATTTACAAAAATTCTTTACCAATCAACGGACCCCTCAGGAAATGAGTAGTAAAGAGTTAAGTCAACAGATAGAGATTTTGAAACAAGCTGGGGCAGATACCAAAAATTTTGAAGTAGATTACCATATGAAATTTTCTATACCCTATTCAGGACTAATCTTTGTTTTAATGGGTGTACCCCTGGGTCTAAGAGTTAAGAGAGGTAGCAAGGCAACTGGAATAGTGATTAGTATTGTTTTAATCTTATCCTATTATGTTTTCTTATCCGTTACTCGCTCTATGGGTCGAGGTGGAATGATAGACCCGATTACTTCAGCTTGGTTACCGAACCTAGTCTTTGGCATTTTAGGCATATTTATTATGCTAGGAGCTGAAAAGAAATAAAGATGCAAAAATCAAAAAAAATATTTCCATTAATAATTTATTTAATAATAGTGCTAACAACGGTTTTAGGAGTAAGCTCACCAAACTTTATTTTTAATGGAAAATGGCTAATAGATTCCACTGCCTGGGCTCAAGAGACTCCAGCTACTACAGATATTGAACCTGCCTCTGAAGAAGGAGAAGGCCCCGGATCACCAGAAATTTCCTCTACTAATACCTTTTCAACTGAAACTTCCTCGACAATAATTGAGCTCGGAGAAGAACAGGCAGAAGCAAAAAGTGAAGAAACCGGGAAAGAAGCAGAGGACGAAATTTCCTTAAAGGCAGAATCTATTACCTATGAAAAGGTGGAAGGTGAAGATATTATTGTCGCCCGAGAAGGAGTCGAATTAAAATATAATAATACGGAAATAAAGAGTCAGGAATTAAAGATTAACCTAAATAAAAATTTATTCTGGGCTTCTGGAGAGGTTTTTTTAAAGCAAGAAGAGACAGAAACTTATTGTGAAGAAGTCACTTACAACTGGAAGACAGAAAAGATAATCCTTATTCGCTTAAAAGGAGAATTGACTGGTGAAGGAATAAAGGGGAAGATCTATTTTACTGGAGAAAAGATGGAAAACTTCCCGGAGACAGTGGAAATAACTGGAGGGACTTTCACCACCTGTGATCTGGCAGAACCTCATTATCACCTGGAAGCTAAAGAGTTAATTATCTATCCTAAAGATAAAATCATTGCCCGCCATATCTCCTGGTACGAAGGAAACTTGAAGATTATTACCCTTCCCTATTTTATAATCTTTTTAGATCGTAAAACTCAACAACCCATCCTCCCTAAGATTGGACAAAACAGTGCTGACGGCTGGTATATAAAGACTAATTTCAATTATTATATAACCGAAAAATCTTATGGTATCATTTATGCAGACTGGTTACAGAAGAAGGGATTAGGATTGGGATTTACTCATACTTTAGAAATTGGAGGAGATAATAACCCTGGCGAGACTTCTTTGTATCTTTATCAGATTAAGAATAAGGATACTGATAAGATCAGTTTGAACGGAGAATTAAAATATCAGCAGGAATTCAAAGGGCAGGATTTGACGACTCAGATGATTTTAAATTATTCCGGGGTTAGAAATCCAAATGGAACTTTAGCCAGTAATACCCTGAATTCCCAGTTTACTTTAGATAAAGCCGGAGAAAATTATACTTTTCAACTATCCGGAAAATATAAATTTAGTGGAAAGGATTTAGATAATCTGGGTATTAATGGCAATATCAAGGCAAAATATGACTATACTATTAGTGATCAATTAAATTCTATACTTACTCTATATTTTACCCAAAATCATCCCTCTACTCAGGAATTTGCTGATTTGGAGCTCACTCCAGAGTGGGAATTAAAATTTCAGGGCGAAGGCTATAAAGTGAATGTAGTTGCAAAAAAGAGATTTGACCTGGATGAAGATGATTACACGGGAGAAAATGTTTCCAAAATAATCGATCGTTTACCAGAATTTACTTTTATAAAAAGCTCTGCCCTTCTGGGAGAAACCAAGATTTCTTATGATATTAATACCTCAGTGGCTCATTTTTATGAATATTCCTCAGATGAGGATAACTGGCGTGGTGAATTTATTTTTAATTTAAAAAGACCTTTCAAATTTGGAGATAATATCAGTATTACTCCAGCTGGTATCTTCCGACAGGATGTCTATCTCACCGGTGAAGCACGCTATTTAGTCGGAGGAAAAATAGAGGTAAAAACTACTTATAATCCTTATCTATCCGCTACTTTGAACTATAGTTATAATAAGACAGAAGGGCCAACACCTTTTAAGTTTGATTATATTGACCCCCTAACACATTTTATCAAAGGGACTTTGGCTTTTACTCCTACTGAAAAAATCGACTTAAATTTATCTACTAATTATGATTTTGTGGCGGAAAGCTTCGCCAGCCTGGTAGCTAAATTAGCATATAAACCTAAAGAAGACTGGAAAATGAATTTTAATACCTCTTACAATTTAAATACCTCAGAGTGGAGCAAAGAGATAAATACTACCCTTGATCTTAAACTGAGCGATAATTGGAAGGTTAATTATAAAGGTATAATCGACTTAGAGGATTGGGAAGTAAGAAATAGTGTAATCGGTATTACCAGAGATTTACATTGCCGAGAAATTCGTTTTAATTATAAACAAGCCACTCAATCTTTCTGGTTAGAATTTTACATCAAAGCCTTCCCCACCGAAAAGATCACCATCGGCCAACAATAGATGTAAAAAAAAGTGCCTGGCACTTTTTTTTACATAATCAGGGAGTAGTGATTAAAGTTGTCACTTTAATGATGTCAAAATCTACTCCTCCCTCTCCTGAATCATCAAAACGATCATTTATAGTATTAGTAGCACCAAGTCGGTTGGTATAAATAGAAAAATAACCTGCATCCAGAGAATCATAGGTATTATTATCTTTGTCGGTAGTTACTACATTAATATCCAGGCTTTCGGGATTACCTAAATCATTCAAATCGAAAGTAACTCTTATTTCGTCTTCCTCAATTACCTCTCCACTACCGGTAAAAGATTCTACTCCTCCTACTTGAGTAAAATCAAAGAAACCACCCTCATACTTTATAATATAATAAAATTCATCATCCCAGAGCAAAATATTAGCCCCTGGTCCATCAGCAGTATTCTCATCTGTATCTAGCACTATATAATATTTTCCCTTATTTAAATCTGAACTAACTTGCCCTTGAACCTGGACGGTAATTTGTACTTGATATTGAGTTTCACCAGGCTCATCTGAACCATCAGGCCAGCGAGCACATCCCCCCGTCAATAAAACTATTCCCAAAATGATTAATATAAACCATTTTCTGCAATCTTTCATTTCCTTCTCCCTCTCGATGTAAAAAAAAGTGCCTGGCACTTTTTTTTACATTAGTCTAATTTGAGGCCGCTATGTACATTGCCGGTGACTTCTAATCTTTCAGATTCGATAAAAAAGATAGCTTGATCACCGGAGATCCAGCGATTACTTTCCTCTTCTTCTATCTTTACTTTTCCTTTTAGTTCTATCTTCTGTTCCTGATCATTATAAACTGCCTGCTCTGCTGTAATAGTATAGTCCTTCTTTAAAATCTTTACTCCTCCGGTAGCAGTAATATCTTTGCTATCAGCCAAAATCTCCAATTGAGGGGCATTCCAGATAATATTATCTTCTTTTCCTTCTTCATCTTTGCGTTCTTGAATTAGTTTTACTTCTCCCTGGAAGATATATCTTTTATCATTAAGAAATGCTTCCAGAGCTTCACCAGTAATGGTGATATCTTTCTGCACCAACTTAATATTGTTCTTAATCTGCCCAATCTTCTGGTTCACATCAAATTCAGCTTCCTCTGCCGTTAAAACAATATCCTCCTGCAAAATTCTTAAATTTCCTTGAAAGTTCATCTTATCCATACTCTTATCATAAAGAACCTTATCCGCCTCTATACTTACTGTAGTTTCTGTTGCCTCTTTTCCTTCTTCGCTTTCTGCTTTTTGTGCCAAAACCACCACTGAAGATAAAGTTACTATTAAAAATAAGCTAAAAAGCAAAACAATAATTTTAATAAAATAGGTTTTTTGAATATTTTTCAATTTATTTATAACCCTCCTTTCTTCTGGAGAAATATCCTATAAAAATTTAAAACCTTTTCCTTATCTTTTAAAGCACTTTTTATATCACTTTCCATAAAATACTGAAAAGGTATTCCACCAGGTAAACCATTAGGATATCTGGTAGGAATATAATCACGATCTAACCTCCTACATTCATCCCTAATTTCCTAAAATTCTAAAACTTCATTTCTTATTTTTTCAAAAAATTCTTAAAAGAATGCCTTATTACTATTCTTTCTCCTTAAGTATAAAGTCCGGATTTCAATGTTTTTTTCCAGTTTGCTGAGCTATAAAACATCCTTTATCTAAAAAATTTTTTTCTTTATTCAACATTCAACCATCTTACCATTTCAAGGTCATCTTCTGAGTGCTTAAACCAGCGAAGTGCTTTCTTGTCCGAGTCTTTCATAGACAACCTCTCCTTCTTTTTTTATTCTTTCAATAAAGGGATTTTTTTCTTTCAGCATCTTTTCAAATTCTTGTGGGGTATAAGCAAGCAAATCAAAGGCAATGGGGATATTCCATAAAAGGTAAAGCTCTTTTAATCTATCTAAAACCCTCTTTTTAGTATCATAAATTATGATCCTGTCTACATCGCTGTATTGATCTTGTTCTGCTTTACACCAAGAACCAAACAGAATTATTCTTTCTGGATCTATTTTTTGGTATAAAGATATAATAGATTTTTTTAATCTCTCTTTATTCATTCTCTTTCCATCTCTTTTAAATAAGATATTCTATCCTTTAATTTTAAAAACTGCCTTTACTTTTCCCTCCAATTCGAGCATATTTAATTCTATGTCAGTGCTCATCCAATCTGCGATTATCCAATTATCTTCTACTAGCAGTTCCACAGGCTCTAAGCTGGATAAGGTTTGGTCTTGTGAATTCCAGTAAAATCTATTCCCCTTTAAAATATCTCCTTCTTTTGATTCAAAGATTACTCCGCCTATTAATTCCATATTATTACTACCCATATCTGCAATACATTTCTCTAATTGAATATTCCAGTAAGGCTCATTGTCTCTAAAGATAATCGCCTTGTTAATCTTCTCAAAAACAGTCATTTTTCTGTCCTGGGCTAAAGAGATCTTTTCTGCTTCTATCTCCCACTCTTTTACCCCGCCTTTCATTCCCACTACTCTTCCCTGTTCAATCCTGACCGGGGCTTCATTAACGATGACCTCTTCTTCAGCTATCTCTTTTTTTTCTTCCTTTGGCTGTTCTAGCTCCTTATCTTTTTCTCGGTTAGAAAAAAAATAAAAATATGCCCCTATAGATAGAAAAATGATTAAAATTATTATCAACCAAATATTTTTACTTCTTCGCATATTATAATAATATCATTAAAGCCCTAAATGTAAAAGCATTTCATCCCAGGTAGTATCCTGAGCAAAATCAGTTAAATTATAATAACTGGAATAACCACGATACCAGGGGAAATAGATGGAAAGACCATTGGCATCTTTTAGTGCTCCCCCATTATTTACAGATTTAAGGCGTGCATAATTTAAAGTCTGCTGAATGCTGGTGGCTATATTTTTTACCTCTATATTATTAGAATAATTTAAAAACTGTTGACAAAGATCATATAAATCTACAAAATCAGGATCAGAAAAATACTGACTTTGCTGGCCACATTGTAAATATATATTTTTCGAAGTAGAATTATCAGCTATTACCGCTTGAGCCAGTGCAGATACTTCTCCAGCTAAAATATCCATCTGACTTAAATCAGTTGCTGAACAGGTAACATTTTTAAAAGGATAAGATAAAATATATTTATCTACAATTTGAGTAGCTAGTTCTTCTTTAGACATAGATGGATTGGCAATTAGTTCAGCTAAAATAGCCTCATAAGGCCAGCCCTCAGCTGGTACATATTCCTGGGAAGTTACCATAATTTCGGTAAAGTCTTTCACCTGATAAGCAACTTCCGTCATAGCCATAAGACAGGCATCCATCCCTAATATATCTATTTTCCCAGCAGCCTGACTGCTAATTACTGAAAGAGCATCCGCCAATTCTGGCATAGTAATTTTATCCAAACCGTTACTATAATCCCAGCAAATATCTTTAGTAGTAAAAGATACACTCCTAAATCCACCACCATGATTCCAGAGTACCAGCAAATACTTCCTGGCTGGATAGTTAGTAATTGCCCAACTAACAAAGTCAATCAAGGTTTGAGGATCTCCCATATTTAATTCGCCTAAATCAGCCAGTAAGGGGGAATTTATCAGATTGAGGTCCATATCTTGAGTAATATAATATCTACGGGTAGTAGACCAGTTGCTGTTAGAAAAATCATCCAGATACCCTATATAGAGAGAATTTAATACATTATAAGGAATACGGTCTATTTGTACCAATATATTTACCTGGGAACTAGAACCGACCATTTCCATTTCATTGATATCCTTAATCCCATAACTTTCTAAATCATTATCAGCATCAAGATAGACCATTACCGTCCATTCAGGGAGATTAGAGGGAGGGAATAAATAACAGCCAGTTAGATTGATAGATAATATTAATAGACAGATAAGGGAAAAAATTAAAATATTTTTACTATGCATTTATTTATGAGGACTCCTTTTTTGGTTAATTAGTTAGTTGGTTCTTTTGTTATTTAGTTGAAAATTCTGTTTATGGTAAAAAATTTAATATAATAAATCACTTATAATAATATAACATATTATAACTATAAAGTCTAAACACTTAAAAATTAAGTACTTTATTAAAAACCTGGATAGTATTCTTGGGAAAACCATATTTGATTCTAATTTTGTAGGGGAAATCGAAATATTTTTCACAAAAAAGAGGATTTTTTTAGGAAGATACTGTATAATACTAATAAAGATCCGAGAGGAGGTGAATTTTAATGAAAAAGAATGTTTTAGTAAAAGGTATTCTGGTATTAGTAGTAATTGCATTTTTGTCACTCGCATTTACAGGATGTGTACCAACTTATCCGACTACAGGAACAGTTTATATAGTGGTATCAGGTTCCTGGTATTATAACATTTGGATGGATTACACTCAAAAGTTCTCGGGAGTTGCACCAGGGACTTATGTCTTATATAATGTTCCAATAGGAAATCACTTCTTTGAAGCAATTGATGTCGATGGTTATTGGTGGGGCTATTATTATGTCACAAGATATATTCATGCTGGAGTAAACTATGTGTATCTTTATCCTTAATCTTTAACTTAATCTGGATCTAATAATGAAAATTATTTAAAGGGGACAGGCTACTTTTATACTATATCTCAGTTTAGAAGTAAACAGTCCCTTTTTTAATCAAATAAATAATTTTTAGGTAAAAAGATTTTTTTAACCTTATCGAATAATTATATATAGTATAAAGACTATCTTTATTCTTTATTTAGAAGTTTTTGTTATGTATAAACAAAGATTCTTTAATCAAAATTTATTAATTTTTTTCTTTCTACTGGCTTTTTTAATATGTTTTGTCGGTTGCTGGAGATATCTCTATCCTCCTAATCCATCTAATTCCACTACTTTACTCCCTTACCTTACTAAAATAGAGATTCAACCTGAGACTATAGAATTAAAGGTGGGAGAATCAAAATACATTACCTCAGTGACTGCTTATTATTCTGATTTTAGCTCAGCAGACATAAAGCTTAACAATTGTATTTTTTCCAGTGCTAACCCTGATTGTACCAGTGTTGACTCAAACGGATTAATTACTGGAATATCAGTAGGAACAACTATTATCTTAGTCACTTACACAGAAGGAAATATAAGCAAATCGGATACAATGGCAGTTGCTGTCACTCAAAATGAAGTAGTATATCGAGCTCTTTGTGTGGGAGTAGGTAATTATATTTGGGGTAGTGATAATGACTTATCTTCCCCGCCTTATGATGTGGATAGAATGTGTTATATTCTTAGTAAATGCAGTTTTGGTTCTTCAAACACTTTATTTTCTAATATTTGGTATTTAAAGGACTGGCAAGCTACCAAATCAAATATCCTGCAGAATATTACTTCCTGTTTTTTAGGTGCAGATAATAATGATATTTCCTATTTTTATTTTAGCGGACACGGAATGCTATTAAAAAACACTTCTTATCTTTGTCCCGCGGATATGACTTTTTTTGTAAATACAGCTATAAGTGTAAATGAATTAGAAAATGCTTTAAGCGCTATCCCAGGAATAAAAGTAGTCTTTATTGATGCCTGCCATTCTGGAGGTTTTATCGGTAAAAAATATCAGGAAATAAAAAAACTTCAAGAAGAATTGTACTCATTTAATAATGAGCTCATTAAGGTTTTTCATCAAGCTCCATCTAAAGGATTACTTACCACAAATCAATACCAAGTCTTAACTTCCTGTCATTACTACCAACAATGTATGGAAATTTCTCCAATAATACCAGAAACCTTCGATCCTTTCGCAGTCTTTTCTATGGCTTTATGTGAGGGTTGCGGTTACTCTGGTAGTTACCCAGCGGATACTAATCTGGATACCAGGGTCAGCTTGCAGGAAGCCTATCTCTATATAAAAAACTGGGTTACAGAATTGGATAATCTATTAACCAGTATTGATATTACCCAGGAAGTCCAAGTTTACCCTACTGATTCAACTTTCACCATTGTAGAATATTAATTGGGAGAATAAAAGGGGACAGAATACTTTTATGTGCTTATATTACTTTTATGCATTATATAAAAGTAGACTTTCCTCTTTTATTCTTTTATTATGGCACTAAGGCAATAACTGGGGTATCCTGTTCAATTTGCAGGAACATTTCAGTCCCTTCCTCAATCTTCACATTCTTACCAGGAACTAATGCTCCAGCAATTAAGCCCACTGGATTACTTAAGATAATTAAACCCAAAACACCCACTCCTACTGCTACTGCTATCCTTTTATTCTCTTCTTTGG
Organism: Candidatus Atribacteria bacterium UBA6251; assembly: GCA_002441285.1. Lineage (GTDB taxonomy): Bacteria > Atribacterota > Phoenicimicrobiia > Phoenicimicrobiales > Phoenicimicrobiaceae > UBA6251. The sequence goes on along the minus strand of DJVR01000064.1, from coordinate 12,485 downwards.
CTTCCTCCCCTAACACTAATTGTAAGGGAGTACCATCTAATGCAGAAATCTTTTCAAATTCCAGAGTCAATTTCCCCGGACGAGCCAATAAAGTAGCTTTTTTGGCTTCCGAAACCTTCCCGACCCCCTGGGTATTGGCTGGAATAACCAGTTTTTCTTCTATGAAAATATTTTCTGCCACTTGGAAATTAAAAGTTTCTCCTTCCTCGCTCTTATTTGAACTTACTTGATTAAGGAACTTGATTAATATTAAGGTCCCAGCCGGAAGAATGACTTCGGTAAATTGTGGTTTTCCTTCTTTGAAACAAAGACTAAAGATTGCTTCTGCTCTCATAGCTAGGACATCTTCAGAGGTTTTACCAAATAATAAATTTTCTAAATTTTCAATCTTGGTAATTAAAGGTTGATTAGAAATCTGGTTATCCAGAGTCCACTGGGAAGTATTGATTTTGAAGATAAGTGAAGGTTCTTCCATTGTGCCAGTAATAACGAAATCTTTCAATTGTTTAACTCTATTGGTAATAGTTCCGGGAAGAGTGCGTCCTACCATTTCTTTTTCTAAGTATTCTACTCGTTCGACTAGAGGCTGAGTAGAAATTGTACCATAGATAGTCTTTTCTATCTGGGATAAATCTGCCAACAAGGCCTTCTGAGATACCTCAGCAGCCCAAGAAAAATTAGCTAAAACTGAAGTAAAGATAAAAATAATTACCAAAAGAAGAGCAAATGATTTTTTAAATATCATTTATAGCCACCACCTTTTTGTTAGTTAGTTAAATGGTTAACTGGTTAGTTAGTTAATTAGTTAGTTAATATAAAAATTTAAAAACTGTTAATTAGCTGGTTGGTTAAATGGTTAAGAAAAAATAGATAGAGACTGTTTTGGTTGGTTTAGTAATTATTTAATTAACTGGGAACTTATTTACCAACTAATTAACCAGATTAACTAGATAACTATCTAACCAAGTAACTAATTAAATTATAATATAATTTGGGAATCTCCGCAATAGAAATAGCCATAAAAAAATAACCCCCGAAATTTTTCGGGGGTTATTTAATTTAACTTTTTAAAACTTCTCTAATTAGAAGCTTACGGTTAGTTGAGCCTTCAGAGTGCCAACATTATCAAGTATAGTAGTCTGATCTTCGCAAGTATCTATCGGATCGTAATCCTTGAGGTTATCACTCCAATCGTTCATTTCAAAACCAAAGGTCAACTTAGTATTAGTAGCAATAGCATAGGTTACTTGTGCTTCAGCGCTCCAGAGGGCTGCTCCATCACTATCTACACGACCTTCAACCATTAGATCCATATCATCAGCTAATTTATATTCTAAAGTAGCTGCTCCTACATAATTGTTGGTAGGATAGACATATTTTACAAAGCCACTCAATACAAAGTCATCAGCTAATGGATAGTTCATATATTTTCCGAAGGCGGTAACAGCAGCAGTTAAGAAGTTGTATTCTAAGTAGACTTCTGCCTTTTCATCCTTAGCACCATCCTCAGGAACATAGTTTAAAGTACCTCTTACCTTCTGAGTAGTTGGAGCAGTTAAGGCAGAATCCATCTCATAGGTGAATTTTACCTTTCCAGTAAATTCTTCATCGAAGGGGTATTTTGCCTGGACATAGCCACCTAATGTATCTGCACTATAATCGGTCATAGTAGGAGCAAAACCAGGAAGTACATACCATGCACCTAAAGAAAGAGCTAGATCATCGAGGGAAGCTCCGACATCAACAGCAGCTGCATAAGAAAGGGCAGCAGCTACAGGATCATAGAATACTCCACCTTCTAAACCAATAGATACTTCATCTTCTTCACCGAGATCAAAAGCCAAGTCTACACCACCAGCATAACCACCAGCAGCTAAATCATAAGAAGCAGTAAGACCTAAATCGACTTCATCTTTTTCACCGAGAGTGGTGGCTACGTGTAAAGTATAGTAATCTTCCACATCGCCGAAGAAAGTCCAGTTACCTAAATCAGTATCAGTAACATCGTCCCAGGTCCACTTGGCTAAAAATCCATCAAAGTTGTAGGAACTGCATTCATCTTTTCCGTAGTAAGCAATTAAACCTAAACCGATGGCATCAGGTAATACATCTCCTACTCTCAGGAAAAGATTTTCTCCATTGTGTTCAAGCCAGAAATTGCTCCAGGTGATAGCAGGGGTACCATAAATAGTATTCTGAGCCTGTAGTCTAATTCCTGCTGAAGTGGTATCATTAATTTCTGCTTTAAACCATAGTCTGGTACGATCTACTAGAGTAGCAGTGGCTGAAGTGGGGAGAACGTCCTTGTCGTAAGTTACTCTAAATTGACCGGTAATAGTTAATGGTTCAAAGAATTTCTCGTGTTTGGCTACTTTCTCTTCTAAAGCTGCAATGGCTTCAGAATTTGCGCCAACTGCAGCTTCTAAATCAGCAACAGTCACCCCAAGATTTGCTAGTTCATCTGCAAATTCAATAGCTAATTTCTCCAGAATAGCTACATCTTCAGCAGAGGCAAAATCCATACCTTCTACGTAAGCTAAGGCTTTAGCTACTGCTTCAGCAAATTCATAACGAGTTAGGTTTTTCCCACCACCAAAGGTTCCGTCGGGATAACCTACAATGACCCCTTTTGCTGCTAAAGACTGTACAGCATCATAAGCCCAATGATTTAATGGAACATCGGCAAAGGGGTTAGCTAATGCAGGAAGTGCAAAAGCGAAGACCAATACTAGTACTAAAAGTAATTTTTTCATTTTTTCCTCCTTGGTTTTTTGTTTTTATTTTTTATTTCACCAGTAAGCTTATCTATCTGGAGGAAATACTTTTTGAGTATCCAAAGTTCCCTCATCAGTACTTCCTTTGATCAATAAACTAACTGGTTTTAATACCATCTCATTAAATTAAAGCAGATCCAAGTATTTTTTCACCTCCTTTCTTCCTACTTTAACCTTCTAGAGATGATACGTCTATTTGCTGAATTAATTTCATTCATTAGATATTATTACTATAAGGTGTAAAAAAAATCCTTCTTTTTTTAGAAAAATTTTTTAATTTTTTAACAAATAATCTCTTGTATAATTCTTCTTAAAATCCTTTACTTTTCCTTATTATATTATAAGCATTATGATTATAGTATGTCAAGTAAAAATAAATCAAGGATCATAAAGAAAATAGTAAAATATATATTTGTTAACTACCTTTATCTTCTTTATTTAGGTTCAAGAAACTGGCTCAGCCTCTATTCTTACCCTTAAAGGGCTAGTACTCCAGGTATCATTTATAGAAATGATTGAGACATGCATAGGAGAGTTTGATTCCTCAATTTTTTTTACTATATCATAGAGATTCACCGCGGAAACATAACCTACAAAATTGGTCTTTGGTTCCGGAATAATCCCTTTTTCTACCGCTAAAAGATTTACTTTTCTCAATAGAGATATTAAACTTTTCTCTACTTCCTCAGATACCCCAGACCTCGTAATTTCTTCGGTAATAATTACTTCGTTTTTTTGGAAGATTAATTTATTCTCTAATAATGAAAAATAGGCTAATACCGGTTCTCCTTTCAGGATATTAATGGCAGATAAAAGTCTTACTACCCAATACTTATTATTATCACTATGATGGATGTTTTCTACAATATTATCATAATTTTGCTGAGCTATAATAAACACCTGATTGGTTCTTTCATCTAATTTAGCTCCTTTAGATAAGGCTACACTTGAAGAATCATTTAAAAATTTAATTAATTCTTTAGTAATTTCTTCTTTGGGTTTTCCTCCTTGAATAACAGTAAAAGTAATCTGTTCATCTGGTTCAAAAATTACCTCGCCTTCTCGCATCAGGGTTATGCCAGTATATAATGCTTTAATAGTTTTATTTAATTCTTCTACTTCTTTAGTTAGTCTATCTTTTTCTTTAATTAATTCTTCTCTGACTGATAACAAATCAGTAAGTTGTACTGTTTTATCCTGTATTTCCTGAGATAACTGCTGGAATTGCTCTTCTATTTCCTGCAATTGATTGGATTTTTGTTTTAATTCTCCCTGCAGGGAAGATAGCTGTATATTTCGGCTTTCTACTTCTTTAGAAAGATAGGAAAGCTGATTTTTCAATTCCTCCATTCCAAATAAAGCAGTCCGAACATCTTGAGAAGTAATAGTAAGCACTGTGATAGTGATAATTGCAATTAAAATTCCAGTTATTATAGTAATAAATATAGCAGTATAATGAGGGCGTAAACCAAAAATAGATACTCTTTTTTTTCCAATCTTTAAACCTATATAATCACCGATGGAGGCGATTAAACCACTAACAATAATTAGAGTAAGGATCAAAATTAAACTATACATATATTCTGAATCCCTCTTTATTAACTAATTAATATTCTATTTCAAAGATTAAACCTCTCTCCCAAGTAGATTTTACGCGTAATCTCACAATGAGCTACCTGCTGAGGAGTACCCTGGGTCAAGATTTTTCCATTGTGCATAATATAAGCTCGATCAGTAATCTTAAGAGTCTCTCTAACATTATGATCGGTAATCAATATCCCTAACCCTTTTTCTTTAAGGTAAGCGATAATCTCTTGAATATCACAAACAGCAATAGGATCTACTCCGGTAAATGGTTCATCCAGCAACATAAAAGAAGGAGAACTAACCAGGGTGCGAGAAATCTCTACCCGACGCCTCTCTCCTCCTGAGAGCATATAACCTCGGTAGTCAGCCAGATGTTCTATCTGTAATTCTTTTAAGATAGAATAACAAAGCTCTTTTTGTTCACTCTTTTCTATACCTAAAGATTCTAAAATGAGAAGGAGATTTTCTTCTACCGTAAGTTTACGAAAGATAGAGGGTTCTTGGGCTAAATAACCTAAACCCATTCGTGCTCGTCGATACATAGGAATTTTGGTGATTTCTTTATTATTAAAAAAAACCTTACCTTTGTCCGGACTGATTAAACCTACAATGATATAAAAAGTGGTGGTCTTTCCAGCTCCATTTGGTCCCAGAAGGCCTACCACTTCTCCTCTTTTTATCTCCAGGTTTACCTCATCAACTACCCTTCTTCTTCGGTAAACCTTAATTAAACTTTCTGTCTTAATAGTCTGCACCAACTTCCCCCCAGATGTAAAAAAAGGTGCCTGGCACTTTTTTTTACATAGTAGTAAACATAAGATTGGCAGAGGCGACCAAAGTTTGATCTACAAAAGCTTCTGCTCGAGCCTTACCAACACCTTTTACTTGCTTAATAATTTCAACTTTCAGAATTAATTGATCTCCCGGAAAGACCTGTTTCTTAAAGCGAGCATTATCGATGCCCACTAAAAGAGGAATCCTTCCCTTATTTTCCTCCCGGGAAAACATTAATACTCCAGCCACCTGAGCCATAGCTTCAATAATCAGTACCCCCGGCATAACTGGATACCCCGGAAAATGTCCTGAAAAAAAAGGTTCATTACTACTTACATTTTTTAATCCCACTATCTTATCCTTTTCTTGTTCTATAATCTTATCTACCAACAAGAAAGGATAACGATGGGGTAAGAGATCTACAATTTCCCGAATAGATAATTTTATTTGCATTAATTTATTTTTTTGCCTTCTGTTCTTCTTCTACCCTTTTTAACACTTCGTTAATTACATCCTGGGTAATATTTTCTCCTCCATAGAGGATGATCGGATAATTCAGACTAGTACTGCTCAAAGAAACATTTATTTCGCTGCTTAATATTAAATCATATTTCCCGTTTTCTCCTACGGCTTTAATCGATTCTATGATATTAGCATAGCGGGCAGCCTGGTAAGATTGTATCTCGGATAAAATCTTTTGTTTTATGGGTTCCCATTCACTGTTAAACTTCTCTTCTAATTTTTTTAATTCTGTTTCATCTAATCCTTTACCCTGTTTATTTAATTCCTCCTGTCTCTTCTTTAGTTCTTCTTCTAAATTCTGGGTAAGTTGTTTGATATTTTGAGAATAGGGGTGTTGGGCTAATATTACGGTTAGATCTACATAACCAATTTTTGCGGTCGCTGCTTCTGCTCCGTTATAGCATAAAGCTATAGTCAGAATTAACAACCATACCATAACTACTACTTTGTTAACTAATGTTTTTCCCAAAGTTTGCATATTTTCCTCCATTTTATTCCTTAAATTTCTTTTGGTTAATTATTTTCTTAACTGGTTAGTTGGTTCAGGTTTAAACTTAAATCAACTAACTAAATGATTTATTTAAAAAGTATGACCTATACTAAAGTAACTCTTTCCTTCTCCTTCCTCATTGATGCCATAATCAAATCTAATCGGTCCTAAAGGAGTCTCATAACGAAATCCTAATCCTCTCCCAAATTTTAGGTCTTCCAGATTGAAAGCCTCTGAATAATCCCAAGCCTGTCCCCAATCCGCAAAGATAACTGCTTGAAAACTATCCGTCAAGGGAATCCTATATTCTAGATTAAAGACCAGGGATTTATCACCGGAGAATTGATTAAAATCATAACCCCTCAAAGTATTCATCCCGCCTACCTGATACTCAGCAAAAGAAGGTAAAGAGGTATCGGCAATTCCACCTGCTGCTCGCAGAGCTAACACTCCTTCGCTTAGTTTGTTGGTAATGCTTTCTAAACTTCTTAAATCAAATATATCAGTAATAAATTTAGTAGAAATATAAGCCCGTAAAGTTAAATTATATTTAGTAAAACTATAATCTCCTCCTAAAAAATCACCAGCTTTTTCTATAGAAAGACTATGAAACCATCCGGAAGTAGGTTCGAATACATTATCTCGCGTATCATAAGAAAGGGTCGGAGTAAGGGTATTAGTCCATCCTTCATTAATATCTTCAGGTAATTCTCCAGAAACTAATTCATAGGTTACCTTTTCACTCTTTAATTCTAATCCTAAGTTGAAGGATTCTCCTATCTTCCTACCCAGAATTAGTCTCCCTCCCAATCTCTCCAGATCATATTCACCAATTACTGTAGATCCTTCTTTGTTTTCTCGGGTGATAATCTTGTCATAAGCCTCCACCCCCACCGAAGTTGGAGTATTGGCAAACCAGGGTTCTAAAAAATAAAATTTATAAGTAGTACGTCCCCCAATTTCCAGTTTTGCTTGTAGTTTTTGTCCTCCTCCAAAAAGATTCTCTTCAGCATATTCGGCAAAGCCCATTAATCCTTCTTCGGTATTATATCCGACTCCAACTCCAATTTTACCAGTATCTTTTTCGATAACCTTAATTACCAAAATTACAGATTCTGGCTCTTCTCCTGGCTCTAACCTCATACTCACATCCTCAAAAAATCCCAGATTATAAATATTCTGAAGAGACTTCTTTGCTTTTTCAAAATTAAAAAGATCACCAGTTTTCAGGTTTATTTCTCTAGTAATAACCTTCTCTTTAGTCTTGTCATTTCCTTCTACTGCTACCTTCTCTAATCGCCCTTCGATAAGTTCTATACTTAAAATTCCCTCCTGGCTAAAATCAACCTTGGCAAAATCGATTAATAGGTAACCCCTCTCTTTATAAAGTTGAGAGATACGTTCCAAATCATTCTTCAATATTTTATAAGAAAGAATCTGTCCTTCCTTCACAATCATTACTTCCCTCATCTCTTCTTCGGATACTATAGTATTACCTGAAAACTTTATATCTTTAAGAATAGCATTCTCTATCACTGTAAATACTACTTTATAACCATTTCTAAATGATTCTAATTTAATTTTCACATCCTGAAAATAACCCAGATCATAAATAGCCTTCATATCTTTTTCCAGATTTTCCTTAGAAAAAACATCCCCCAGATTAGAAGATATTTGAGATATAATTAAATCCTTGGCAACGTTTTCATTTCCTTCTACCACTATAGCTGTAATCTTGCCCTGATTATTGGTTTGAGCTAAGGTAGAATTAACAATACTAACTAAAAATACGTTCACTAAAATAAAACAGCATAAAAACCACTTGAACTTTTTCTTTTTCATTCTTTATTCCTCCTGGAGGGTTATTTTTATATTTTACTTAAAACTCATAGTTTAACTCAAATTTTACTTCAAATTCATTCTTTTGTAAACCTAAAGAATCAAGTTTAGTGCTAAAAGTTAGATCTTCATCTAATTTAAATTCTAGTTCCAGCTCTCCCAAACCCATTTCCAATAAAGGCATAGAATAACTGAAATAGAAATTATCAGTAAAATATTTACCTAATTTAAAAGCTAAAGATTGTAAACTAAAATCAGGAAAAAGGCTAAAACTAGAATCTGTTTCTTCTTTCTGGAAAATAGTTTCTATTTTAAATTCATCCAAACCTAAAGATTCTGCTATTCTATTTTCCAATTGGTTCAAAAATCTTATACTTAACCCCTGAGCAATTAAATTGATTAATTCTTCCTGTAAAACTATTTCTAATTCTCCCTGAGTAAGCCCGGCATAATTTTTATTAAACATTAATAAAGCGACAATCTCCCCTTCACTTAGCGAAGGAGAAGAACTCAAAGTCATAACTGGTCGTCCTAAAATACCGCTTATTTTTAATAATACCTCTATATCATCAATTTTAGTTCGTGCATCGATATCTAATATCATATCATCTCCTGTAGAATCAACCAATAATAATCTACCACTGGAAATTCTGAAACTCTTATCTAAAAAGGAGACATATCCCTGTTTAATTTTCAATTCCCCATTAAAACGGGGAGAAGTTAAATCACCCTGCAGCTTGGTAATACCGCCTAATTTTAAATCAATATCAGAGGTTCTTACCTGAAGATCATCAACAATTTCTATCTCTAAATCAACATCACCCGATAAACCAGCTAAAGGGGTAAAAAGCTGATCCGGTTGAAATGAAATATTCTGATTAATGGTAGTCCAGTTAATCTTCCCTTGGGCAATAACTAAATTTCCAGAAAGATGGGCTGCCTTAAGGGAACCTTCTATCCTGGCCTGGAGTTTAACCTGAGCCTGAAAGATATCCTGCCAGGCAAATGCTTCTTCAGCTGTCCAGAGATCTAAACTAATATCCTGAAGGTTCCATTTTTCTAAAACTAGAGTACCGGCAGTATTTAGCTTAAAATTATCTACCAAAAAATCCATTTCTTTTACTTTAACCAAGTTATCTTTTATTTCTAGAGAGGCATTTAAATTATTTATTTTTTTAGACAAAGAGTAAAATTCTGCTTCGCTTACTTGTAAGGAAATCACTCCATTAAGGATGGGTTGATTAAAGCTCCCAGAAAGCTGTAAAGAAATATTACCTCTTCCTTGAATCTGTTTAATTTCTTGAGGGAATAATAGTTCCAATAGACTTAATTCCATATTCTGCATCAGTAAATTAAAATCCAGAGGAAGATCAGCAAGGCTGGTAACTGTTTCTTCCTTATTTCCCGGAGAAAATTTATAAGGAATCCTTCCTGTTCCTTGAATAAGATGCCCTTCCTTCTCTAAATTAAAACTTTTAATCTGTAAAATATTTTGCTCATATAAGGCATCTATGCTGCATTTTTCAAACCCAAAATCAGCAACCTTGCCCTGTTTTATATCTCCCTGGATAGAGATATAGGGAGAGTTAAAAGGACCATTTATTTCTGCATGCAGGCTCACTAAACCCTCAATCTCTTCTGTAAAACCAAAGATATCATTTAATTGTTTTAAATCTACCTGGTCAGCATTAAGTAAAATTCCTAGATTATGCCTATCTTCTCTTAAATCAATCCATCCCTGAGCAGTAAACTTACCCTTTTTTTGATGCAGAGTCAAATTATTTATGCTAATCACCTCACCGATCTTTTCTGCCTTTATCTCTATAGAATTTAAAGGAATTTCCCCTACCCGAGCAAAATCAACGACAGAAGCTAGAGTAAAATCAGGGGATTTTAAGTCACCTTTTATCTCCAGGGAACCTGTAGCCCGCCCAGTTATCGTTTGTAACTCTTTTAAATTAATAAAATTAGAAATTATAGCGGTAAGATCTTGCTTTAAGAAATTTATCCTTAAATTCAAGGGAGATTCGGAAGATAAATCTAAGTCTCCTTGAGCATAACATTGAGCACCTCCTGGGGAATTAAGCAAAACTTTATCTAGTATTATCTTTCCCTCTTGATAATCAAAGGTTAGGTCTGCAGAATTAAATTTAAAATCTGCGATTGCAAAATCGCAAATTTCTAAGTTTCCCTGAGCAGTAATGGCTGAATCAATTCCCTGTAATTTAAGGTCTCCCTTGGCCTTACCAGTTAAAGGGAGATTCTCCTTACTTATAAACTGGTTAAGATAATTTAAACCCAGCTCTTCGACTTGAAAATTAAGATCTGTCTTGATACCTTGATTTTCAATAAAAATAATTTTCCCCTTCCCATCTGCTATTAAGCCGTCATTCTTTAGAAATATATCCTGTAATTCTACTTGATGGGCTTGATAATCTATCCGGGTCTCTAAGTTATTAAGAGGAATTTTGGCTATTTGAGCCTCTTTAATTTTTAGATTACCATTTATTTTTAGATCTTCTGGAACACCTTTAATTTCACCGCTAAAATTAGCCTTTCCAAAAAGCTCAAGCTCAGGAATTATTTTACCGCATTCCTTAAGATCAATTCCAGAACATTCAACATATAGATTAAGATGGTTCCCCTCTAAAATAAAACCATTAGCTAGAAGGGAGGTTGTCCCTGAAGAATTAGCTATTTCTCCTTTCAGGAAAAGATTAATTTTTTCTTCCCAATTCAACCCACCATTAATTTCAACTTCAGCTGAACATAAACCTTGTTTTAAAAGACTTAAAGGAAGATTAGCAATTAAGCGGTTGGTAGAATCTATCTTTTCTAGATGAAAAGAAAGATTATATTGAGGTAGATGGTTCAGCGAAATTATCTTTCCTTTCCCATTTATTTTGCCATTTTCTACTTCCGCCTCAAAATTTTTTAAATAGAAAACATCTTGAGCATAAGAAAAGTCAGTATTCATCTTAAAGAGATCATATCCACCTAATTTTAGCTGCGCACTGGATAGACTACCCTGAAACTGTAGTGTATCTGATGAACCAATTATTTCCATCCTTAAATGAGAAGTACCGGCAACATTAAGCTCAGAATTAAAAGCAAAATTTTCTTGTAAACCTTCTTCTAAATCGCTTAAAGAAAAATTATTAGAGCTAAGATTTAAATGATAATCTATACCCTGGTCATCATAGTTAATCTTTCCACTTAAAACCAAAGGAGAATCTTGATAGAAGGTTTTAAGCTGCTGCAAAGTTATCTTTTGATTATTTAAGGTAAGTTTTCCTTCTGCTTGATGAAAATTTAATCCTCCAAAAAATGCAGGGGAGAATTCTACTTCTCTAAAAGAAGCTTCTCCAGTTTGCATAAGCTCTGCTGGAGTATTTTCTTCATTATGAACAAGATGTAAATTAAGGTCAAACTTTCCCTTTTCTAGATTTAATATACTGGCATCTTTTACATAATATTGAAAATGACTAATTTCTGCTTCTTTAAGGGTAAAGTCCAGAGAATAGTTAGAGGAATTAAGAAAAAATTGTCCACCAATAGTCAAAGGGCTTTGGTCTTCCCTTCTTAATCCAGAAATATTAAATTCTATCCTGGGCAAATTACTCAGATTAAAATATCCCTGTACCGAATCTGCTAAAATACAAAGTCCATCTTCCTTAGTGGTAAAATAATCTAAGTAATTTAGTGTACTATCCTGAAAATTAATCTTTTTTACCTGATAAAATACTGGAAACTTATCCAGGTGAAGGTTAAATTTTTCTGGAAAATCAAAAACTCCTTTTTGATCCCTAATTAGAGTCATTTCTGCTTGTCTAAAAGTAATATCTTCAAGCAACAAACCAGTCTCTTTTTTTAGAGCAGAAAAAAGATCGAGGTTATAATTAGCTATCATTTCATCAGCAGAAAAGATCAAATCTTCTGCTTGTAAATTTTTATCTCTATAGATTCTAAAATCGGATATAGTTAAAGAGTGCAGAGAATAATTTTTAATCTTCCCGATATAGATGCCCCGCTCCATAATCTTTTCTAATTGAACAGCAATCAATCTTTTAAGCTCTTCTCTGGCTAGATTACTTCGAATGGTTAAGTAAGCACCAGTAACTATTAATCCGATAAGCAGGGTAATTAATCCTATTTTAAGAAAGGCTGATCTTAATTTAATTTTAGACACAGATCAATTCTCCAGGTAAGTAAAATAAATAGTAAGTCGCAATAGTATTTTAATGTTTAGTAAATAGTAGCCAATATAAATTATTCGGTATTTAGTGTATAGTATATAAATTATAATTTATTAATGAATTATAATGATGAAAGCAAAAAATAATACAGATCTAATTTTTAAAAAAAGAAATTATCAGTTCTTTTTCAGCTATCCCCCAATGATGTTTTTCTCAAGTAATAAAAAAATAAATTTAAATAAACAATAAATCAAGTTAATACTTAATAATAATATTTTAGGTAATGGCCAAACTTAAATGCAC
>DJVR01000020.1 GCA_002441285.1 Candidatus Atribacteria bacterium UBA6251 | reverse complement strand
TTCACTTTTAAAGTTTAACTAACATGAAATTTACAAAAAATTGATCGATTTTAATTTAAATTGTTTATTTCAATTTATAAATAATTTTTATATTTTTCATTTTGCGATATTTTTTGTATGATCTTTTTTAAATCTCCTTCGCGATCTTTTGGATAGATTAATTTTATCTTCCCAGCAGAAACTATTACTAAATCAGATAATCCAATAGTAACAGTTAATCCTTCATCATTAATAATGATGCAATTTTTGGTATCTACTCCTTCATAATCACCCTGAACTACATTTCCTTCACTGTTTCGGGGGAAGATTCTTTCCATAGAAGTCCAGGAACCTACATCATCCCATTTAAAATTACCCTTTACCACTAGTCGATTAGGTACTTTTTCCATTACAGCATAATCAATAGATATTTTTTCTAATTTATTAAATACTTGTTTTACTATTTCTTTTTTTTGCAAAGTACCCAGATTTGCTTTTATTTTAAGTAAACCCTGGTAAAGAACAGGTAATTCTTTGGCAATAGCTCCCAGAATAGCCTTACAGGTCCAGATAAAAATACCACTATTCCAAAGATAATTCTTTTCTTGAATAAATTTTTTAGCTAAACCCAGGTTTGGTTTTTCGGTAAATTCCTTCACTTTATAGGCGCTCATATCTCCACTCTTGTTTACCTCTTCTCCCACACAGATATAACCGTATCCAGTCTCTGGACGGGAGGGATTTATACCAATAGTAATTAAATTTCCAGTTTCTCGGGCTAGCTGACATGCAAATTGTAGGGTTTGTCGAAAAACCTCCTGATCTCCAATTAGATGGTCCACGGGAAGAGTGATCATAGTAGTATCAGGGTCTTTGTAACGATGAGCTATTACTACTGCTGCCAATCCAATACAGGCAGCAGTATCTCTGCCTACCGGTTCCAAGATATAATTTAAGTAATCAATTTCTGGTAATAACGTTTTGATGCTATGGAAAAGATCTTCAGTAGTAGATACATAAATATCTGATAACGAAATCAAAGAAGATAACCGGTTAATGGTATCTCTAATCATACTATTACCTCCGGTAACAGAAAGAAGCTGTTTGGGAGTATCGAAACGGCTATAGGGCCAAAATCTTTGACCTCGGCCTCCTGCCATTAAAACTGCCACTTTTTTCGTTTTAATCCTCTCCTTTCATAACCGTATACAGAGATTATTCTACGATTCTTTCACTATCGATATTTTAATTAATTATATAATTATTGTTTTAAAATAGCAAAAATAATTATGGTGATTTAACTTCCAATGATTAAGGGATATAATCTTTTATATAACATTAGAGTTAAAATTCCACTGATTATTCCTTTTAGCAAATTAAAAGGAATAATAGCGGGGACCAGCATATTAACTACTACCTCTCTGGGTACACCCAGGTAAATTGGAGTAATAATCAAATTGGCTGGAATCATAATTAAAGTCATAGCTATTGTACCCAGAATTAGTCCTAGTATAGCTCCTTTTTTGGTATGGTAAAAACTATAACTTTTAGAAGAAACAAATATAAAAGTCCCGGTAGCCAAAAAATTCATTAATGCGCCATATGGTCCTCCCTGACCGGTAATCAAAGCAAAAAGTACGGCAGTAATCAAACACATCAATAATCCAGTTCTGGATCCCATTTTAAAAGAACCGATTAATAAAAATACACTTCCTGGATCGTATAATAAAAAGGGTGCTTGAGGTAAAATGGGAAAGTGAATCAAATATCCAGCTGTAATTGATAAAGCAATTAAAATAGATATTCCAGTTATTTTATTAGTAGCCATTTGAATTCTCCTTTTTGAGTTAATTTTTTATTAAAATAAAAAAACCCCGAAAATATAACTTTTTCGGGGATATCTTTATTCTAAAGTTGCTTTTTCTCCCTTCCAGACTTTACTGTCGGCTTTGGATTTTCACCAAATCTATCCAGTAGCAATATTTAAAATATTTGTTCACTGGATTCGTGGGCTTACTTTTAATGATTATCTCACTAAAGTTTTACCACCGGTCGGGAATAGGTCAACTAAATAACCATCACCCTGCCCCGAAAAAGCTTTTTTAAAATTATAATTATTTTTAAAAAATTTACAAGTAACTTTTTCTAATTTTAGTTACTTTTTACTTCTTCTAGTGATTCTTCCATATTAAATCCTCTTAAAGAAGAGAAATAATTCAATACTTTATTTAAATAATCTTCATTAAGCGCTTTATTACTTGATAAATTTTCTTGTACTGCATAAGGACCTTGATTATAAGCAATAATGGCAGTATTAATATCTTCAAAATCTCTATTTAAAATAGATAAATAGTAAGCTCCTATTTTAATATTTTTCACTGGATCAAAGAGGGTCTTTTCTGCTCCGTCCCAGGAAATACCAAGTTTTTCTGCCAATTCAGGAGCGATAAATCTCCTTACCTGACATAATCCATAAGCATAGGAATCCGAAAGAGCATGAGGATCAAAGTTGCTTTCTATCTTAATTAAGGCCGTTAATAAGAGAGGATTGAAATCATATTTGGTAGATTCTTCATAAATAGTTTTAGCTATTTCATAAATATCTTTACTTCTTAATTCCTGGTTGTGTTGAGAAATTACTTTTACTATTCTGGTAATATAGAATTCTCTTTTTACTTCATTAGAAATCATCCCGGTTAGTTCCTGTAGTTGCATATAAATTTCAGTAAACAGATCGCGATTTACTGCAACTTGTTTAATCTTATTTATTTCTTCATATAACTGCTCAAACTGATTGTTCAATTTTTCATTTTCTTGATTAAATTTCTGAATATATTCTGTTAAGGTAGAATTTAGTATTTTGATTTCTCGTTGAAAAGAAAAGAAAAGATAAATACTAACACCAATAAAAATTAATAAGATTATAATTAAACTCTGATTAATCTTTCCCCCCCAGAAAAATGATTTACTTGTTTTCTCATCTTTATTTTTCTGTTCAACCATTATCTAACCCCCTTTTATGATATTACTAATTCAAGGCCAATAATATTCATAATTTTCTAGATAAATAATCCATACTTTAAAATTTATTTTATAATTCTATCTTACTAAACTACCAGCATCTATATCTTTATCCACGGTAAGTAGAACCACTTTTTCCTCCTTAACAGCTGCTAAAAGCATACCCTGAGATTCTATTCCTCTTATTTTAGATGGTTTTAAATTACTGACTAGAATAATTTTTTTACCAATTAATTCTTCTGCAGAATAATGCTTTTTAATTCCAGCAACTACAGTTCTTTCTTCTTTACCCAAACTAATGCTCAACTTTAAAAGCTTATCTGCTCCACTTACTTCTTCTACCTGGATAATTTTACCTACTCTTAAATCTATCTTTTTAAATTCTTCGTAAGTAATTAATTCTGCTTCATTCTCTTTGGTTATTTTTTCTTTATTTTCTTTATTATTTAATTCTAAACGAGGAAAGATAATTTTTTCTAATTTTACCTTTATTCCAGAGGGTAAATTCCCCCATTGAAAATCTTTTTCCCATCTATAATCTTCTAATCTATTCTTTAATCCCAATTGTTTCCATATCTCCTGAGTTTTCATTGGCATAAAAGGATAAATAAAAATAGCTGATAAACGAATCGCTTCTGCTAAATTATAAAGAACGGTAGATAATCTTTCTTTTTTAGTTTGATCTCGACTTAGAATCCAGGGTTCGGTCTGATCGATGTATTTGTTAGTCTTTCTAATCATTTGCCAAACCGTTTCTAAGGCAATATTTAACTCTAAATTTTTCATTTGTTGATGATAATTTTTAAAAGTCTGCCTTGAAAAATCTATTAATTCTTGATCATATTTTTCTATTATTCCACTTGCAGGAGGAATCTCCTGACCAAAGTATTGGTTAATCATAGCCAGAGTCCTGCTTACTAAGTTTCCCAAATCATTAGCTAAATCATAATTTATTCTTTTAATTAATAATTCTTGAGAAAAGTTTCCATCCTGACCAAAGGATACTTCGCGCATCAAGAAATATCTAAAAACATCGGCACCATACTTATTTACCATTTCGTAAGGATCTACAACATTACCTTTCGACTTGGACATCTTTTCTCCCTCAATAGTCCACCAACCGTGAGCAAATACCATTTTAGGTGGTTTAATATTAGCTGCCATTAACATAGTAAACCAGATTACAGTATGAAATCTTAAAATATCTTTTCCTACCAAGTGAATATCAGCAGGCCAGAACTTCTTAAATTTTTCTTCTTCTATTGAATATCCTGCTACGGTAAGATAATTAATCAAAGCATCATACCAGACATAAATTACATGCTCTGAATCAAAAGGAACATCAATCCCCCAGGATAAACTTTTTTTGGTGCGAGTCACACTCTGATCTTTTAATCCACTTTGTATAAAACTAGTAATTTCATTCTTCCTTACTTCTGGTTTTATACAATCAGGATGATTTTCAATGTAAGTAAGTAGTTTTTCCTGATATTTTGACATACGGAAAAAATAACTTTCTTCTTCAATTTTTTCTAATTTTCTCCCACAAGAAGGACATAATTTTTCATCAGTTAACTGGGTTTCGGTCCAATATGTTTCGCAGGGGACGCAGTACCATCCTTCATAAATTCCTTTGTAAATGTCTCCTTTTTGATAGAGGTAATTGAAAAGTTGTTGAACTACCTTTATATGTCTTGGTTCAGTGGTTCTTATAAAATCATCATAACTAATATTTAATAAAGGCCACAAATTTTTAAATTTTAAGACTACTTTATCTGCTAATTCTTGAGGAGTTAAACCCAATTTTTCAGCAGAACGAGCAATTTTTTGTCCATGCTCATCAGTTCCAGTCGCAAATAATACTTCAAAACCGGAGAGTCTTTTATATCGAGCTATTACATCAGCAGCAATAGTAGTGTAAGCATGTCCAATATGAGGAACATCATTAACATAGTAAATAGGAGTAGTAATGTAAAAAGTATTGGGAATTAAATCTTTTTCTACCATTTTATCTATCCTTTCCAAATAAAATATTAATATCTAATACAATCAGTTTCTTTAACTATTTCCATTTTTTATATCGCAAGATTAATATTCTATTTACTATTAGTAGTATATAGATTTTCTTTTAATTCTAATAACTTTTGGTAAATTATATTTCTCGGCAGATTAAATTTTTCCTGGGTTAATCTGATTATTTCTCTGGAAGAATATTGTTCCTTTTTTAATTCTTGTATAAATTTTACCACAATTTTATTATTAGAGGTGATTTCTTCCTCCATTTTTTTTTCTGCTTTGGGATTTCCTTCTATTACTAGAGTTATCTCGCCCCTTATTTCCTCTTTTTTTAGAATATCTAGAATTTGACTTATAGTTCCTCTTTTGACCTCTTCATACCTTTTAGTAAGTTCACGAGCAAGTGCAATTTTTCTATCTCCCCACAATTCTAAAATATCTTCTAATGCTTTTAATAAACGATGAGGAGTTTCATAAAAAATAATGGTTTTATCTTCGTTGGTCAATTGGCGCAAAAATCTTCTTCTTTCTATGCTTTTACGGGGTAAAAAACCTCCAAATATAAATTGATTGGTCGGCAATCCAGAGATAACTAAAGCAGTAATTAAAGCAGTAACTCCGGGAATAGCTACAACCTTAATCTTATGTTTTAAAGCTAATTTTACTAATAAATATCCCGGATCAGAAATTCCAGGCATTCCAGCATCTGAAACCAGGGCAACCTTAGTACCACACTTAATCTTTTCGATTAAATAAGGAGCTTTTTCCCCCTGATTATGTTCATAATAACTGGTGACTGGAGTAGATATTTGAAAATGATTTAACAATTTACGGGTATGCCGAGTATCTTCGGCAGCGATAAGATCCACTTCTTTAAGAATATTTACAGCCCTTATAGTAATATCTTCTAAATTACCAATCGGTGTGCCACAAAGATATAAAATCTTTTCGGTTTGATTTTCTTCTTTCAATTTTTTAGAGATTCTCCTTGTTAGAATTATACAGGAATAGAGGTGGATTTATTTTTAATTCTGCCTTCCCCCCTTTTATTCCTGCTAATAAAACCAGACAAGCCGGTTCATTAATATTAGAATGAATAAATTGAATCACTTTTGGTTCAATATTATATTTTTTCAAAGTTAGAATAAGCTGGTTCAATTTACTGCTTTTATAAATTAGATAGATCCTCCCCTTATTTTTTAATAGATAATTACTGGTAGAAATAATATCATCCAGATTACAATTAATTTCATGTCGAGCAATGGCTCTACTATCTAAAGGGTTAATTTTACCCTGCCCCAGAGAGATGTAGGGAGGATTACTTACCACCACATCAAAATAACCACTTTTAAATATATTTCTTGCTTTTTTTAAATCTTCAGAAATTATAGTAATAGAGTTTTCTAAATTATTCAATTCTATACTTCTTTGGGCCATATCAGCTAATTTTTTCTGTAATTCAATTCCAAAAATAGATAACCCTTTTTTCTTAGGATAAAGCAAAAGAGGAATTATTCCACTGCCAGTTCCTAAATCAATAATCTTTTCATAATTCTTTAACTGAATAAAATTGGCCAATAGGATAGAATCTATGGAAAAACGATAATGTTCAACCGCCTGAATTATCTTCAATCCATGCTCATTTAATTTTTCTATTTTTTCCTGAGAATTTAAAGTGACCATAATAAGATTTCTTATAATTTTTTTAACAATTAAATTGGATTATTATCTTAGTATCCCTATAATAGTTTAAATTATCAATCTACTTTTTTGCAAAATGATTACTTTTTAAATTTATATTTGGCAATTCTTCTTCACTTATCTTAATCCTTTTTTTTGTTTCTCCTTCTTCTTGCTCAATAATTAAATATTTCTTCAAAATATTAATTTCAGTAACCTTACCTTTACCTTTTTTAGTTTCTATTATATCCCCAATCTCTGGATATTTTTGTAAAGATTCTTTATAGAATTCATTCTCATATGCTAAACAACACATCAATCTGCCACAAATACCAGAAACCTTTGCTTGATTAAGGGCAATTTTTTGTATTTTAGCCATATTAATGTGAATAGGGCTAAACTTCTGAATAAAAGAAACGCAACATACCTCTCGCCCACATATACCCATACTACCAACCAATTTTATTCCATCTCTTACTCCAATCTGCTTTAATTCAATCTTAGTTTTAAAAGTCTGAACCAAATCTTTTACTAATTCCCTGAAGTCTACTCTTTCAGCAGAAATAAAATAAAAGATTAAACGACTACTATCCAACAAACTTTTTACATACAATAATTTCATAGGTAAACCGTACTTTTTAATTTTTTCTTTACAAACATTGAAGGCTTTTTCTTCATTCTGCTTAATTATGCTCCAATTTTTTAGATCTTCTGAAGTAGCTTTTCTAATAATTGCCTTTAATGGGGTGGTCAGCTCTGTTTCCTCAATTTCTTTATTAGTTATAACCACTTCTCCTATATCAATTCCTAAAGAGGTTTCTACAATACAAAAATCCCCCTTTTTTAATTCCAAGGAATTATCAATTTTAAAATAATATATAATATTAGATTTTTGAAATTTCAATCCAGTAATATTAGTCACCATCTTCACCTACCAATTTTAAATATAATTCATCTGCCAGAAGTTGTTTATTTATATTTCTTTCTATTAATTCTTTGATCTGACCAAGATATTCAAGAATATTTTTTAATCTTTTCAGAGAATATATTTTTGATTTTTCCTGCAAAATAGATAATTTATCTATATTGAATAAATATCGATGTATAGGTAATTCCTGTATAAAAAGTAAATCATGATACCAAAAAAGCATAATTTCTATGGCTTCCTCTAACTGATCATCGGTCCCGCTAAAAAAATCTTTAATTCTATTAAAAGAAAGAAGATCATATTTTTTTGGTGAAATAGAAATCAGTAAATTAAGGATTTCTTCTCTTTTTTTTAGATATTCTTTTTTAGAGATTAAATTTAATGCTTTTCCTACACTACCCCTGGCTAAACGGCAAATTAATTCTAATTTTTCATCATCTAAGTCTTTTTTCTTCAAAGTGGAGATAATTCTTTTTAAATTTACAGATTTAAGAGTGGTAAAATTTATCAATTGGCAACGAGAAATTATAGTAGGCAACAAATAACCAGGGTGCTGGCAAATTAGAATTATTATTACTTTAGGTGGCGGTTCTTCCAGTGTTTTTAAAAGACAATTTTCGGCTTGTTCAGTCATTTTTTCAGCTCGATCAATAATATAGAATTTCCTTTTACTCTCTAATGGTTTTAAATTGAGCTGATGTTGCAAGTCTCTAATTTGTTGAATTGAAATAGTATTTTTCACCGGTTCAATAATATTCAAATCTGGAGAACATAGCTTGTTTATTTTAGAGCAAGAATAACAATTTTCACAGGAAGTAAAATCTTCACCTGGATGTAGACAATTAATTGCTTTTGCAAATTCCAAAGCGGTAAATTTTTTACCTACTCCCTCTTTCCCCCAAAAAAGATAAGACGAAGAAATTTTATTCTCTTTAATAGATCTTAATAAAAGTTCTTTAGCTTTTTCCTGGCCAATAATATCATTAAAAGACATATTTACTTTCTCATTTTTTAAGAATAAATAATTTTTAAATTATGATTTATTTTTATTTCTGTCTAATTTATCTTTAACTATAGATAAAATATCTTCAAAAACCTTTTCCCTACTTTGGTTAGCATTAATTCTGATAACTCTTTTTCCTTCTTTCTCGACTAATCGTTTATAACCTTCTCTTACCCGATCAAGGAATAATCTCCCTTTAATCTTTTTTTTCTTAATAAATTCCTCTTCAAACCTTATTTCATGGTAATTACTGAACATAGTAGATCTTTTTAATCCTTCTTCTGGTTGGATATCTAAAAAAAAGGTGATATCCGGGATAGCATCTCCTACTACCAATTGAGTAAAATATTGGATAATTTTTAGGTCTATCCCTCTACCATAACCTTGATAAGCCATAGTAGAATCATAAAATCGATCAGAAATCACTATCTTTCCATCTTTCAATGCAGGCAAAATAACTTCCCTGACATTTTCTGCTCGAGAAGCCAGAAATAATAACATTTCTGTAGTATAATCCATACCTTCATTTTTCTGATCAAGAAGTATTTTTCGAATTTTTTTCCCAATTTTAGTTCCGCCCGGTTCTTTTGTAAATATAGCAGGAAAACCTTGTTTAATTAGATAACGGTGTAACATCTTTGCCTGAGTAGTCTTTCCACAACCTTCCAAGCCTTCAAAAGTAATAAATAAACCTTTTTTCATTATCTACCTCAAATAATTTCTTTAATCTAAATATAATCTTTATTCTTTTATAGAAATAATCTTCTGATCTAATTCAAGAGTTTTTTTCATTCGATTCTAAAAGAATTCTGCATATATCAGTTAAAGTAACTACTCCAACTAACTTATTCTGCCTAACTACTGGTAATCTCTGAATCTTATTCCTGATTAATAAATCTGCTGCTATTACTTCATTATCTTCTTCTTTTATAGTAATAACTTTTGTATTCATAAATTCTTCTACTTTATGGTGGGAGTAATCTTTCAATCTTTTAGATAATTGTATAAATTCTGTTAGAAGGGAACAAGAATCGATAATTTCTAGATAATTAGGTAAAATTGCCTTGATTATATCATGCTGTGAAATAAATCCTACTACTTCTTGTTGCTGGTTTACTACAGGGACACCAGTTATTCTATGCCGAGATAAAATCTTTATTAAGTTCTCTAAATTACAATCAGGTAATACACTGGTGATATCGCGGATCATCAAATCTTTTATTTTCACCTCAAGGTTCACCTCTTCACCAAATTTTGATACTTCTTTATCTTAACATAGGGTAAACAATTTTCTACCTCTTCTCGTGAATTGAATTCCTCTTCTTCTCTAAGAGCGCTGGCTAAAGCAGCAGCCATCGAAAATTTAATAGCTTCAGAAAATTCTTGTTCTTCTTCAGTTAATGCTACCGCTAAACCAGCTACTAAGGCGTCTGCTGCTCCAATTAAATTAACTATTTGGTGATGCACAGTCTCGGCAAACCATAATTCCTGATGAGTTGCAATTATATCTTTTTTTTGTTCGAAGGAAACTACCGCAATCTCCGCTCCTTTTTGAGTAATCTCTTGCGCTATTTGAATAGCATCTTTTTCATTATTAATGTTTTTCCCCAAGATTTGATTTTTTTCCCTTAAGTCAGGTTTAGCTAAATATGGTCCTTTTTCTAATCCTCGCTCAAAAGCTTCACCTGCTGCATTTAAAATAGTTTTTACTTCCCTTTCTTTCGCGATGGAAATTAATTTACTATATACATCTACAGGAACACCAGGTGGTAAACTTCCAGAAAGAGTTACTGCTTTACACTGAGACATTACTCTGGAATATATAGAATAGAACATCTCTAAATCATATTCGGTAATCAATGGTCCAGTTTCACTGAGAAGGGTATGATAGTTTCTTTTTTTATCCCAAATAATGATATTACTTCTCGTTTCACCTTCAATATGCCAGAAATTAGTGGTAATACCTGAACTTCTTAATTCTTCTTCTACTATTCTCCCTCGATTACCTCCTACGAAACCCAAAGTAACAGTGTCCCACTGACAACTTTTTATGGCCTTAGAAACATTTATTCCCTTACCCCCCGCGGTCGATCTAACATTATGTACTTTATTGTAATGATCCAGCTTTAATTCTTCCACTTCTAGTATTATATCTAAGGCAGGATTTAAGGTAACGGTAGCAATCATCAAGTTCCTCCTTTTAAAATGTTATATGATAAAAATTATAGCTTAAGCTAAATAAATTAGCAATATACTAAAGAGAAAAGAAGGAAGGTTATCGTTCTTGATATTTTTTATCTTAAAATTTTATATACCTTAACCGAAATTAAACCAGCAACATAACCACCAATATGGGCAAACCAAGCTACTCCCCCTTCAGCAGAACTAACAGATAAAGATGATATTCCATATAAAAATTGATAGATGATCCATAAACCCAAAAATATCAAAGCTGGTATTCTTACTAAGCGAACAAAAAATCCAAAAAATATTACGGTGGTAACTCTTGCTCGCGGATATAGTATTAAATATCCTCCTAAAACTCCGGCAATAGCACCGCTAGCACCCACCATAGGGATAGTAGAATTAGGATTGAATAGAATCTGGGTAAAAGCAGCAACCACTCCACAAAAAAGATAGAAAAGAATAAAAGGTATTCGACCAAAAAAATCTTCTATATTGTTTCCAAAGATCCATAAAAAAAGCATATTACCAATCAGATGGATTAAACTTCCATGCATGAACATAGAATAAAAGATAGTCAAATATAACAAAGAAGGACCAGGAGGATATAAATCAGTTAAATGAGAAATTTCATAAGGAATCAACCCCATAGAATAAATAAAGTGATTAAATCCTTCTCCTAAAGAGACTTGATAGATGAAAACTAATACATTTATTACTATTATTATTATGGTAATAAAAGGGAACCTTCTAGTAGGTTGATCGTCCCAGAGAGGAAACATAAAGTTTTACCATCCTATTTTTATAATTAACTAAAAAAATATTCTTAAGTAATTATAGCATAATTTTTATTAACTAAAAAACAAGGGATAATCTTTCTTTTATTGTTTTTTGATTAAACGAAAGACTATTCCTTGTTTTAACCGATAAATTTAAATTCTTCTGGATATTTTATCTTCAAGCCATAATAATATAATATTCTCTGAATTATCCGAATGGCTGCTTTGCCATCACCATAAGGATTAAGGCATTGAGCCATCATTGCATATTTCTCAGGAAAATCTAAAAGCTCTTTAACTTCCTGGTAAATCTTATTTGACTCTGTTCCTATCACTTTAACTACACCAGCATCGACCGCCTCTGGTCTTTCTGTCTCCTTTCTTAACACCAATACTGGTTTTCCTAGAGAGGGTGCCTCTTCCTGAATTCCTCCCGAATCTGTTAAAATAATAGATGAGCGAACCATTATTTTCACCATATCTGGATAATCTAGAGTATCTAGTAATATTACTCTTTCTTTATTTTCCAAAATCTTTTGAACCTTTGTTCTTATCCCAGGATTTTTATGTACCGGAAATATAATAGCTATTTCTGGATAATCCTTAACTAATTGAGAAAGTGCTTCACAAATTTCAGAGAGAGGCACACCCCAATTTTCTCTACGATGAGTAGTAACCAAAATAAGCCTTTTATCGTTCAAATTTTCGTTTTTGAATATATTTTTTAATTTAGAAGAATATTTTCTATTTCTAATTAAGAAGAGGGTATCTATTACTGTATTTCCACTGATATAAATATTCTCCCGTTTTATACCTTCAGATAGTAAATTTTGACAGGAATTTTGGGTAGGAACAAAATGGAGATCAGCTAAGACAGTGGTTAGTCGACGATTGATCTCTTCTGGAAAAGGATAATATTTATCTCTGGTTCTTAACCCAGCTTCAATGTGACCTATTTTTATTTTTTGATAAAAAGCCGCTAAAGCAGCAGTAAAAGTAGTAGTAGTATCACCTTGTACTAATACCATGTCTGGTTTTTCTTTTTTTAAAATATCTTCAATCCCCTGTATACTATTTTTTGTGATCTGACTAAGGGTCTGTTTTTCCTGCATAATATTTAGATCATAATCTGGTTCGATCTCAAAAGTTTTTAACACTTGATCCAGCATTTCACGGTGTTGAGCAGTAACTATTACTTTTAGATCAAGTTTATCTGAATATTTTTTGATCTCTTGAATAATAGGAAATATCTTAATTGCTTCAGGACGAGTCCCGAAAATAACAGCAATCTTAATCTTACTCATATTTTATCTCTTCTACTTTCCCTTCTTGTAATAATCTTCTAGCTAAAGGATCAGGATATTCTTCCTGATAAATAATCTTGCTGATACCTGCATTGATAATCATCTTAGCACAAATAATACAGGGCTGGGTAGTGCAATATAAGATACCACCTTCTATACTAATACCATATAGGGCAGCCTGTACAATGGCATTTTGTTCGGCATGTAAGCCCCGACATAATTCCTGTTTTTCCCCGGAAGGAATACCCTCCCTCTCTCTCAAACAACCTATCTCTATACAATGAGCTAATCCTCGAGGTGCTCCGTTATAACCAGTAGTCAAAATTCTTTTCTCCTTAACGATAACTGCTCCTACTTTTCTTCTTAAACATGTTGAACGTTTAGATACTAATCTGGTTATTTCCATAAAATATTCATCCCAGGAAGGTCGATTCATAATTCTCCTCCTTAATAAATAATCCTTACTATAATTTCGTTTATGATAAAATTTGTTCTTCTATTTGAGAAATCTTACTCAAACGTCGAATATGTCTTTCTTCTTCACTAAAAGAAGTATCTAACCAAGTTTTGATTATTTCTCGAGCTAAACCAGGGCCTATTACTCGACCACCCATAGTTAATATATTTGCATCATTATGTAATCTAGTATAGCGAGCTGAAAAAACATCATGACACAGAGAAGCGCGAATACCTTTCATTTTATTTGCTACGATAGACATTCCAATGCCAGTTCCACAGATTAAGATTGCCTGTTTATAATTACCTTTTTGGACTTCACTACAAACCTTAATCGCAATTTCGGGGTAATCAATAGCTTCTTTACTAAAAGATCCAAAATCTTTATATTCTATCTTTAATTCTTCTAAAAACCCCTTTATTTTCTCTTTCAATTCAAAACCACCATGATCACAGCCTAAAGCTATTTTTATCATTTTCTCACCACCCTTATTTTCTATTCTTCTGGATAATTTTCTCCGCAATTCTGTTTAAATTTATAATTAGCTTTTTAGCAACTAAGCGATAATATTCGACAGGATGCCCCAGGGGATCGATTATATTTAAATTATCTTTAATATTTTCATCTTGTTGATTTTTAAAATAATATTCTTTAACTAGGTAAGTTTTACCTTTAGTCCAGGGAAATTTCTGATGCAAATATTTTTGTTGTTCTTTAGTCATAGTAAAGATTAGGTCTGCTTTTCGCAATAAACTCTCACTTATTGGTTGTGATTTATGCTGAGAAATATCTATATTGAGTTCGGACATTACTTGAAGAGCTTCTCGGGTAGGAGATATTCCACGGTCGGCAAAAATACCAGCTGAATATATTTTATATTGTGAATATTCAGTAGTCTTTTCTTTTAACATTTTTTTAAAAATACCCTCTGCCATTGGACTACGGCAAGTATTACCAGTACAGACAAAGAGGATATTTTTAATCTTTTGTCTATCTTTCAAGATTTATTCTCCAATATCCAATAATTGAAAAATTTTAACCTAAAAATTTTTTTACTTTAATTCAATAAAGTTCACTAAATTTACATACTAATAAAATAGATCAAGTATTGACAGTCTATACACTTTTCTTAAAAAATTTTTTACTAAAACTATTTATTTTTTATAAGCGATAACTACTCTTTCCAGTCTAGAATAATCTTTAATAATTTCAACTTCTTTCCTGAATTCTTCCTTTTGTGAGATTAATTTTTTAACCTCTATAGCTTGTTTGATCCCTATTTCTAAAGCCAGAAAACCTCCCCCTTTTAAATAATAAGGAGCCTGGCTTATTATTTTAGAAATACTTTTCAGCCCCTTATTCCCACCATTTAAAGCGATTGATGGTTCATAGTTTTTAATTTTTGCTGGTAAAGTGGCAAAATCTTTTTGACTTATATAAGGAGGATTAGAAATAATAGCATCAAAAGATTCTGAGGATACTTTTTCCTTTAAAGGATCAAACCAGTTTCCTTGAAGAAAAATGATTTTTTCTTGGCATTTCGATCTCTCTGCATTTAAAGAGGCGAGGTGGATAGATTGAGGGGAAATATCTACTGCATAAACTTGTATAGAGGGAATAAATTTAACCAAACTTATAGCAATAACTCCGGAACCTGTACCTAAATCCAATACTTTTAAAGGAGAAATATCCCTTTTTAATTTCAATCTTTTTATACTTTCTTCTACCAGGATTTCTGTTTCTGGACGAGGTATTAATACTCCCCAATCTATTAAAAAATCAATTCCCATAAATTCCTGGCGTTTGGTAATATACTGGAGAGGAATATTTTTTAACATTTTTTTTATTGCTCCATCAATTTCCTTTTGTTCAATATCTTTTAAAAGCCTTTGTCGATTTAAATAAATCTCGCTTCTTTTTAATCCTAAAATATAACTTAACAACATTTCTGCTTGACTTTGCCCATCTTCAATATTTGCTTCTTGTAGTAATTGGTTTATATGTTTAAGATTTTCGCTGAGTGTTTTTAAATGAATAACTTTTTTCATTGAATTAATTAATTTCCTGATGATCCCTTATTTTTAATTTTTCCGATAAAGATTGAATTAATTCCTCCATCTTCCCTTCTAATATCTCTTCAAAATTATAAAGAGTAAAATTGATTCGATGATCGGTAATTCTATTCTGTGGAAAATTGTAAGTTCTAATCCTTTCACTTCGATCACCAGAGCCTACCTGGGTTCTTCTTTTTTGATCAATCTCTTGGTGTTTTTCACTTTCCATTTTATCTAAAAGTCTGGCTCGTAATATTTTTAAGGCTTTTTCTTTATTTTTATATTGTGATTTTTCGTCTTGACAGGTTACTACCATACCAGTAGGTAAATGAGTAATTCTGATGGCAGAATCAGTTTTATTTACATTCTGACCCCCTGGACCAGTAGCTCGATAACGATCTATTTTTAAATCAGCAGGATTTATATTGACTTCTACTTCCTCTGCTTCTGGTAATATGGCAACTGTAACTGTAGAAGTGTGTATTCTCCCACCTGATTCAGTTATGGGTATACGCTGCACTCTATGGACTCCACTTTCGTACTTCATTTTTTTATATACATTCTTTCCACTAATGCCAAAGATTATTTCCTTAAAGCCACCTATTTCTGTAGGATTAGAATCCATTATTTCAATCTTCCATTTATTCTCCTCAGCATAACGAGAATACATCCGAAATAGATCTCCCACAAAAAGAGCGGCTTCATCTCCCCCTGCTCCTGCTCTTATTTCCACAATAATATTTTTCTTATCATAAGGATCTTCAGGAAAAAGTAATTCCTGTAATTCTTTTTCTAATTCTTTTTTCTTCTGGTTAATCTTTTCTAAATCTTCCTCAATAAGTTTTTTAAATTCCTCATCTTTTTCAGCCTTCCACATTCCCAAATTTTCTTCTTGTTCTTTAACTAATTTTTTATATTCCAGATATCTGGATACTATACGAGAAATTTCAGCATGTCTTTTGGCATATTGCTGGAATTTTTCTTGATTAGATATAACTGTCGGGTCGGCCAAAAATTGATTTAGTTGGTGGTATTCTTTTTCCATTTCTTCTAATTTTTGAAACATTTTTTCAACTACCTTTTAATTTTCATTATTATTTTCAGGTAAAACCCCTTGTAATGCTTTTATTGCAACTTCAATCTGGGAATTATCTGGTTCTTGAGTAGTAAGTCTTTGAAACCATAATCCAGGCTTGACTGCCCATCTTACTAAAGTTTTATTCATATTTTTGGAAGATAATTTTAATACCTCATAAGATAATCCTGCTACTAAAGGGATGATGGCAATTCTATAAAGAATCCTTAAAAATAAGGTCTGCTTACCCAAAAAAGAGAAAACTAATATGCTGATAATTAAAACAATAAAAATAAAACTGGTTCCACATCGTGGATGTAGGGTACTATATTTCTTTATTTTATCTACTTCCAATTCTTCTCCTGCTTCATAAGCATATATTACTTTATGTTCTGCCCCATGATATTCAAAGACCCTTTTTACATCTTTTATTCTGGAGATAAAAAAAAGATAAGCCATAAAAACTGATATTCTTAATATTCCTTCAAATAGATTATACAGGATTAGATTGGGAAGATAGGGATCAAAAAATCGAGCCAATGTGGTAGGAAATATAATAAAAAATACTATAAATAGGGCTATGGCAGCAGTAATTGCAAAAAACATCTCCAAATTATTAATCTTTTCTTCCTCGCCGGTCGCTTGTTCTGCTGAATAGGTTAAGGCTTTTAATCCTAATACTAAAGATTCAACCAAATTAACTAATCCACGAAAGATTGGCCATTTTAAAAATTTAATTTTTTCACTAATTGTTTTAAAAGTCCCAATTTTAACCACTATTTCTTGATCCGGTTTTCTCACCGCAATAGCATATTTTAAAGGTGAGCGCATCATTACACCTTCTATAACTGCTTGTCCACCGTAATTATGTTCTTTATGATTCATAGATTAAACTTACTCCTTATTCAAATTATTTTTCGACCAGGGATGACCACAGGATAGTTCTCCCTCTGGACAAGGTCCACTAAGACAGGGTGGTCCAGCATTTTTAAATACCAGAGGAGCTATTTTTTTTACTTCTTTTAGCATTTTTATGGCCACTTCACGAATTTCCCACTGGGCTCGATTGCAGCATCTTAACCTAAAAATATGCAATAATTCTCGAGCATTTGCAGTAATAATTATTTTAGTAGTTACTGCTTGTGGTAAAATATATCTAGCATCTTCGATATTAATACCATTTTGTACTAATCGGCAATAGGTAGCTTTTAATTGTTCAATATTCTCTGTAAATATACTTTTTAATCCATCCTGATCTTTTATTGATGGAGGAATTACAAAGGAGAAATCTTCCCCTTCTATTTTAACATACCTTTGACTTTGTTGAGAAAAGGAAGCAAGCCGGTGCCTGATTAATTGGTGAGAAGTAACTCTAGAAATTCCTTCTAGGGCAAAAGTAAAACTCGCATGCTCTAAAACTGAATAATGTCCCAATTTCATAATTTTTTTGATTATTCTTTCTACTGCAGGTTGATCTAATTTTTTTTTCAATTCTTGTATGTTCGAAGCTGAATAACATACTCTAGCCGATTGTGCAATTATTCTCTCGGGATTTTTGGTATAATTGATTAATTTTACATGCATATTGCTAATCTCCTCGAGTTAATGAAGTAAGAATTCATTTAATTCTTCCTCTTAATTTCTAGGAACCTGATGACATTTTCGGCATCTAGCTTCATAGGATTCTTTTGCTCCAATAAGAATAACTGGATCGTCATATTTTGCTGGCTTACCATTAACCAATCTTTGAGTTCGAGAAGCTTCATTGCCACAAATCATACAGATAGCTTGTAATTTATCTACATATTCAGCAATGGCCATTAAATCAGGCATAGGTCCAAATGGTTCTCCCCTAAAATTTTGATCTAAACCAGCAATAATTACTCTTTTTCCAGCATCAGCTAATTTTTGAGCAATTGAAACAATCTCTTGGCTAAAAAACTGACCCTCATCAATCGCAACTACTTCAGTATCCGGGTTTAATTTATCCAGTATTTCTTTAGGTTCATTAATACTAATCGCCTCAATTTTACTACCATTGTGAGAAGAAATATATTGCACAGCATAGCGGTCATCAATAGAAGGCTTGAAAACCTGTACTTTTTTTTGAGCAATTTGCACCCGGTGTATCCTTCTGATTAACTCTTCGCTTTTTCCACTAAACATACTTCCGCAAATAACTTCGATCCAACCAGCTGAACTTTCTCTTTTCATTATCTTTCTACTCCTCTTAAATATTTGTTTCTGGAAATAAATCGAGTTATTAAAAAACAGAGCAAATTATGCTCTGTTTTTTAATCTGAGATAAGCAGTAAAAAGTTTATTCATACATTTTTTTCCTTCTTCTTTCATTAGATTATTCCTGCCTATCTTTCTATTTTACCAACCTGTTTTTTTATGCTTAATTCTATTTCTACTCCTAAATTAAAATATTTAAGTCCAGCATTTATTTATTTTTCCGTAAATTATACTATTTATTCCTGCTCTGTCTCTAAATTATATTTTTTATTAAATCTCTCTACCCTTCCAGTTGTGTCAATAATTTTCTGTTTTCCTGTAAAAAAAGGATGACAGGCAGAGCATATTTCTACTTTTAAACTTTTTTTAGTAGACCCAGTTTCAAAAGTATTACCACAAGCACAACTTACTGTACTTTTATAATAAATAGGATGAATTTTCTCTTTCATAGTTAAACCTTTCTTTCATAAAATTATTTTTAAGCTTTTTTTTCAAAGAAATATAATAACATAAGTTTTTCACTTCGTCAAAATTTTTCCCGCTTAAAGGTAAAAAATTTATTCTATATCCTGTTCTTTAATAGAGTTAAGAAATTCTTGATTATTCTTGGTTTTTTTTAGCCTATCTATAACCAACTTTACCGCTCCCAAAGTAGGTTGGGAAGCAAGAGCCCTTCTTAAAGTCCATATTTTTTGTAAATTGGAATTAGGAATTAATAACTCTTCGCGGCGTGTTCCTGACTTTTTAATATCTATAGCTGGAAAAATACGATTTTCCGCTAACTCTCTATCTAATTTTAATTCCATATTTCCGGTTCCTTTAAATTCTTCAAAAATAACCTCATCCATTTTGCTACCTGTTTCTACTAAGGCTGTAGCTAAAATAGTTAGACTTCCACCTTCTTCCACGTTTCGGGCTGCTCCAAAAAATTTTTTAGGCCAGTAAAGAGCACTAGAATCCATACCCCCGGATAAAGTTTTACCACTAGTAGGAATACTTTGGTTATAAGCTCGAGCCAATCTGGTGATACTATCCAATAAAATTACTACATCCTGCTTCTGCTCAACCATTCTTTTTGCCCTCTCTAATACTATTTCTGCTACTTTAATATGATTATCCACAGGTTGATCAAAAGTAGAACTTACTACTTCAGCATTTACTGAACGCTGGATGCCAGTTACTTCTTCTGGTCTTTCATCAATAAGCAGAATAATTAAGTTAATCTCCGGATAGTTATGAGAGATACCATTGGCAATCTTTTCAAGCAAAATAGTCTTTCCTGCTTTAGGGGGAGAAACAATCAATCCTCTCTGTCCTTTTCCAATAGGCGAAAAGAGATCAATTAATCTGGTAGATAATTCATCTTTTTTAAATTCTAATCTTATCATCTGGTCAGGAAATAAAGGAGTAAGATTTTCATAATCGATTCTGGATTTAGCTAATTCAGGATCTTCGTAATTTATTGCTTCAATTTTTAAAAGAGCATAATATCTCTCACCTTCCTTAGGAGATCTAACTTCGCCAGAAACTAAATCACCATTGCTAAGATTAAATCTTTTAATTTGCGAAGGAGAAATATATATATCATTTCCACTGGGCAAATAACCCCCGGTTCTTAAAAAACCAAATCCTTCATTCATAATTTCTAAAATACCTTCAGAAAACATATGGCCTTTTTTTTCAGCTTCTGCCTGAAGTATTTTAAAGATTAAATCATTCTTTTTTATGCGAGAAAAATTATTTATTTCGTATTCCTTGGCTATCTTGCACAATTCAGTCATCTTTTTTTCTTTTAACTCAGTCAATAACAATTTATAAAGCCTCCTTATTTTTTAAAGAATAGATAGTGATTTTAAAAAATAAAACTAGATAATAGTCTTAGCAACACTGAACCTCTTAATAAAAATCATCTTGAGATAATCAATGTGTATATGGTTAATCGAATTTTCTTTTTTTTGCCATAAAATTCAAATCTTTGATAATTAATAAATCCTATCATCAAAATTCTCTTAATGAAATAACTCAAATTTTTCAAAACTTACTTGATTGTATAAAGAGGATAATTGAGGATTTTCATTTTTTGAATTGATCGATAACATTCTAACTTATTCTATCATTATTTTTTAAATAATACAAACAATTTTTTATTTTTAATTTTTTTTTAAGTAATATCTTTTATCCTTCCAAGTATTGTTTAATAACCTGATAATCACTTGGTTTATCTAAGTCCATCATCATTTCCGGGTGAGAAATCTTTACCGCTACAGAATTAAAACCCACTAATTGAGATACTTTTTCTTCTATCTCAGGGATAGTTATCTTGTTAAAGATAAATTTTAAAATAAAATTATAGCCAAATAATCCAGCCCATTTCCAGGCTGCCTTCCGATTCTTGTATAACTGTTCAATAATTTCTTTCTTCTGGAAAAAAATTTCTGGCTTTATCAAAATGATATTTCCTCCACAAAACACTCCATCTTTTATTTTTACATAAGTTCTTTGTGCTTCCGGGTATTTATTAATAATTTCTTCTTTAGTAATTATAGGATAAGCCAGCGATGCTTTCTTTTCCAAACATAGAGCAATAAACTCATCAATAGCCATTTCATTAATTAAAGGAATATCGGAGGTAAGAATTAGGATGAGATCCTCAGAATTAAAATATTGAACTGCAATTTCCAAATTTTCGATAATACTCTTCCCTGGTTTTAAAATCTTTTCTACTCTTGGTCGAATTAGCGAGCTTAATTCCTCTTCCGGACCCACCATTACAATCCGATCTACATACTTTGAATTGTTTAAGGCATCTATTATATAATCTACTACCGGGCGATTATTAAACTTAATCAAAGCTTTGTTGCTTACCTGGGTAGTTATTTCCAGAGGGCCTTTATGACTAGAACCAGCTAATATTATAGCATTTAACATCTTTTTCCCTTCTTTTTATTTAATTAATTTGGAAAATAAATATCCAACAATTTTTTTAACACAAAATTAATTAGCTTTGTTTTTATTTTCTCTATTTTCTAAAGCCTTTTTAATAAAATCTCTAAATAAAGGATGAGGACGATTGGGTCGTGATTTAAACTCTGGATGAAACTGCACTCCTACAAACCAGGGATGATCTTTTATTTCAATTATTTCTACTAGGTTTAAGTCCAGGCATATTCCACTTAATACCATTCCTTTTTGAGCAAATTTTTGATGATATAAATTATTAAATTCATAACGATGACGATGTCTTTCATAAACAATTGCAGCTTGATAGGCTTTAAAGGAAAAGGTATTTTTAGTTAATTTGCAAGGATAAGACCCCAGTCTCATAGTGCCTCCCTTTTCAGTAATTTTTTTCTGATCAGGAAGCAAATCAAAGATGGGAAAAGGTGTATGAGGATCAAATTCGGTACTATTAGCTCTCTTCCAGGAAAGGATATTACGAGCAAATTCAATGACTGCACATTGCATCCCCACACATATTCCAAAAAAAGGAATTCTATTTTCCCGAGCATACTTTGCGGTAGTAATTTTACCATCAATTCCCCTTATCCCAAAACCTCCCGGGATTAAGATACCATCTAAATCTTTTAATAATTCTGAAACTGACTCAGAATTTACTTTATCTGAATCTATTTTCTTTATCACTACTCTACAAAGATTTTCAATTCCTGCATGCAGAAGGGCTTCGGTAATGCTGATATAAGCATCTTTTAAACCAATATATTTCCCTACTAGTCCAATATAGACCTCTTTTTGGGGATGATAAACTTTATTTACTAAACTCTTCCACTCTTCTAAATTCGGTTTTTGGCATTTTAAATCTAATAATTTAACTATTAAATCTCCCAGTCCTTGTTTTTCAAAGATCAAAGGTATTTCATAAATAGATTGAACATTATGAGCTTCGATTATTTCTTCCTTTTTAATATCACAAAATAAAGAAATTTTATTTTTTATTTCTTGGGTAATTTTTACCTGGGAGCGGCAGATAATAATATCTGGTTGAATTCCAATTTCTCTTAGTTGTTTTACACTATGCTGGGTGGGTTTAGATTTTAATTCCTTAGCTGCTGTGATATAAGGAATAAAGGTAACATGAATATATAAAACATTCTCTTTCCCAACGTCTTTCTTAAATTGTCTAATGGCTTCCAAAAAAGGTAGACTTTCTATATCTCCAACCGTTCCCCCAATCTCCACTATTACTACATCTACACCTTCTTTATCACTTTCACCAACTCTTTGAATATTCGATTTTATCTCATCAGTAATATGGGGTATTACCTGAACAGTGGCTCCTAAAAAATCACCTTTTCTTTCTTTGGAAATAACCGATCGGTATATTTTCCCAGTAGTAATACTATTTTGTTCAGATAAATCTTTATCAATAAATCTTTCATAATGACCTAAATCTAAATCTGTTTCTGCTCCATCTTCGGTTACAAAAACCTCTCCATGTTGAAAAGGATTCATAGTTCCTGCATCTACATTTAAATATGGATCGATTTTTTGAATAGAAACATTTAATCCTCTACTCTTTAATAATCTACCAATAGAAGAAGCAGATATACCTTTTCCTAATGAAGAGACAACACCGCCAGTAATAAATATATATTTAGTCATAATTCTCCTTTTTATAGTAATATTTTTTACTTTTGGTCTTATCTGATCTGAGTGAAAATCAAATTAACCAAAAATATTATATCTATATTTCCTTTTTATTTCCAGGGTAAAACAATAATCTGGTTTTCTGAAGGTAAGTTATCTTTAAAAATTTCAATTTCTTTATCTTCTACCCTTTTTACATTTTTTTTACCCCGCAAAAAAGGCTCTTCAGTATCTATAGGAAATTTAATAACCTCGGTCTTATAATGCATTGGAATAGTAATTCTGGGCTGGAGGTCCTCCATTATCTGAGTAGCTTGTTGGTGATTTATGGTATAAAATCCACCGATGGGTAAAAATAAAATATCTACTGGTCCAATTTCTTTTATTTTATCTAAACTTAGTAGATGCCCTAAATCCCCTAAATGACATAAATTTAAATCATCTATCAGCATATGAAAAATTGTATTGACCCCTCTTTTTGCCCCAAAAACGCTATCATGATAAGAAGAAATTCCCCTAAATTGCATCTTGTGGGATTCCCTTTGCACTTCGCCTTTAAATACTACAGGTCTCCCTTTTACTCCTCGAACATAGTTATGATCGAAATGTTCATGACTGATGGTAACAATATGGGCTCTAAGATGAGGTAATTTATATCCCAGAGTTTCGTCAAATGGATCAGTAATTATTCTTATTCCTCTTTCGTTTTCAATTAAAAAAGAAGCATGTCCTAGCCATTTTATCTTCATTTACCGTTTCCTCCTTTTTTCCAATTCCAATATTTTTTCTTAAATAATCTAAAGCAGATTAAAATATGCCATCGATAATTTTTTCCAATCTTTTCCTTGCTAGTTCAAGATTGAAACTCAATATAATATTATCTTCCTCGCTAATTTTTAAAATATTAATTGGTTCCTGAGAAAGTAGTTTACATATTTCCTTAATTTCCGAGATCGCTATTTCTTGATATTCAGAATTTTTTATTCTTTTTTGATTAATAATTCTGGTTAACGACTCTGGAGTAAGAAATGATTTTTTTTGATTATTTTCTATTAAAATTTTAATCATCAAATTAATCAGGTTAATCTTTTGATAATAAACCTCTCTTTGTTGAATAAGTTTTTTAAGATTAGATTCGATGTTATTTGAACTCTGAAAAAAAGTTTTTAGACTAATTAAGGAAAAGGGTATCTTTTGGTGTTCTTTTAAGAGTATATTTAGCCATTTTAATTCACATAAAATAAAATTATATTTTTTTACCCACTCAACTAATCTGGAATAATTAAAATGAGGAGCAATAATGGTTAAAGAATTTGCATCATATTTTTCTTTTACTTTCCCCCAGTCTTCCCAGTAAGCAAAATCAGTATATTTTTGGTCATTAGATCCCTTATTATTCCATCCTTCAATAATTAAATGATAACTCTCATAATCTAGCCAGGCATTAGCCAGGATGAAAGATGATTTTCCTTCAGAAATTATAGAACTTTCAAAGCCTAAATAACTAAAAGCTTTCAAAATTGCATTCTTAAATTGTTCATCATTTTCAGAATGAAATAGTTCATATTCTAATTGTTCAAACTCGTTAAGCCAGTCAAATAATCCCCAATAGTCTTCTTTTTTCTGCACAAATTTTTTATCTTTTTCTAAAATATCTTTGATAGAACTCTGAAATAAGTTATGGTTAGTAGCATTAAACTCTAACAATCTTTTATTTATTTCTTTATAAGGTAAAGGCTGCCCTTCTTCTTCTAAAATCTCTACCATTCTTTCTTTCAGGTTTTCCGAAAATTCTCCCACTGTTTCATTCTCAGTTACTAAAAAATATTTTCGTCGATCATAGTCAATTAACCCAATGTAAATTACATCATTCACTTTTAATCTCTTTTTTTCATACCATTTCTTTAAACCAATAATGCGATTTAACTGATAATTTACTCTTGCCTCTATTTCTTCTCCATTTTTATCGAGAAAAATTACTTCTATTCCTTTTTCATCCTTGGGGAAATATGGTTTCATATAACTGGTTAAAAAGACAGCTCCATCTTTTAAACAATAACTGGTAAGAGAATATTTAATATTGGCATCTTTATATTTCCATTTTACTAAACCCCATATTCCTCTTTTGGCACGCATAAACCTTTTATCTCCGCTCATTGACGCATTGACTGTATAACAAGGTTCTTTAACTTTTAAAGGCTTTATCTTGAGTAGTTCTTCGGTTATCTTTCTATAATGTAAGGGTTTTTTATACTTACTTAATATCTCATAAGCTAGATCTGCTACCGATTTATTTTTCATTTTATTTTACCCCCATTAATCGACATAACCTCTCATTCCTATCCATAAAGATTAATCGACTTATATAAATTGTAAAACTGTATCCCAGATGAATAATTAATTTCATTATAGCTAATTTAATTAAAAACTTTCAAATAAATTCTTATAAAATATTCTAAATTAAAATTTAAATTGTTCAGCAGGATTTGATTTATATTTTTTCATTAATTTTATGTATTCCTGAACATGTCTTTCCATTTTTAATATTTCATCCGCTCTTAATTTTCGTACTATCTTGGCAGGTACTCCCATTACTAAAGAATGGGGGGGTATCTTAGTACGTGGAGCAACTAGGGCTCCTGCTCCGACTATAGCTGCTTCTCCAATTTCTACTTCATCTAAAACCACTGCACCCATTCCAATCAAAGAATAATCTCCAATTTTACAGGCATGAAGAACAACTTGATGACCTACAGTGACATTATTCCCTACTACGGTAGGTATTTCTTCTGCGCAGTGAATTATAGTCCCATCCTGTATACTAGTATTTTCACCAATAATAATCGGGGCAATGTCTCCTCTCAAGACTGTCTGATACCAGATACTGGCATTTTTCTTTACTATCACTTCTCCGATAAGAGTAGCATTCTCAGCAACAAATGCTTCCTGATCTATTACTGGTTTTTTATCATAATAATTTATTATCATATTCTTACCTCCAAAATAGTCTTAATTTTTTGGGCTGTTTTTTCTCCTATACCAGGAATTTTACTTATTTCCTCAAGTGAAGCACTCTTAATTTTCTCAATATCAGGAAAATATTTTAGTAACAATCTTTTTCTTTTTTCTCCAATTCCTGGTATTATATCTAATTTTGATCTTCTAATCTCTTTATTTCTAATTCTCCTATGATAAGCAAGGGCAAATCTGTGAGCTTCATCGCGGATTCTTTGCATTAGAAATAAGGAAGGAGAATCTGAAGACAAAATGATAGGTTGATTATTTCCTACCTGATAAATTTCTTCTTCTCTCTTTGCAATACTGAATAAAGGAACAGATAAATTTAATCTTTTTAAAACTTCATTAACTGCATTAAGCTGTCCTTTTCCTCCATCAATTAATATTAAATCGGGTAACTTTTCTTTTTCTTGGATTAATCTTTTATACCTTCTGGCAGTAACTTCTTGTAACATAGCATAGTCATCGGCATAATTTACTTTTTTTACCCGAAATCTGCGATAGTCCTTTTTATTTGGTCTTCCTTTTTCAAATACTACCAGAGAACCTACCGCCAATTTGCCCTGTATATTAGATATATCAAAGGCTTCGATTCTTTCGGGTATTTGATTTAAATTTAATCTCTCTTTTAATTCAAGGAGAGCTATTTCCCTATCTCTTATCTCTTTCTTTTCCTCCTCTTTAATATTTTTTATTCTATACCCTTCTGGAAATTGTTTAAATAGATAATCCTGTTTGGTAATCTTTAATATTTCTTCAAGAACTTTGATTTTATCTCTTACTTTTGCTGCTTTCTCAAAATTCAATCTCTGGGATTCCTTTTTCATTTCTTGATAAAGTAAAGACAGCAATTTCCTTTGTTTGCCTTCCAAAATCATACAAATTTCTTTTATTTTTTTTTGATATTCATTAACTCCAATTAATCCTACACAAGGAGCAGAACATAGATTTAGATGGTAATCAAGACATATTTTGGCTTGTTTAAATTTTCTATTACTACATCCCCTAACTCGAAATATCTTTCTCAATATTTTAATGACTTCTCTAGTGGCTTCAGCATCAACAAAAGGTCCATAATTAATAGCTTTTAAATCTTTTATCTCTTGTTTGGTTTTTCGATAAAATAGTATACGGGGGAAAATATCTTGTCTGGTAATTTTTATATAAGGAAAACTTTTATCATCTTTCAATTGCGAATTATAATAAGGATGATATTGTTTGATCATTTTTCGTTCTAAGATTATAGCTTCTACCTCAGAAGTAGTGGAGATAAATTCAATATTTCTAATTTCATTAACCATCTTGCTTATTTTTGGTGAGAGATTAGAAGTTTGGTTAAAATAGAAAGCAACTCTATTTTTAAGTGAGTTGGCCTTCCCGATATAAATAATTTGGTCATCTTTATTTTTAAAAAAGTATACCCCACTATTTTCAGGTAATTCTTTTATTTTAGCTTTAAACTCATTAATCAAATTATTATCCTTCTCTTATTTAAAAATTTTGGGCTCTTTTTCCAATAAAAATAATTCTAATCCAGGACCTCTTTTAAAAATTTTCCAGTAAAAGATTGCGAAGATTTTGATATTTGCTCAGGAGTACCTTGCGCAACTATCTTCCCTCCTTCTTCTCCTCCTCCCGGTCCTAAGTCAATAATATAATCTGCTGATTTGATCACCTCTAAATTATGTTCTATAACCAAAATAGTATTTCCAGAATTGACTAAACGATGTAAAACATTTAATAATTTTTTTACATCATCAAAATGTAAACCGGTAGTTGGTTCATCTAAAAGGTAAATAGTTTTTCCAGTGCTTCTACTGCTTAGCTCTCGGGCTAATTTTACCCGTTGAGCTTCTCCACCAGATAAAGTGGTAGCAAATTGTCCTAATTTTATGTAACCTAATCCTACATCATATAGCGTTCTTAATTTATGTTGTAAAGCAGTATGGTCTTGAAAAAAATTTAATGCCTCTTCAACGGTCATATCCAATATTTCTGAAATATTTTTATCTTTGTATTTTATCTCCAGAGTTTCGCGATTAAACCTTTTTCCTTTACAAACTTCACAGGGGATATAAACATCTGGTAAAAAATACATTTCAATTTTAATAATGCCTCCACCCTGGCAAGCTTCACATCTTCCTCCTTTTAAATTAAAGCTAAATCTTCCAGCTTTATATCCTCTAATCCGGGCTTCTTTTGTTTTAGCAAAAACTTCTCTTATAGGAGTAAAAGTTCCGGTATAAGTAGCAGGATTGGAGCGAGAAGTGCGGCCAATTGGAGATTGATCGATAATTATTACTTTGTCAATATTTTCTGCTCCTTGTATCCTTTCATAAAAACCAGGCTGTATTCTACTATGATAAAGCTCTTTCATTAGAGCTTTATAAATTATTTCTTCAACCAAGGTACTCTTTCCAGAGCCAGATACACCAGTAATACAGGTAAAAGTACCCAGAGGAATAGTTATATCAATATTTTTTAGATTATATTGTCTGGCTCCCCAAATCTTTAAAACTTTCCCATTCCCTTTTCTTCTTTGTGAAGGTAACTCAATTTTATTTATTTTACTTAAATATCTTCCAGTAAGAGAATGGGAGTTTTGCATAATATCCTCATAGGGTCCTTGAGCTACTATGTATCCCCCATGAATTCCAGCTCCTGGACCTAAATCTATAATATAATCAGCTTTTTTTATAGTAGCTTCATCATGTTCAATAACTATTACCGTATTACCTAAATCTCTTAATTTTAAAAGTGCTTCTAAAAGTTTATAATTATCTCTTTGATGTAATCCAATACTAGGCTCGTCCAAGATATACAATACTCCAGTAAGGCTGGT
Source organism: Candidatus Atribacteria bacterium UBA6251 (assembly GCA_002441285.1). Lineage (GTDB taxonomy): Bacteria > Atribacterota > Phoenicimicrobiia > Phoenicimicrobiales > Phoenicimicrobiaceae > UBA6251. The sequence goes on along the minus strand of DJVR01000020.1, from coordinate 27,097 downwards.
ACCAATTTGAGTAGCCAAACGAATACGTTGATTTTCCCCACCAGCCAAGGTTGAAGAAGCTCTAGATAAAGTTAAATAATCCAAACCTAAATTAATTAAAAAATATAATCGACTTTTTATTTCTTTCAATATTTGTTGTGAAATTAATAGTTCTCTTTCCGAAAGTTTTAAATTATTAAAAAAATCGTAACATTTTTTTATTGACCAATTAGCAACATCTGCAATAGAAAAGCCATCAATAGTTATTTTTAGACTTTCCGGTCGCAATCTCTTTCCTTGGCAGGAAGGACATTGATGAATAGCCATGAATTTTTGTATCTCTTCACGAACATAATCAGATTTAGATTCACGATATCTTCTTTTTAAATTATTAATTACCCCCTCAAAACAATCCTCGTGAAACCAAAATGAATTTTCCCGATCGTTCTTATATTTAAAAGGTATCCTATCTGGAGATCCATATAAGATTATATTTTGAATTTCCGGTTTTAATTTTTCAAAGGGTTCGTTCAGATTAAAGTGATAAAAATCTGCTAATCCTTTTAAAAGGTGATATAAGTATTTTCCTTTTATCTCTCCCCAGGGAGCTAAAGCTCCTTGCAAGATTGATTTACTCTGATCCGGAACAACTAACTCTGGGGAAAATTCCATTTTTATTCCTAAACCACTGCATTCTGGACAGGCTCCATAAGGGCTATTAAAAGAGAAGATACGCGGTGCAATTTCTGGTAAACTAATCCCACAATGAGGGCAAGAAAACTTTGAGCTAAACATCTTTTCTTCTTCTCCCTCTATACTTATTATAACCAATCCTTCTCCAAGATATAAAGCAGTTTCCAGTGAGCCAGCTAGTCTAGTAGTAATGTCTGGTTTAATGATTAATCTATCTACTATTACTTCAATATTATGATTCTTATATCGATCCATCTTGATATCATCTTCTATTTCATAAATTATTCCATCTACTCTTACCCGAACAAAACCTTTTTTTCTGATCTCTTCAAAAATCTTTCTATGTTCTCCTTTTTTAAAACGCACTACCGGGGCTAATATTTTTATCTTCTTTCCTGCTGGAATACTAAGAATCTGGTCCACTATCTGTTCAACTGTCTGACTGTAAATTCTTCGATCACACTTCGGGCAATGAGGCACTCCAATTCGAGCAAAGATAAGCCTTAAATAATCATAAATCTCAGTAACTGTGCCTACAGTAGAACGTGGATTTTTACTAGCTTTTCTCTGATCGATGGAAATAGCCGGAGATAGACCCTCAATATAATCAACATTTGGTTTTTTCATTCTTTCCATAAATTGTCTGGCATAAGAGGACAAAGATTCAATATATCTTCTCTGTCCTTCAGCATAAATAGTGTCAAAGGCTAAGGAAGACTTACCTGATCCACTTAGCCCGGTTATTACTACTAATTTATTTCGAGGAATTTCTAAATTAATGTTTTTTAAATTATGTTCTCGAGCACCCTTAATTATTATCTTCGTCTTAGCCACCTAATAATTCACCCCTAATTAGTCGTTATTGAATAGTCTTTAATCAGTAGTAAGACAGGCGTATGGCCTGTCTATTAATTTAATTCATTAATTATTAAGATATTATATAATAATATTATCACCATTCGACTTAAAAAATTAAAATAAAGAAGATATAACTGTAATTCAAAATTCTAAAATCTTTTTTTAACTTTAAGTTTTAGTTTTTATTTTTTCATTTTTCGTTTATCGTTGTAGACTATAGGTCTATTATTTGATATTTTAGCTTTTTAATTCTTTCTGCTGATCCCTATTTTCTTGGTTAAATATGAGGTAATAAATTCTATACCCTATTCACTAACGATTATTCTTATTTTATTCTCCCGAATAAAGTCTTCTCTTTTTTTAATCTTTTAATTTCATCACGTAATAAAGCCGCTTGTTCAAAATCTAGATTTTTAGCTGCTTGCTTCATTTCTTTGGTCAATGAATCGATTAATAAATCTAAATTATTTTGACTAATATATTTGTTTTTATCTTCCTTAATCATTAAATCTGAAGAGTAATTTATTAATTCCTCCCCAAGAATAAATTCCTGGATTGGCTTAGTAATAGACTGAGGAACTATGTTAAATTTTTTATTATATTCTAATTGTATTTTTCTTCTACGATTTGTTTCCTCTACCGCTCTATGAATAGAACCAGTAATATTTTCACAATAGAGAATTACAGTACCATGGATATGACGAGCTGCTCTTCCCATAGTCTGAATTAAAGAAGTTTCTGATCTTAAAAATCCTTCTTTATCAGCATCCAAGATTGCCACTAGAGATACCTCTGGCAAATCTAATCCTTCTCTTAAAAGATTTACCCCAACTAGAACATTAATTTTCCCCAACCTCAAATCTTTCAAAATATTTATTCTTTCTAAAGTATCTATTTCTGAATGTAAATAGCTTACTTTTATTTCTATCTCTTCCAGATATTCTGCTAAATTTTCTGCCATTCTTTTAGTTAAGGTAGTAACTAGTATTCTTTCTCCTTTTATGGTTCTTTTTTTAATTTCACCAATTAAATTATCCACCTGATTTCGTGCAGGTCTTAGAATAACTTCTGGATCAACTAATCCAGTAGGTCGAATAATCTGTTCAACTACTTGTTGACTCTTTTTCAATTCGTATTCAGCTGGTGTAGCAGATACAAAGATGACTTTTTTCATATATTTCTCAATTTCTTTAAAATATAAAGGTCTATTATCATAGGCGGAAGGTAAACGAAAACCGTATTCAACCAGGTTATTCTTTCTAGAATGGTCACCATAAACCATTCCTTTAAGTTGAGGAATGGTAACATGAGATTCATCGATAAAGATTAAAAAATCTTCTGGAAAATAATCCAGTAAAGTAGCTGGTGGATCTCCTTCCTTTCTATTACTTAGATGGCGAGAATAATTTTCTATTCCAGAACAATATCCTACTTCCCTTAGCATTTCTAAATCATATTCTGTTCTTTGCTTCAACCTCTGTACCTCCAATAACTTTCCTGCCTTTTCAAGATAAATTAATCTTTGTTTTAATTCTTCTTGAATGGAAGTAATTGCCCTTTCCAATTTAGGTCGAGTAGTAACAAAATGTTTAGCCGGGTAAATAATTAAGCTTTCTTTACGGGAAAGTATTTTGCCAGTCAAAGGATTTATTTCGGAAAGATTTTCTATTTCATCTCCCCATAACTCTACTCTAAAAGCATATTCCAGATAAGAGGGGAAGATGTCAATTACATCTCCATTGACTCTAAAAGTACCACGATGAAAATCAATATCATTCCTTTCGTAATGGAGATCAATTAATCGTTCTAATAATTTATCCCGAGAATAAGAATTGCCCTTTTTCATAATTAATACTAATTCTTGATAATCTTCTGGCGAACCCAAGCCATAAATACAGGATACACTGGCTACGATAATTACATCCTTTCTCTGTAGTAAAGAGCTGGTGGCTGATAATCTCAATCTATCAATTTCTTCATTAATAGAAGAATCTTTTTCTATATAAGTATCTGTTCGAGGTAAATATGCCTCTGGCTGATAATAATCGTAATAACTAACAAAATACTCTACTGCATTGTAAGGGAAAAAAGATCGGAATTCGTTACATAACTGAGCGGCAAGTGTTTTATTATGCGAAATCACCAGAGTAGGTAACTGAAATTCTTGAATCACATTTGCCATAGTAAAGGTTTTTCCTGAACCAGTAACTCCTAATAGAGTTTGGAATTGAAAACCTTTTTTTATTCCATCTATTAACTTTTTAATAGCCTGGGGTTGGTCTCCTTGAGGAGAATAATTAGCAACTAATTGAAAAGAGGATTTCATTTTATTACCTTATCTATTAAATAAACAGGATTGATCTATAAGGAAAGATTGCTTTCCAAATATAAATTCTTAAATATTATACACTTAATCTTATTTCCCATAAAGAGTAAAATGAAATTTTTATTAACATCTGATCTTTTAAGTAAAAAATTGAAATTAATCAAAAAAATTTCGTGGATTACACTTTCTTATTTTAATTATAGTCATTTGAATGATTAAATATAACTTAACGAGTACTCTGGTATTGATTTATTCTATAAATAAATTTACTATTTTCGATTTATTAACCTCCACTAGTCCTTTATTAGTAATTTTTAGATAGGGAATTACTTCTAAAGAGAGAAAAGCTAGACACATAAAAGGATTATGCATAGAAATTCCTAATTCCTTAGATATTTTATCCAGATAATCCATTCTTTTTTTCACCTCGAAAAGAGGTAAATCAGACATTAAACCGGCTATGGGTAAAGGCAAAGAACCTACAATCTTTTCTGCTGCTGCTAAGGCCAATCCTCCTCCCATGTTGGCAATATGTTTGGCGACTTTTAACATATCCCTATCGTTGGTACCAATTATAATAATATTATGAGAATCATGAGCTACCGAAGAACCTATGGCACCTTTCTTAAGACCAAATCCTTTTACCAAACCTAAACTCACCTGTGGAGAAGCATGGTGCCTTTCTATCACTGCTATCTTTAAAATATCTCTTTTTAGATCAGATACCACCAAATGATTAACCATTTTAGGAGAATCAATCTCCATTTCCGTAATAATACTTTTAGGTTGCAATTTAATTATTCTACATTTTTCTCCCCTAGCTACAAGCTTAAAATCTTCCAAAGTTAAATTTTTTATGTTTACTGATCCCCTAATCGGTACATCTAAGGGCTGCCTTTCCAATTCTTTTAATTTCCCATTTTCAGCAACTAACTTTCCTTTTCTAAAAACTTTTAAGATATTAAAATCCTCAAAATTGTCAAAGACTACCAGGTTAGCAATATATCCAGGGGCAATCGCCCCCAGATTTTTTAGTTTAAAATATTCAGCAGTGTTCAAAGTTGCTAGTCTAATAGCAGTAATTGGATCAATACCCTTCTTTAAAGTAGTTTTAATTAAATAATTAATATGCCCCTCTTCAATTAAATCTTTAGGATGACGATCGTCACAGCAAAAGAAACACCTTCGGGAATTTTTATGATTAAGGAGCGGGAGTAAATCATTTAAATTCCTAGTGACCGATCCCTCCCTTAACATAATATACATACCTAACCTCATTTTCTCCAAAGCTTCTGAAATAGTTGTACATTCATGATCTGATCTCACCTGCGCTGCAATATATGCACAAAGTTCTTTTCCAGATAATCCTGGGGCATGGCCATCAATACATTTACGATTAGAAACTACTATTTTATTCAATACTTCGGGGTCCTGATTAATTACTCCAGGGAAATTCATCATCTCTCCTAACCCTAAGATCCATTTTTTTTCTAAAAGTGGATAAAGGTCGTTGACCCCTAAATCAGCCCCGGAAGAACCTAAAGGAGAAGCAGGAACACATGAAGGCAACATTATAAAAACATCAAGTGGAACATATTTACTAGATTCCAGCATATAGCGAATACCTTCCAGCCCCAATACATTGGCTATTTCATGAGGGTCTATAATAACTGAAGTAGTACCTAAAGGGACAACTGCTCTGGCAAATTCTGCTATCCTTACCATTGAGCTTTCTATATGAATATGCCCATCCATAAAACCAGGAGAAAGATACCTATTAGAAATATCAATTACTTCCTGTGCTTCATATCCTTCTCCTATCCCCACAATTAAATCCTGATATATAGCCACATCAGCATTGTAAATCTCTCCAGAAAAAACATTAATCAACTTCCCATTTTTTAGCAATATATCCGCTTTTATTTCACCTTTAGCTGCCTGGATAGTTTCAGTTAAGTTCATAATTAAGCCTCCTTAATCTGAATACTTTTTTAAAATTATCTCTTCTGGATAAGTTCTGCCCAGATTCTTTTTACTTGTTTCCGGGTACAGTCCAAAGAATGATTATTATCGACTATATAGTCAGCCTTTTTTATTTTTTCTTCCAAAGGAAACTGAGCCCTAATCCTTTTTAGGATATCTTCTCTTGATAAGGCATTTCTCTCTCTTAAACGCTTAATCTGTTCTTCTTCTTGAATAGATACGACGATTATTTTATCCATCAATTTTTCTAGTTTAGTTTCATAAATTAGGGCTGCCTCAATAATTAATATACTTTTATCTAAATCATTCTGGCATTTTTTACTTTTCTCTTTTCTTATTTTTTCTTCTATTATCTTGATGATCTGGGGATGCATAATTTCATTTAATTTTTTTAATAATCTATAATCGTTAAAGACTAAATTTCCTAATTTTTTTCTGTTTATATACAGATCTTTTTGTAAGATATCTTTTCCAAAAGAAGAAACTATTTTTTCCCAAACCGGAGTATGAGGTAATATTAATTGGTGTCCAATTTTATCGGCATCGAGAATTTCAGCTCCTAATTCTTCAAACATTTGAGCTACCGTACTTTTTCCACTACCAATACCACCGGTAAGTCCAATAATCAAATAAAATTTCCCCCTTAACATTATTAAAAATATTTATAATAAAAATAGAGTTAAATAGATAATAAAACAGAAAATAATATTACTAAGTAATAATTTAAATCTTTTAAATTACTCAAAAAACCTTACTTTTAGTACTTTTTAATCAAGCTCAGCCCAATTGCTTCCAGTTTTTAGATTAACCACCAAAGGAACTGATAGAGGCAAGGCATTCTCCATTATATCTTTTACCAAACCTTTAACCTCTTCTAATTCAGTTTCTTCCACTTCAAGAATTAATTCGTCATGAATCTGTAAAAGCAATTTACTTTTTAGCTTTTTCTTCTGAATATACTGATCTATTTTAATCATCGCCAGCTTAATTAAATCGGCAGCACTTCCTTGGATGGGAGTATTAATCGCAATTCTTTCATTAAATTCTCGAATATTTTTATCGGGGCTATTAATGCCTGTTAAATATCTTCTTCTGTTAAGTAAAGTAAGTACATAACCCAGCTGTCTTGCTTCTTTTATTTTGTTTTCAATAAAATATTTTACTTCGGGAAATTTTTGAAAATAATTAAAAATATAATTCTCTGCATCTTCTCTATTAATACCCAGGCTCTTCGCTAAACCATAACTGCTCATTCCATAGATTATCCCAAAATTAATAGTTTTTGCCATCCTTCTCATTTTTTCATTAATTAAATCAGGTTCTAGTTCAAATATATCAGCAGCAGTACGGGTATGAATATCTTCATTTTTGAGAAATGCTTCCCGTAAATTTTGGTCACCAGATAAGTGAGCCAGAATACGAAGTTCAATTTGGGAATAATCAGCAGATAATAGGATAAAATTTTTTTCAGCAATAAAGGCTTTTCTTATTTTTTTCCCCATTTCAGTTCTAATAGGAATATTCTGAAGGTTAGGATTACTGCTACTCAGTCTTCCTGTAGAAGTAATCGTTTGATGAAAAGAGGTATGAATCCGCCCGGTTTGACTATTTATCAAGAGAGGCAATTTATCTATATAGGTATTTTTTAGTTTTTCTAATTCCCGATGTTCTAAAAGTAATGAAATAATATTATGTTGAGGTGCCAAGGTATTTAAAACAAAGGAATCGGTTGAAGGTCCAGTTTTAGTCTTCTTGATCACGGGTAAGTGTAAAACTTCAAAAAGTACTTTACTTAATTGCTTTGGGGAATTAATATTAAACTTACATCCAGCTAGATGATAAATACTCTCTTTTAATTCTTTTAAACGCAAATTTACTTCAATGGACAAATTGTTTAAAAAATCGATATCAATCTTGAAACCGGTTATCTCCATCCTGGCTAACACTCGGCTTAAGGGTAATTCAATATCCTGGAATAAAGAAAACAATCTCTTTTCCTTCAATTCTTTCTCTAAAATTTCTTTTAATTCTAGTAGCCATTGAGTATTTAGACAGATATTTTTTAAATCTGATTTACTGCTTTCTTCTCCTTTCCCTTCTTCTTTTTTAAAATATCCCAGATATTTCCACAATAGATCAGATAAATTATAATTTTCCTGAGAAGGATCCAGAAGATAAGCAGCAATTAAGATATCAAAATTGTCTCCTTGCAAGTTAATCTGATAATTGTTTAAAAGGATAAAACTATCTTTTAAATCATATCCGACTTTATAGATTTCTTGATCCTGAAAAAAGGGAGCTATTTTCAAAATTCCTTTTTCTGGAAAATGGTAGTTTGTTTCCTCAACTAAATTTTCAAAAGCTAACGGTAGATAATAATTTTTATCTTTTTTAAAACTAAAAGCAATCCCTTTTATTTTAGTATTAATAGTTGATAATGAAGAAGTAATTAATTGAAAAGAAAAATATCTTTCTTTTTTTACCAGAGAACTCAATTCGTTTAATTGTTCTTCAGTTTCTATCAGGGTATAATCTATATCTTTTTCAGGAGATTTATATTGAGAAGAAATCTTTTGCATTAAATTTTTAAATTCCAACTTACCAAATATTTTTAGTAGAGATAAATAATTAGGGAGGGTTATCTTAAAATCTTCCCATTGAAATTCTAGGGGAACATCAGTAACAATAGTAGCTAATCTTTTGCTAAGCAGAATCTGTTCTTGATATTCATTTAATTTATCTCTTAGGGATGGAGGGGTAACTTGACCAATATTCTGCAGAAGGTTATCTAGATTACCAAATTTTAAAATTAAAGCTACGGCAGTTTTTTCTCCAATCCCGGGAACACCTGGAATATTATCTGAAGGATCTCCTTTTAAAGCTATAAAATCTGTTATCCTCTCCGGTTCAAGGCCATACTTCTTCAAAATGCTTTCTCGATTATACAATCTTACTTCACTTATTCCTTTTACAGTATTCATCACTTGAGTAAGGGGAGAAATGAGTTGAAAAGCATCTTTGTCTCCAGTAACAATCAAAGATTGAATATTTCTCTTTTCCGCTTCTTTTACCAAAGTTCCAATAATATCATCGGCCTCATATCCCTCGAGTGCACAAATATAAATATTATAACTATGAAGAATTTCTTGTAACAAAGGAATTTGAGTGCGTAACTCTTCTGGCATTTTAGGACGTTTAATCTTATACTCTTTAAATTCCTTATGTCGAAAAGTCGGTACAGCTGTATCAAAAGCGACAGTCAGATAATCAGGGCTTTCCTCTTCAATTAATTTATTTAAGATTACAGTAAAGCCATATACTGCATTAACCCTTTGACCATACGAAGTAGTTAGAGAAGGTAAGGCATAAAAGGTTCGATAAAGAAGACTTTGGCCATCAATAATAATAAACTTTTTTCTATTTTTAAATTCCATTTTCTTTCCTTATTTTCTTGACAATAACCAGTAAATTAACTTATAATTTCTTTACTAGTAATCATTCCCTGCCGAAGTGGCGAAATTGGTAGACGCACTGGACTCAAAATCCAGCGAGCCTTAAAGCTCATGTCGGTTCGACTCCGACCTTCGGCACTTCTACTCATAATCTTCTTCTATCCCCTCCAAGGTAAGTAAGGTTCTATTCACTAAATGGATAGCTTCTTCTGCTTCGAATTGAGGTACCAAAATTTCTACATTTCCATCTAATCCATCTTCAATTATATCTACCTTTCTTAAAGTAACGGCTATTTCCCCTTTTTTTAATACCTTTTCAATATTTTTTGCAATATTAATATTTCTAGCTATATAAATAACTTTCCACATCTTTTTACCTCAATAGGATTTTTTATTCTCCTTATCTTCTATCCACACTGCTTCCTTATTCAAAAGTAAGGTTAGGCTGGAAATTAATTCAGGGGTAATCTTAACTGCAAATTTTTTATCTATAGCCTGGGTAACGACTTTATGGTTATCTCTGAAATGTAAATATACTGGACAATGTCCAGGATTATCGTTAAATATTTCTTTTAACTTTTTTAGAGATTCAGCTGTTTGATTGATTACATCAATCATTAAGTGCAGTTCTTTATAATTGCTTTCTAGATGATTTTTAAATCTATTATGGTCAAGATTATTTTTTTTCTGGAGGTATTCTGCTAGAGAATATATCTCCTCAGCTAATGCCTTGGTCTTTCCCTCCGAAACATCTAGATGACCGGCAATTATAAGTATAGCTTCTTTTTGTAATAAATCCTTATATTGTTCATACACCTTGGGGAAAATTATTATCTCAATCATACCTTCTAGATCTTCCAAGGTTAAAAAAACCATTAAATTTCCATTTTTAGTGCTTTTTCTTTTTAAATTATTAATTATTCCTCCCAAGATGATCTTACTTTTATCTGGTAAAGTATCTATCTTTGCGGAGGTAATAGTAACTATTTTTTCTAATTGATTTTGATAATCTTGTAAAGGATGGTAAGAAATATATAATCCCAATAATTCTTTTTCCATAGAAAGCAATTTATTTCGCTCAAATTCTGGAATATCGGGTAACATTTCCTGATATTTGGTCTTTTCTATTTTTTGTTTTGCTGAAGTCGACAACAGGTCAAAAAGGGATACTTGACCATTCTTTTTACTCTTTTGTAACTCTTGTCCTCTTTTCATACAATCGTCAAGAATATTTAAAAGTTGAGATCTCTTAAAACCTAGAGAATCAAAAGCACCACACTTTATTAAACTTTCTATCACCCTTTTATTAACTAATCTTAAGTCGACTCGAGAACAAAAATCTGATAAAGATTGGAAAGTAGAATTTTTTTTGCGTTCTTGAATAATATTTTTAATAGCTTTTTCTCCTACATTCTTTATGGCGGCTAATCCAAAACGAATGGAGTTCTTTCCCACTACCGTAAAATTTACCAGACTCTGGTTAATATCTGGAGGCAATATTTCAATTTGCATATTTTTACATTCCTTAATATAGAGAGCTACCTTCTCATCATTCCCCATAATACTGGTGAGTAAAGAAGCCATATATTCTACTGGAAAATGAGTTTTTAAATAAGCAGTTTGATAGGAGATAAAGGCATAAGAGATACTATGGGATTTGTTAAAACCGTATCCCGCAAAATAAGTGATTAAATCGAAGACCTCGGTAGCTATTTTTTTATCAATATTATTCTTCTGGGCTCCTTTGATAAAAAGTTCTCTTTGTTTTTCCATTACTGCTTTTTGTTTTTTGCCCATTGCTTTTCGTAAAATATCTGCCTGCCCCAAACTAAAACCAGCTAATTCACTGGCGATCTTCATTACCTGTTCTTGATATACTATTACTCCATAGGTTTCTTTTAAAATTGGTTCTAAAATAGGATGAGGATAATTAATCTTTACTACACCCTTTTTTCGATTAATAAAATCTTCAATCATTCCACTACCTAAAGGACCGGGTCGATAGAGGGCTAATAGTGCTCCTATATCTTCAATACTCTCTGGTTTAAGCCTTTTTACTAAATCCCTCATTCCTTCACTCTCCAGTTGAAAAATTCCAGTACATTCACCTCGCGATAGCATAGTATACACTTTTTGATCATCTAGCGGAATATTATCGATTTCAATTTGTTTATTTTGAGTATGTTTTATAATTTTTAAGGTATTACTAATTACAGTTAGTGTACGTAATCCTAAAAAATCCATCTTTAACAAACCTAAATCTTCTAATTCTTCCATTGCAAATTGAGTACAGACTTCCCCCTCAGAAGTTATCTGTAAAGGAAGATACTCATTTAGAGGTTTCTGGGAAATAACTATACCTGCAGCATGTACTGAAGCATGTCTGGATAATCCTTCTAAAGCGGAAGCAATCTTGATCATTTTTTGCACTTGCTTATCTTTCTTCATCAACTCTTTCAGACGATTTTCAATATTTAATGCCTTTTCAATAGTAATATTAGGTTCCCAGGGAATCATTTTTGCAATTTTATCCACCTGAGCATAAGGGATACCCAATGCTCTACCTACGTCTCGCACAACTGCTCGAGCAGCCATAGTACCAAAAGTAATTATCTGTGCAACGTGATCATTACCATATTTTTTAGAAACATAATCAATTACTTCTGCTCTTCTCTCATAACAAAAATCAATATCACAATCTGGCATACTTATTCTATCGGGATTTAAAAATCTTTCAAATAGTAAACCATAATCCATAGGATTGATATTGGTAATACCCAAGCAATAAGCTACCAGGCTTCCCGCTGAAGAACCTCTACCAGGCCCCACCATAATTTTATTCTCTTTTGCATATCTTACAAAATCCCAAACAATTAAAAAATAAGTGGAAAAATCCATTTTTTCAATTACTTCTAATTCATATTCCAATCTTTTTTTTAATCCATCAGTGATTTCTTTAAATCTCTTTTCTAATCCAGCATAACATAGTTCCTTTAAATAAGTGTTTACTGTTTGATGAGGAGGGACTTCAAATTTAGGAAGTTGAGCCTTTTTAAAAGAAATTTCTAAATTGCATTTTTCAGCAATCTGAATGGTATTTTCAATTGCTTGGGGAACTTCCATAAAATTTTGTTTCATCTCTTCGGGAGAAGTAAAATAAAATTTATTGGTTGCAAATTTTAACCTTTTGGGATCATTTAAATTGGTAACTGTTTGAATACAAAGTAAAATATCATGAGCTTCGTAATCTTCTTGATTCAGATAATGGATATCATTGGTAGCAACCAGGGGAATGGAAAGTTCTTTCCCAATTTCTATTAGAGCCCGATTAACTATTTCCTGTTCTGGCATTCCATTTTGCTGCAATTCCAGATAAAAATCACCATCTTCAAAGATGGTTAAGAATTCCCGAGCAGCTTTTTTAGCCATTTCCAGATTATTCTGTAAAATAAAAGAAGGTATCTCTCCTTTAAGGCAAGCGGATAATCCAATCAATCCTTGGCTATTTTTTTTTAAAATCTCTTTATCTATTCTTGGTTTGTAGTAAAATCCATCTATATAAGATGAAGAAACTAATTTAAGTAAATTTTGATATCCTTGATTATTCTTTGCTAATAGAATAAGATGATAATTAGCTTCTTTTCTTTCAATAGACTTATTAAATCTGCTTTCTGGAGCTACGTAGACTTCGCACCCGATGATTGGTTTGATTCCTTGATGAATAGCTTCTTTATAGAATTTGATTACTCCATACATCACTCCATGATCGGTAATGGCTAAAGCAGGCATCTTATATTTTTTTGCCCGTGAAACTAAATCTTTAATTCGACAGGCTCCATCTAATAAGCTATATTCACTATGAACGTGTAGGTGTACAAAATCAGAATGCCACACTTTAAAATTCTCCAAATTTATTTCCTTTAAGATTCTATAATAGTAAAACGGTTCTTCTAAGGATTAAGCTAATTTTTTAGATAAATCATTCTTTTATTTTTTTGTGAAAAACTAACCTGGTGTGTACTTTAATTAAAAGTTTTAAGTATTTATAGTTTAGATAAAAGGATTTATTTCAATTTATTTAAAAAACACTTGTGCGAATTTCCACCATCTGCTATCTACTATTTTTAATTTTTGAACTGCTTCTTTTAAAGGCACCCCTACTACTTCATTTCCTTGAAGTGCGGCCATATAACCAAACTTAGCTTCAGCAATTAAATCGATTGCAGTTACTCCACATCTTAATCCCAGAATCCGATCAAAAAGAGTAGGAGTTCCTCCTCTTTGCATATGACCGATTACTGCATAACGGGTTTCAATACCTGTTTTCTCTTCAATTAAGTCAGCCAATAACTGTCCTATGCCTCTTTTTCGTAAAATCATATGCCCAAATTGGTCTAATTCCTCTTCCCCGGTTTCCAATCCTGGTAAGCTTACTCCCTCTGAAACTACTATAGAGGCATATCTATATCGGTTATAAATCTCCTTTATATGCAAACACATCTCTTCAATATTGATTTCTACTTCTGGAATAAGCGTCCAATCCGCTCCAGAAGCTAAACCTGTAAATAAAGCAACCCAACCTGCATGTCTACCCATTACCTCTAAAATCATAACTCTATGATGTGAACGGCCAGTATCTTGCAGGCTTTTCATAGCTTCCATAGCCCTAGTCACTGAACTATCGAAACCGAAGGTATAATCAGTTCCACATAAATCATTATCCATAGTTTTTGGCGCACCTACTACTTGGATACCTTCTTCTTCAAATAGACGATTAGCTACTCCTAGGGTATCTTCTCCTCCGATAGCTAATATCGCCTCAATCTGATATTTTTCTAAAGTTTTTTTTATATTCTGAATTCCATCCTTTAGTTTAAAAGGGTTTAATCGGGAAGTCCCTAAAATAGTCCCTCCCTGTTCAGTTATCTCTCTAACCTGTTCTATTTTTAAAGGTTTTAATTCGCCTTTTACCAATCCTTTCCAACCATCTTGAATTCCAAATACTTCGTATTGATAATCTTGAGCCCGGTAAAACGCTCCCCGAATAGTAGGATTTAACCCAGGACAGTCTCCACCACCAGTTAAAATAGCTATTTTTTTCACCATAATTATCACCAAGCCTTTCCAGAGCAGCCAAAGACTCTCATTCTATCTCTAATAATCTCTTTGGCAGCTTCTTTAGCTGGACCAAGTATTTTTCTAGGATCTATTTCATCTGGGTATTTTTCTATAATCTCTCTTATTTTTTCTGTAAATCTCTGTCGAATACGAGTATCTATATTTATTTTACAGATACCAGCAGCAATTCCTTTTTTTACCTCTTCATCATTTACGCCAGAAGCTCCATGCAAAACTAATGGTACTCCAGTTAATTCCCGGATTCTTTCAATTCGAGGAATATCTAATTTTGCAAACGGGGTTCGACAACCATGAATGGTTCCTACAGCGGCTGCCAGAGAATCTATTTTGGTTAGTTCTACAAATCTAGCGGCTTCTTCTGGTTTAGCCATGGTCTCTTTTACTCTCTCCAGGGCTACTCCTGGTTCATCGCTATCTCCCATTTTTCCTATCTGTCCCAATTCTCCTTCTACTGGAATATTACAGGCATGAGCCATTTCTACTACCTTTTTAGTCATTTCTACATTTTCAGTAAAAGGCAATTTGGAACCATCAAACATTAAAGAGGTAAATCCTGCTCTCAAGCACTGAATATTTTGAAAATAATCTGTTCCATGATCCAAATGCAAAGCCACCGGAACACTGACTTTTTCTGCCTCCACCTTTACCATTGCTACGATAATATCCAAGCCGGCATATTTTATGGCACCTTGCGATGCCTGTAGAATTACAGGAGCCTTTTCTTCTTCTGCAGTCTCCAGGATAGCCTGGATTATTTCCATATTATTAGCATTAAAAGCTCCTACCGCAAACCTTTCTTTTTGCGCCTTAATTAACATCTCTTTGGTAGTAACTAAAGCCATAATGTCACCTCCTTTCCTTTTTCTGAAAATAGATCATTCATTATTCATCTTTCTTTAAAATAATATATGAGAGTCAACTAAATTTTAATTATTATAGCTTTTTTAAAGGGTTATTTCAAGGTAAATAATCAAATCCTCTATCGCTTTTTGCCTATAACCTCATCGATATTTGAAAGGATAAAATCAAATTAATATTAAAGATAAAATACTAAATTTGAGAATTAAGTAAATTAATGATATATTATTAGCATAACTTTTTAATCAAGATTATTTTATAGGTAGTCCATTTTTCATTTGAAGGGGGAATAAAAATGCCAGAATATTATGAAGAAGAAAGAAAAAGGGTAATCAACCTGGCTGAAAAAATACCTAAATTTAATTTTACCAAAAAATTCCTGGGAATATTCTTAATCTTAATTCTCATTCTTTATTTAGCCAGTGGAATCTTTATAGTAAGACCAGATGAACAGGGCGTAGTGAAAAGATTTGGAAAATTTAATCGTATAAGCAGTCCGGGGTTAAACTATCACCTTCCCTATCCTTTTGAAACAGTACTTACTCCTGCCGTAACTCAGGTAAAAAGGGTAGAAATAGGTTTTCGAACTTCAAGTTTTGGTCCCCCTGCCCGTTATCAAGAAATACCTGACGAAGCACTAATGTTAACTGGAGATGAAAATATAGTTAGTGCTGAAGCAATTGTACAATATAAAATTAAAGATCCAGAAAAATATCTTTTTAATATCATCTTACCTGAATTAACAGTTAAAGATGCAGCAGAAGCTGCTTTAAGGCAGGTTATTGGAGCAAGAAAGATTGATGAAGCCTTAACTATCGGTAAATATGAAATTCAAGAAGAAACCAAAGATTTATTACAGAGACTTTTGGATGATTATAATTCAGGAATTCTAATAGTAGCAGTACAGCTCCAAGATGTAAATCCACCAGAACAAGTTCAGGATGCCTTTAAAGATGTCGCTAGTGCTAAAGAAGATAAAAGTAAATATATTAATCAAGCAGAGGGATATAAAAATGACGTTATTCCTAAAGCGCGGGGAGAAGCAGCCAAAATTATTAAAGAGGCAGAAGGATATAAAATTGAAAGAATTAGAAAAGCGGAAGGAGACATAGAAAAGTTTAATAAAATTTTAACTGAATATAAAAATGGTGAATATGTTACTCAAGTTCGCTTATACTTAGAGACTATGGAAGAAATTCTTCCCGAAATACAAAAATTTATTCTTGATTTAGAAGAAAATAGTCTTTTACTGCCATTTTTACCATTAACTGATTTAAATATTCTAACTACTCCTAATCAGGAGGTGAAAAAATAATGAAAAGAACGGCCCTTACTATGGTTATACTAATTATCATTTTGATAATTGTTAATTTTACTTTTTTTGTAGTCGATGAAACTAGACAAGCTATTGTGCTTCAATTTGGTAAACCTATAAAAGTTATTCAAGAAGCTGGTTTACATATTAAAATTCCTTTTATCCAAAATGTAGTTTTATTTGAAGATCGTTTATTGATTTACGATGCCGCCCCTACTGAAATCATTACCAAAGATAAAAAGACACTAATTGTGGATAATTACGCTCGCTGGCGGATAATTGACCCCTTGCTTTTTTTACAGACGGTCAGAGATGTTAATGGAGCTCAAGCTAGATTGGATGATATTATCTATTCAGAATTACGCATCGATCTTGGTTTATTTAATATGAACGAAATAATTTCCGAAAAGAGAAGTGCTATTATGGAAAGAGTAACACAGAAGAGTAACGAAAAATCTAACACTTATGGCATAGAAATAGTAGATGTTCGAATTAAACGAGTAGATTTACCCCCAGAAAATGAAAAATATATTTATGATCGCATGAAAGCAGAAAGAGAGAGGATTGCTAAACAATATAGAGCAGAAGGACAAGAAGAATCAGCCAAGATAATCGCTGAGACCGAAAGAGAAAAGACTGTTATTTTAGCTGAAGCTTATAAAAATGCCCAAATTTTGAAAGGAGAGGGAGATGCTGAAGCAATTAAAATATATGCAGAAAGTTTTAATCAGAACCCTGAGTTCTATAGTTTTATTCGAACGTTAGAAGCATATAAAAATACACTTAACGAAAAGACCACCATCCTACTTTCGGTAGATTCTGAATTTCTAAAATATTTAACTAAACCGTGATTTAATAAATACTTATGCGTAATTAGTGGTGAGTAATTAATCTATTAGGATATCAATTATAAAAATTTTATAATTTAAACTAAATTAATTGCTCATCACCAATTACACATTGCTCCCCACTTATTACGCATCTAATATTCCAACTCTGGATTTATTCTATTTTCTGGTTCTTCACCATAATAAAGCTTAACTAGATTATTAAATACTGCCTGAATATTTTCTTTTAAAGCTTGTTCAGTATAACCAGCAGTATGGGGGCTCATAATAAGATTGTCTAAGGTATGAAAATTGTATTTACTGGGTAATATTATTTTTTGTTCTGTGGTAGGATATTGGTACCAGGTATCTATAGCTGCTCCAGCTAAGATTTTTTCTTGCAAAGCCTTATATAAATCTTCTTCCACAATAATCTCTCCCCGAGCAAGATTAAGGAGATATTTTCCCTTCATTAGTTTTAATTCTTTATAACTAATTAACCCTCTAGTCTGAGAAGTTAGGGGTAA
This sequence comes from Candidatus Atribacteria bacterium UBA6251, assembly GCA_002441285.1. GTDB lineage: Bacteria > Atribacterota > Phoenicimicrobiia > Phoenicimicrobiales > Phoenicimicrobiaceae > UBA6251. Next base: position 9,140 of record DJVR01000020.1, on the reverse strand, counting down.
AGTAATAATAATAAAATCAGAATTCTTTATTACTTGAGGTAAATCTTTGCTCTCCCCCAGAAATTCTATAATCTTCTTCTTTTCTATATCTTCCTTTTTAATTCTATTCTTTAGGGCATAGACTTGCATACCAAAACTCTTTGCCCGTAAGGCAATTTCCCAACCTATAGACCCTAATCCAATTATACCTATAGTCTTACCCTGTAGTTGAATAATCGGTTCATGAGTGATAAAACCATGCCAGATTCCCTTTCTCAAATCCTGGTCATAATTTACTATTTTTTTACCTAAAGCTAGCAGTAAGGCAAAGGCATGCTCAGCAACCGCAACTTTATTAATATGCACATTACAAACATAAATTTGGGGAAACTGTTTTAATAAATTAAAATCTAATTTATCTACTCCAGCAAAAGGGATCTGAATTAATTTTAATTTTTTAGCCTTTTTAAGATCTTCCAGGGTAAAATTCCCTCCGATAATTGCTTCTACTTCGCTTAAATATTTTTTTACTGCTTCCTTTCCCCCCTCTTCAGGAATAATAAATTCCGCATTAATATTAATTTTTTGATTTAATCCATCTAGAATGTCACTCCAGGTTTTCCGATCAACCATCTTGCTTAAAATAAGAACTTTCATTTTTGATCTTCTACCCTTTATACTTCTCTTTTCGTTTTGAACAATAACTTTTTTTACGGCGATAAGATGCTTACATTCCATTTTTTTTTGCCCAACCTTTTTAGTAAAATCTGCACAATTACAACTTGGTACTTTTGGATCCACTCGATAATACTTTCCTGGTTGGGAACTACTAACCAAAAAATAATCCTTCTTTTTTATTACTTCCAAGTTTTCCGCTGCTTTTTCCCTTTTTTTCCTCTCTTCCGATAAAATTGATTGTCTAGCTAAATTATCTGCCAGGCGATTGTTTTCCCTCTTATCCCAGATAAAATTTATTTTTCCACTAAAAGTAGATAATAAATTTTTTACCTGCTTAAATAATTTGGTAATATTTTTATCTTTAATATTATAAATTCCATTTAATTGCTTTACTACCAGTTGACTATCACAATATATATCAATCCTGTCTGCTTCTATCTCCTTAATCTCCTCCAATGCCCGGATCAAAGCTTTATACTCGGCAAGATTATTCGTTCCATAACCAGCATTTTCACTAATCTTTTTCATTAGTTCACCATCTTTATAAATGACAATTCCGATAGCCATATTACCAGGATTAGGATAACAAGAGCCATCTACTCTAACCAATAATTTAGACATCAGGAACCTCCCTTCTATTGGGACTATCGTTATTTAAAATATCCTTAATAATTCCAATTACTTCTTCTGGAGTGCTTGCATAAATTAATTGTTTTTCCTGATGATAATTGGCAAATAAATGACCAAGATAGAAATTTAAAGCTATCACCTTTTTACCGATGTTTAAGGCTAAGGCTACCTCGGATATGGTTCCCGTTCCTCCTGGAAGGGCTACTACAACCCTACTATTTAAAACATTAATATAGTTCCGAGCTAATCCAATACCTGTTAAGATAGGAATATCAATATAAGCAGAAGCCCATTCTGGATCATCCACAGGCAAAATACCGATAGTTAACCCACCATTATCTTTGGCTCCATGAGCAGAAGCCTCCATAACCCCGGAAGATCTTCCCCCATTAAGCAGGATCCATCCTTCTTTTGCTATTAAAGCTCCTACCTGATAAGCTCTTTGATAATCTTCTTGTTTTAATATTTTTCCGCTACCCATTACTCCAATAATTATTTTTTTAATTTTAATCACCCCTTAGCTTATATAAAATATTTAATATCGATTAACGTGGTAGATATTTTAACCACCTTCCTAGTTATTTTTTACTGTACAGTTACAAAGTTTATTCAATTAAAAAGATAATCAATTCTTTATTTTCTTAATATCTTATATTATAATAATAATACAGAAATAAATAATCAATCAAGCTGATAACTTATTTTAGCATGTACTAAAAACACTACCAATTAGTAAAGAAAAATATTTTTAACTTGACTTTTATTGATCTATAATTAAAATTTTTATTATATTACAAAACTAAAAGTAGTCTGTAGAAAAAACCTATCCAGTATTTAGGTTAATTTGAGGAAAATGAAAAATGGATAAAAAGATCATAGAAGCTTTTGATAATACGATAATACTAAGAAGACCAAAACAATTAATCTCCACCTTCGGTTCTTCTACTATTCATTATTATGTACTAACCGAACCCGTATATGCTGAATTTACTAATAATAAACCAGAGACAGTAATACGGGAAGGAAAAGTAAGCTGGTATAAACCAAAATTACTTACTCCAGGTTATCTATTTAGAATAGAAGGATTCAGTAAAGAAGCCAGGAAAGCTTTAGAGAATCTGGCTATTGAATATCCAGATATAGCAGGTATTCTATACCAATTTAAGGTAAGTAAAGATTCTGAAGAAATGAGTTTTGCTTCTGACTCACTATTTGTGGTAGCAGAAAATATTAATAAAGAAATTGATCGTAAGAATGATTCTTTATCCGCAATAATTAAAGGTGTCCCTGGTTTATGGGATATTTCGCTTTCCAAATTCATTATCGATATGATGGTAAGAAGTGTTTATATGGCGCAAATTCCAGATTTTCAAAAAAAGGGATTGCTGAATATAAATAAAATAGGATTGGCTACTATTTCTAAAGATAAAGCTGGAATACCTTTAGTAGCTAAAAAGGAAATTGAAAACCTGTTTAGATTGGCAGAAGAAGGAAAGATTGATCCAACAAAATTAAAAACTGAATTAGATAATTGGAATTGTTTCGATTATTATCAAGACAGATTTTTTAGTCTTTTCAGGAGGAAATAATCAATGGGAAAATTAAAAAGTGCTTTAGAGATTGCTATGGAAAAAGCAGAGAAATTGGATAGATTATCTTCTGAAGAAATTCAAAAAATAAAAGAAGAAGAAAAAATTAAGACCTTATTATCCAAATTTTACCAAGGTAAAATCAGGACTAATGATTTATGGGGAAAATTGCAAGGTAGCCACCCTTCCCTACTAAAAAATGCACAAATTATCTTGATTAATTCCTTAAATTTTAATAATAATCCCCGCGAATTAAAATTAAGAAAAGAAGGAATTCTGGCTTTGGAAAGCTTGAAAAAAAATAATAATATTTCTAACCTAGAAAATTTACTTACACAGCTTAATGATTTAAAAAATGAATTTGTAAAAAATATAAAATATATGGAAGAAAAAGTAAAAGCAGAGCTAGAAAAAGACCCCCAGTCGCGTTTAAAAACCATCCGTCAGGGGGACAAACTAATTGTAATGCAGTTAAGCCTTGAAGAAGCCTTACAACAAAACCCCCAGTGGAAAAATTTTCTTCATCAACAAGAAGAAAAATACCATCAACAATTTGACCGATTAAGAGAAAAGATTAAAGAATCTTTAGAGTAACCAGATTAAAGTAGAGAAATTTATGATCGCTCTACCCTATTTAATAATAAGATGATTAAGTGTTCCATAGATTTAATTTCTTTTTTATAATCTCTCTAACTAATTCAGGTTTAGCTCTGCCTTTAGTATATCTCATTACTTGACCTATTAAATAGTTTAGTGCTTTTTCTTTGCCACTTTTTAAATCCTCTATAGAATCATTATGCTCTTTAAAAATTATATCAACAATCTTTTTAATTTCTTCTTGATCATTTATCTGTTTGATTTTACTTTCTTGGATAATCTGGCTCGCTTCTTGCCCGGTGCTAATCATTCTCTCCAGGATCGATTTACCTATTTTCCCAGTAATTATTCCTTGAGTAATTAGCTTTAATAGCCCCACTAATCTTTCTGGTGATACTGGTGAGTGTTCTATATTTATCTTTTTTTTACTTAAATAACCCAATAATTCTACTTTGATCCAATTATTTAACATCTTTTTATCTGGAAACAAAGCTGCTGCCTGTTCAAAATAATCACCTAAGGTCGAATGATCTGTATACATCTGAGCATCTTTTTCGGAAAGATGGTATTCTTTAATTAATCTTTTCCTTCTCTGCTCAGGTAGTTCAGGAATATTTTTGTTTATCCTTTCAATCATTTCCTGTTCAATTCTTAAAGGTAAAAGATCGGGTTCTGGAAAATATCGGTAATCGGGGGCTTCTTCTTTACTGCGCATAGGAACAGTAATCTTTTTTTCTTCATTCCAGTGTCTGGTTTCTTGAATTATCCTCCCTCCCTGTTCTAAAATCTTTTTTTGGCGCCTTAATTCAAATTCTAAAGCATTTCTTACTGAACGAAAAGAATTCAGATTTTTAATCTCTGTTTTAGTCCCTAGAGCTCCAGTTTTTTTATCTCTAATAGAAATATTAGCATCACAGCGCAGAGAACCTTCTTCCATATTTCCATCACAGACTCCTAAATACTTTACTAAATTCCTTAGTTGAATTAAAAAGAGCTGTGCTTCTTCTGGTGAATGCAATTCTGGTTTAGTAACTATCTCAGCTAAGGGAATGCCAGTACGATTATAGTCTACCCAGGAATGATTTGCCCGAGTTATTTCTCCTTTATGAATAAGTTTACCAGCATCTTCTTCTAAATGAAGACGAATAATTCCAACTTTAATATTTTTTCTTACCTCTGGATAACTAATTTCCAAGTACCCATTTTCAGCCAGGGGAAAATCATATTGTGAGATCTGATAATTTTTAGGTAAATCTGGATAAAAATAATTTTTACGATGAAAAAGACTTACTCGATTGATTTTACAATTTAAAACTAGAGCAGTTTTTACCGCTAGCTCTATCGCTTTTTTATTTAAAACTGGTAATGAACCGGGTAAACCCAAGCATACCGGGCAAACATTAAGGTTAGGTTCTTTTCCAATATAATCAGTGCTACAGGAACAAAATAACTTGGTTTTAGTTAATAACTGGATATGAATCTCCAGGCCAATTACTACTTCCTCGGACATTTATTTCTCCTTATTTTCTTTAATCTCTCCTATTGAGGGTTTCTTTTTCTCTATTTCGTTTTGTTGTTCAAAATTATAGGCTACCTTGATTATCTTTCCTTCTCCAAAAGGTGGACCAATAATCTGTAATCCTATTGGTAAACCTTCTTGACTAAATCCACAATTTATAGAAAGAGCAGGTAAACCGGCAAGATTAACTGGAATGGTAAAGATATCGGAAAGGTACATCATTAAAGGATCAGTAATCTTTTCTCCTAGCTTGAAGGCGGGGGTTGGAGAGGTTGGAGTAAGCAATAAATCGATTTTTTTAAAAGCCTGATCAAAATCTTCTTTAATTAAGGTTCTAACTTTTTGTGCTTTTAAATAATATGCATCATAATATCCTGAACTCAAAGCATAAGTACCTAACAAGATTCTTCTTTTTACTTCTTTACCAAATCCCTCACTTCTAGTTTTACAATAGAGAGAGAATAAATTATGAAAATCCTGGGATCTATAACCATATTGTATTCCATCATAACGAGCCAGATTAGAACTGGCTTCAGCGTTAGCGATTAAATAATAAGTAGGCAGAGAGTAAGCCGTATGCGGTAGTGAGATTTCTTCTAGTTCAGCTCCCATTCTTTCTATAATCAATAAGGATTTATCAAATGCTTCCTTTACTTCCCTATCCATTTTTTCCTGGAAATATTCCCGGGGAATACCAATTTTTATATTTTTTAACCCTTCTTGACAATAATTTAGATAATTGGAAACTTCTATATCTTGAGAAGTAGAATCCCTGTGATCACTACCACTAATTATATTCATCAACAAAGCACAGTCCTTTACGTTTTTAGTAAGAGGACCGATTTGATCTAAAGAAGAAGCAAAAGCTATTAAGCCATAACGAGATACTCTACCATAGGTAGGTTTTAAGCCTACTATCCCACAGAAAGAAGCAGGTTGGCGAATTGAGCCCCCTGTATCTGTACCCAGAGCTACCTGGCTCTCATCAGCGACTACAGCAGCTGCTGAACCTCCACTTGATCCTCCAGGAACTCGAGAAAGAACCCAGGGGTTTCTGGTTACTTGATAAGCAGAGTTTTCTGTAGATGAACCCATAGCAAATTCGTCAAGATTAGTCTTACCAATAATAATGGCACCAGCTTCTTTTAATTTTTCAATTACTGTAGCATTATAAGGAGGGAAAAAACCTTTTAAGATCTTGGAACCACAGGTTGTCTCTATCCCTTTGGTAACAATATTATCCTTTACTGCTATCATCATTCCAACATAAGGTGGGACTTCTTCCCCCAGATTAATTTTCCGATCATAGTCTTTTGCTTCCTGGAGAGCTTCTTTCAAATTTAAGGTCAAAAAAGCTTTAATCGATTCTTCCACCTGTTCTATCCTTTTAATAATATCTTGTAATATCTCAGAAACAGTAATCTGTTTTTTTTTGACTAAATCTATAGCTTGATAAGCAGAAAGTCGATCTAAAAACAAAAAATCATCCTCCTTAACATTTTATAAGCTAATAAATGACACTAACTTTATCTAAGTTTTTACTCTGGATTTCTACTCCATAATTCGGGGAGCCTTAAAAAATCCTTCCTCCATAAAAGGTCCCAGAGAAAATACTTCTTTTTTTGGTAAAGAATCTCGTACTGAATCTTCATTATATCGATTAGTTTTAGAAATTATATAAGCAGTTGGTTCAATATTATCCGTATTAAGCTCGCTTATTTTTTTAAAATAATCTAATATAGAATTTAACTGTACGGTAAATTCCTTTTTCTCATCGAGGCTTATAGCTAAACGAGCTAATCTCGCAATATGCTCTATTTCTTTCCCGGAAATTACTCTCTTCATCCTTCTATTTCCTCACTATAGATTAGATTATTTTTTTCTATTCCCTAATTCGCTAACTGTTTAATAAAATTAACCAAACTAAGTATAATAACTAGCGGTTGATCATTTCTTTAAAATCTTTTTCCTTTAAGATAGGTATATTTAAATCTATTGCTTTTTGATATTTTGAACCTGGATCTTCTCCTACTACCAAATAATCAGTCTTTTTACTGACACTCCCAGTAACTCTTCCTCCTAACCTGGTAATGATTTCTTTGGCTTTATTTCGGTCAAACTCTTGTAAGGTTCCAGTTAAAACAAATTGTTTCCCCTTTAAAGGTAAATCTTTTTCTTTAATTTTCTCTTTTTCTTCTCCTCCTAAATTTACGCCAGCTTCTCGCAATCGATTAATGATCCACCAATTATCCTTCTCCTGGAAGAAAAGCAGAATACTTTCAGCACTCTTAGGTCCTATTTCTTTTATTTTCAATAAATCATCTTTGGTTATTTTTCTAAAATGATCTATAGATGAAAAATGCTTACTCAGTACTTCTGAGAGATGAACACCTATAAAGCGAATTCCTAAACCATAGATCAATCTTGACAAAGGTCTTTTTTTGCTCTCCTCAATAGACTGTAATAGGTTTAAAGCAGATTTTTCAGCCATTCGCTCTAAAATTTGGATCTCTTCTTTCTTTAAGAAATATAAATCAGAAATATTTTTTACCAACCCTTTATCAACCATTTGCTCGATTACAGCTGGTCCTAAACCTTCTATATCCATTGCATCCCGAGAAGCAAAATGACCTATACTTTCCTTCAATTGAGCCGGACAGGAAAGATTGATACATCTAGCAACCGCTTCTTCCTTAGAACGAAATACTTTCCCCCCACACACTGGACAATGTTCCGGGAATATAAATACTTTTTCCTGTCCAGTTCTTTTCTCTTTAATTACCTTTACTATTTCGGGAATAACTTCCCCAGCTTTTTGTACTATTACCGTATCTCCAATCCGAATATCTTTTCTCCTAATTTCATCTTCATTATGCAACGTAGCCCTTTTTACAATTGAACCAGAAATCTGGATAGGCTCTAAAATAGCAACTGGAGTTAAAGCCCCTGTCCTACCTACCTGCACTACAATATCTTTAACTATAGAGGTGACTTGTTGAGCAGGGAATTTATAAGCAATTGCCCAGCGTGGACTTCGGGTGGTAAAACCTAATTCTCTTCTTAAGGCTAATGAATTTACCTTAATAACCATTCCATCCACTTCATAATCTAATTCTTCTTTTTTTTCTATCCATTGATGATAATACTCAATTGCCTCTTTAATATCCTTACAGACTCTAGTATGAGGGTTAATTTTAAATCCTATCTTCAATAAATAGTTTAATACCTCCTGGTGAGTGGTAAATTTTTTCTCCATATTAGTAAAGATTGCTCGGTAAATAAAAATATCTAATTTTCTTTGGGCAGTTATACGTGAATCTAATTGCCTGACTGAACCAGCAGCAGCATTTCTGGGATTTGCAAATAAGCTTTCCCCTTGGTTTTCTCTTTCCTTATTCAATCTCCGAAAATCACTCTTTCTCATATAAACCTCACCATATACTTCTAATAGATCGGGTAGATTTTCGCTCCACAATCTTAAGGGAATAGTTTTTATGGTTTTAAGGTTATTTGTAATCTCTTCACCAGTTACCCCATCACCTCTAGTCGCTCCTCTTATTAAGATGCCTCCTTCATAAACCAGAGCTACTGCTAAGCCATCAATTTTCAATTCTACTATATATTCTATTTTTTCTATTCCGGACATTTTCTTTATTCTCTGGTCAAAGGCAAGTAATTCTTCATCAGAAAAAGCATTGGATAGACTAAGCATAGGGGTAAGATGTTCTACGGTAGAAAATTCCGAAACTGGTTCAATCCCTACTCTCTGAGTAGGAGAATCAAGAGAAAGATATTCAGGAAAGCGATTTTCTAAATTTATAAGTTCGCTCAACAGTCGATCATATTCTGCGTCAGTAATAATAGGTTCATTTAAAATATAATAACGGTAGTTATGATATTCTATTTCCTTTTTCAGCTCTTCTATTCTTTTTCTAATTTTTTCCTTTTCCTGTTTCGGATAATCCATTTTGCCTTTTCCTCAGTGATAGATAAGTTTATTCTTATTTAAAAATGAAAAAATTGGTTTAAAACTTCAAATAATCCCAAAAAGAAGGCAGCACTCTAGGTTATATCTATTTAAAAAGTTTAACACTTTAGAGAGAGTTTTTCAATTAAAAAAACCAAATATGTTATTTAAGAATTAAAAG
>DJVR01000010.1 GCA_002441285.1 Candidatus Atribacteria bacterium UBA6251 | reverse complement strand
TCTCTTGACATACTACCGCAGGTCTATTTGACTATATTTTCTAGACTATATTTTTCCAAAAGTTAATATTTAACTCAATATTCTACATAGTTTGCTCGTATACCTTCTTTTTAGTTGGTAATAATAGGAATAAAGGACTATTAAAGAGTTTTGTTAATGATTGGGGATTGATGAGTGAAGAACGAAAATCGAAGATTGGATGTATGCAGCATTCTTGATATTGAAACCTATCATTTTTTCAAAGGATTAATATGGGGAATTGTTTTTAGTGTCCCTCTATGGCTTATCACCTTGTTGATGCTTCGCTGGATTTTATGAAAGAGATGATTACTGAATATTAATTATTAATTATTTCTACTTATGTTAAGAAAGGGGGATTTATAGGATGAAGGGAATTAAATCGTGGGGTCCAGTGATTCTATGGATGCTTTTACTCTATACTTTATCTTCAATTGATTTTTAAGATTAACTGCTATATCAAATACGAAAAAAGATAGATTTGGCAAGAAATACATCATAGAAAGGAAAGAACCAGATAGTTGAACACAGTCTATCTAATACGAAAGCTAGAACATGTCACTGTCTACTTTATACTAACTTTATTGGTATTGCGGAGTTTAAAGATAAATGGTATTCGTTAGCGGAATAGCTATACTCTATCGCGTTTGCTACTTTTATTATGCGATGAGTGACGAATACCATTTTTTATAGATTTTATTATGGAGTTTGTCTATTGTCGCTCTAGATACCTATTAGCTAATGAATTAAACCTCTCCTGTTGTTCAGGGTAATATTCCACAACATAAGCTTCTGCTATTTTCTTAAGTCCGATTAAATCTTCCTCTGTTAACCGTGATAATACTGTCTTCTTAATTTCATCTTTTTCTTCCCCAGTAATGCCATTATTAACCATATTACGGTACTCATTCAGCTCTGAAAATGAAAAACGCTTTAAGAGAATATTAGCCACCTTTAATTGATCCTCAAAGCTTACCTTTTGAATTAAGGATAGAATGTCAAGATTAGATGGATCAATAGGACTATTCTTGAGCAAATTTTCCACTGTTGTATGTTGTTGATTTTCTTTTATTTGTGGATCTTTTTGTTGTTCCTGATCTTCTGCCTGATTAATTTGTCCTGATTTAAGACTTGGCTTGTGAGTAGATATAAATTCCTTAACTAAATGATAATATTTATCTATTTGAATGTCGCTGCTTTTATTAGTACTTATTTCTTTGTTATTGGTTGCTTCAATTTCTATTGTAGCTTCAGTTTGATTCCTATTTTTCATTTCTTGATGTAAATCTAGCTGATTAACTATATTGATTTCCTTTAAAAGTAGCTGTTTTTGTGAGTTACTTAATAAATCAAGCTCTACATTTTGATATAGGAAAACCGCGATAACAAAAATAATAGACACTAAAAGAAGTTTTTTCATTACAACCTCCAACATTCCCTTTTAGTATCTATACTTTCCATTTACCCGTATATTAAGACGTGAAATTTTCTTAAAAGAAGTAAAGCTTGGTTAACTATTTCTTACTTCTTTTATATGTGAACTGTCGACTAAATGATATCTCTTTAAGCGAGAGACTAAATCTTTCAACAAATATTCTGTTCTCAAGTTGCTATCTGCATCTGAGGGTCGAAATTTATCCGTGCTCTCAACTTCATTTTTAAAATCTAATAGTTCCTCAAGTAATATTTTGGCGTTTAAATCATTCATGAATAGAATTTCCCCTTTAAATTTGCTGCACTATTTTTCCAATAAAGGAATAAATTCTATGGTTAATACCATTTTCCTGCTTATTTTAAAATTTTTACAAAAAAGTAGATAATTTTACACTAATTCATCTTTATGGAAACGTTTTTCATCCAGGCATAAAAGACGAATGCCGCAATTATTCCAATCAATCCTCCCGTTGAATCCAAAATTACATCTTCTACATGTGGTGATCGATTAGCTGTAAATACCTGATGATATTCATCAGAAGCAGCATATAACGAAGTAAGTAAAATTGAAGCTATCGTCGTTGTGATTTGCTTTAGCCAAGTATAATGTAATGCACGGAAAATTAAAAATCCAAGAATAAAATACTCTGTAAGATGAGCTCCTTTACGAATAAAAAATTCTATAAACCCAGATACACCAACCGTTTGAACGCTAACTTCTTTTCCTGCGTAGGGGACTGCTATATTTTGTAGCTTTTCGTGTATCTGTTCTTGATCAATATGCTTTTCAATTAATGGGCGTAGATCTTGTTTTTGATAAGGCTGTGATGACAGACTAAAAATAACTGTAGCCCAAATTAGTACAGGAAGCCAATAACGTAAAAAACATTTAGTTTTATTTTGTTTTATATTCAATTTCATTTTTTTACCTGCTTTATCTACCAGTTTTAAAAATATATCGTTTAAATTTGTTTCAATTTGTTTAAATTCGTTCTGTTACCCTTTATATTGTTTTGTCTACACACAAATTCCTGCTAATTATAAATAAAAATTCCACATTTAGTAAAATCTAAAGCTAATATCATTAAAAAAAGGAGGCTCAGTTCAATGAAAAGAAAACTGCTTTTTTTATTTACCGCAATACTGATTGTTTCTTATGGGGTTAGCGCGATGGCACAAGAAATAAACGTAAAAGAAGATAAGGTTTCACCGGAAGAAATAAGTAAACGAATAAATAAATACAACGAGGAAATTATGCAGCTATCAGAAGAAAGAAAGGTATATTATCAGGAATTAGATAAGGTACGCTTACCTATTGAAGAAAAAATCTATAATGTGGATGTCAAAATTGGAGAGCTCAGACAAAAAATCACTCAGGAAAAGAAAAAGCTGTATAGTGTGGAATAGCCAGGGATGGTTGGCGATAAATGGCAATAGGCTAAGAGTCCGCCATGCTATAAGTGTACAAAGCTATGGTATGCTAAGAAATACTCCCCCAGATTGAATCTCAAATTTAATCCTCAGAAGGGAGTATTTTTTTCTATTGTTTTTAATTGTTGCTGTTAAGGCTGATGTTACCTCAAACTCGGATAACTAAATTTATCTTTATTTGCCAAAAAACTTCTTCTTCTCTTACCTTTGTCCGTATGTCTTAAACTTTTCTAGCATTAGTCGCATTTCTTGTTCTGGCAGAATTACAGGCTCTCCAATGCTCTTTGCGCGATAATAAATCTCCGCACTAAACTCAATTTCCTCAGCGATATTAAATGCATTAATTAAATCGTGTGCTCCTGCTAGTAAGCCATGGTTTGCAAGTAAAACAGCTCTTCGATCCTTCATCGCTTCAAATGCATTTTCTGCTAGCTCCTCTGTTCCAAATGTAGCATATTTTGCACAACGAACATTAGGACCTGCATAAGCAACCAAATAAGAAGCAGCTGGTAAATCCCAATTCAGTGCAGATATAGTAGTGCAAAATGGGGAATGCGTGTGAACAATCGCATTGATATCTTCACGTTTTTGATAAAAAATACGATGCATGCCAAGTTCACTGGATGGTTTCCGAGTACCATCGATAATCTCACCTTGTAGGTTAAGTACAACAATGTCCTCTGGTACAGTCTCAAAGTAATCAAGACCACTTGGACTGATGGCCATTAAATTTTGTTCGCGGTTATAGATACTAATGTTTCCACCTGTTCCTTTGGTTAGGCCACTAGTGATTAATTTTTTTCCATATTCCACAATCTGTTCACGTTCAGTTTTTAATAACAAGATGTAATCCAACCTTTCGTTGAGATTTTAAAATATGTAAAAAGGTGTAAAAAGGGGCCAGGTGTAAAAAGCATTCCTGTAGTGCGTTAA
>DJVR01000037.1 GCA_002441285.1 Candidatus Atribacteria bacterium UBA6251 | reverse complement strand
GAAAAAGAATGTTTCTTCTTTTTCTATTGTTTTGTTCTATGAGGTAAGTCTACCTTTTTTGTTGACCTCTTGACAAGTGATATCTTAGAAAACCCCTACTAAAATTTTACAATATCGCTGTTATCTGATCAGATAGACAAGGGTTTATCTGTCATAGACCAGCTAATCAGAAATCCTTATGACCTTAAAGAAAAAAGATAATCTAGTAAAACTGTATACCTCCATATCTCGTAACCGCCTGGGGATTACCAATCAGTTTAAACTGAAAGATAAAGAGATAGAAAGAGCCGGAGCGATAGAATCAAACGTAAATAAGGTGATAGCCTCTCGCTTTAAGAAAAGAGGGATGAGCTGGAGCAAACCGGGCTCTTAAAGATAAAAGAGACTATCATAAATAACGAGTGGGATAAGTGGTGGGAGACCGAAAGAGAACGAAATATTAAAGTAGGCAAATACAAACCACTTCTATCTGCTTCTTACTTTAAGAAAGAGACCGAGACCTCTCCTCTTACCGGCTTTAAGAGGACCAGATCAGGGCAAACCCTGGGTGGGTATTTTACGAAAACTTACTGAAACAGGATATTATTAATCAGTTAAAAAATATTTAAGAAAGTAGATGACCAATGTATTATTGTAACCTAAATAACATAAGGATAATTATGCTTATTTATCTAAATAATAAGCTATAATATAACAAGGGGTAGGTCTACCCAAAGCCAGAAGAATTTTTTTCACCAAAGAAAACTACCCCCAAAGAGTTGACACAGACAAGATAATTTTCTATCTTTAAATATAGAGGAGATTAGGTTATAATTAAAGTAATTTAGAATCTTGAGGAAATTTTTATGAGTAAAGAAAATATATTAGTGGTAGATGATGAAAAAGATATAGTTGAGCTTCTTCAATATAATTTGGAAAAAGAAGGATATAAGATAAGTGCTGCCCTCAGCGGAGAACAGTGCTTAGAAAATGTTAAAAATGAACTTCCGGATTTAATTCTCCTCGATTTAATGCTTCCCGAAATAGACGGCTTAGATGTTTGTAAATTCTTAAAAAATAATCCACAAACCTCTCACATCCCCATCGTTATGCTTACTGCCAAAGGAGAAGAAACTGATATAGTATTGGGCTTAGAATTAGGGGCTGATGATTATATCACCAAACCCTTCAAGTTAAGAGAATTATTAGCCCGAGTAAAAGCTGTACTTCGTAGGACAAAAAATAATATTCCCCTTTCCTTTAAAGAAAAAGAAATTATCAAGTTTAATGATTTAGTTATTAATTCAATCAAACATCAAGTTACTATAAAAGACCAACCCATAAATCTAACCTCTACCGAATTTAAATTATTAAAATTTTTAGCTTCCCATCCCGGAAAAGTCTTTACCCGTGGGCAACTGCTTAATCAAGTCTGGGCAGAAGATAGTTTTATAGTAGATAGAGCAGTAGATGTCCATATTAGAAGACTGCGTCAGAAATTACTGACTGCCAGTGATTATATAATTACCATTAGAGGAGTAGGCTACAGATTTAAAGAGGAAGTATGATAAAAAAAATCAGTTGGAAATTATTTTTTACTTATATAATTATAATCATTATTTGTATAACCTTTACGGGGATATTGGCAATTATCTCTTTACGTAATTTCTATATTAACCATCTCTCCTCTAATCTCAAATCCAATGCTACTTTAATTGCAAACATCCTTGGGGATGACCTATCTACAAATAATCTATCTCAGATTAAATTAAAAACTAAAGATTTGGGCAAAGAGTTAGAAACAAGAATTACTATAATCGATATAAATGGTACAGTTTTAGGCGATTCAGAGAAAGATCCCGCTTTAATGGAAAACCATGCCGATAGGCCAGAGATTAAAGAGGCCCTGCAAGGTAAAATTGGAAACAGTATCCGCTATAGCTCTACTTTAGAGATAGATATGTTGTATATTGCTATACCTATTGTTAAAAATAATCAGACTCTTGGTATAGCTCGACTCTCCCTTCCTCTAACAGAAGTGAACGAAAATATTAGTAATCTTCATAAAATAATTATTTTAGCCACCGCAATTGCTTTGGCTATCGCTTCTATAATTAGCTTAATAATCTCTCTGACCATTACCAGACCTTTACAAGAAATGACCAAAGTTTCACAAAAGATTTCTAAGGGTGATTTTAGTAAAAAACTTAAGATTCTCAGCCAGGATGAGATAGGTCAGCTTGCCGATAGTTTAAATCTAATGTCAGAGGAATTAGAGAATAAAATAAGGATTATCAGTGAAGATAAAGATAAAATGGAGGTAGTACTCTCCAGTGTTATTGAAGGGATAGTAGCTATAGATAAAGAAGGCAGGATTATACTTTTTAATCATGCCTTGGAAAATATGATTGATTGCTCTTCTGATAGGGTTTTAGGAAAATTCCACTGGGAGATAATAAGAAATAACCAATTAAACGAACTTTTAAAAGAAACTCTACAAAAAGGGCAAACCCTGACTCGGGAAATAACCCTATTTTCTCCTCAAGAAAAAATATTCCATGCCTCAGCTAACCCTCTAACAGAAAAGAATAAGGTCTGGGGGGCGGCAGTAGTCTTAAATGATATAACTGAAATCAAAAAATTGGAGAAAATGCGGTCGGAATTTGTAGCCAATGTTTCCCATGAGCTGCGTACTCCCCTTACCTCTATCCAGGGATTTGTAGAAACCTTAAAAGAAGGGGCGATAAATGACCCGGAAAAGACTCATTATTTTTTGGAGATAATCGAAAAACAGAGTAACAGATTGAATAACTTAATTGAAGAACTGCTGCAACTTTCAAAAATAGAATCCCAAGAAATAGCCATGAATTTGCAATCAATAAACTTAAGAGATTTAATCGATAAGGCCATCTCGGAGTTCAAAAAAAAGATAGAGCAAAAGGGGCACAAAATTAAAATTAATATTTCCCCTCAACTCCCCTTAATACAAGCAGATTCGGAACAGATTGAAGTAGTTTTCAGAAATCTTTTAGATAATGCTATAAAATATACTCCTGATAGAGGAGAAATCTCTATCTCCGCCTTAGAAAAAGCAGAAAACATTTATATTGAAGTCGCTGATAATGGCATAGGTATATCAGCTGAGCATCTACCCAGAATCTTCGAACGTTTTTATCGAGCAGACAAGAACCGTTCCCGAAAATTAGGAGGTACCGGCTTAGGACTTGCCATCGTAAAACATATTGTTCAAGCTCACCAAGGGACAATAGGAGTTGAAAGCAAACCAGGAAAGGGCTCGAAATTTTTCTTTACTCTTCCCAAAAATTCTCGATTTTAAACTAACCCTCTTTTTGTTTGGTTTCTTCAGAGTGAATTAAAAAACCTGTTACAAAACTCTACAAATTACCTCTATCTACCTCCAAAACCTACAAATTATAAAATTAACCAAATCTTAATTAATCTGTAATCAAAATGTAACATTAGAAATTTAAAATAATTCCAGAATCAAAAAAATATTTTAGGAGGTATGATTTAATGAAAAGAATTACTCGAATATTACTTTTAACCTGTCTTGTTTTAACTCTAATAGTTCCCATCTCACAAGCGGGGGAAGGACAGCTTGTTGTCCAGGGCTCAACTACTGTCCTGCCTATAGCCCAAGCAGCTGCTGAAGTCTTTATGCAAAATAACTCTCAAGCAAACATCTCAGTGCGGGGAGGAGGTTCAGGAACTGGTATTGCTGCTTTAATTGAAGGAACTTGTGACATCGCTACTGCTTCACGGCCGATGAAGGTAAAAGAAATCTTGCTCTGTCAGAAAAAAGGAATCAGCCCTGTTCCTCATATTGTAGCTATGGATGGCATTGCAGTTATAGTCCATTCTTCTAATCCAGTTCAAGGTTTAAATATTGAACAGATAAAGGATATTTATACCGGGGAAATAACCAATTGGAAAGAATTAGGAGGAAACGACCTGAAGATTGTGGTAATCTCCAGAGATTCAGCAAGTGGAACCTTTGAAACGTTTAGTGAGATAGTACTAGGGGGCCAGAAAGTTAAACCTGAGGCTCTTGCTCAAGCCTCCAATAATACCGTAGCTACAATTGTAGCTACCACTAAAGGAGCTATCGGCTATGTAGGATTAGGATATATTAGTAATACTGTAAAGGCTTTACAGGTAAACGGAGTAATCCCGGAACAGGAAACTGTAGTCAGTGGAAAATATCCTATTTCTCGTCCGCTTTATATGTATACTGATGGAGCACCTCAGGGAGTAGCCAAAGATTTTCTCGAGTTTATTTGCTCTGATGAAGGACAAAAAATAGTTGAAGAACAAGGATTTGTACCTTTAAGTTTTTAAATAATCAAAGATTATGAGGAGTATAATTTGAAAGGGAAAATTTTTTTAAAAGAAAAGATAATAAAAAACATATTTCTACTCTCTTCCCTTACTTCTATATTCTTCTTGGCTGGAATAACCTTAATCTTATTTAAGGAAGGGCTTCCCCTATTTCGAGAGATTAACTTAAAAGAATTTCTCTGGGGGAAGTCCTGGTATCCTACTTATGACCCCCCTGAGTTTGGAATACTCCCTTTAATTCTCGGTTCTTTATGGATTACTTTAGGAGCGTTGATTATAGCAGTTCCTCTGGGAGTTTCTGCGTCTATTTATATCTCTGAATTAGCCACTCCAAAAATAAGAAATTTTCTAAAATTAGCCATCGAAATGTTAACCAGTATTCCCTCGGTAATTTATGGCTTTTTAGGAATAGTGGTTTTAGGGCCCTGGCTGCAAAAATTTCTGAATCTACCTGAAGGTCTTTGCTCTCTTACCGCTTCTCTACTCCTTGCCCTTATGGCTATCCCTACTATTACCAGCCTTTCCGAGGAAGCACTTTTTTCCGTCTCCAAAGACTACAAGGAAGCATCTTGTGCTTTAGGAGCAACCAGATGGGAAACCATAATCAAGGTCACAGTACCTGCTGCTTTTTCGGGAATTAGTACAGCAGTTTTGTTGGGCATGGGTAGAGCTATTGGTGAAACTATGACGGTATTGATGGTAGCCGGTGGAGCAGCAGTTATCCCTCGTTCTTTCTTACAACCAGCACGACCGATAACTGCCACTATTGCCTTAGAGATGGGTGAAGCCGTAGTGGGAAGCACTCATTACCATGCTTTATTTAGCCTTGCTTGTATTCTTTTTATGGTAAGCTTGGCTCTTAATTTAACTGCTGACTATTTTTTAACCAAATTTAGGAGAACTTCTCAATGAAAAAAAGAAGGTACAAAGAAAAATTAGCCTACTTATTCCTTATGTCGATGGTAGCAATAATTTTATCTTCTGTTTTTATAATGTTTTATTTTATTATTTTTAGAGGGATAAAAGTAATGAACTGGCAATTTCTAACCCAGATGCCCCAAAAAGGAATGACTGCCGGCGGAATCTTTCCTGCCATCCTGGGCACCCTTTATTTAACTATTGGGGCAATCTGTTTTGCTTTCCCTCTGGGAACCTCTGCCGCCATATATTTAACTGAATATGCTGGCCAAAATAGATTGATAAGGATAATTCGGGTAGGTATTAATAATTTAGCCGGAGTACCCTCGGTAGTCTTTGGGCTTTTTGGACTGGCAATATTTGTAAAATTTCTAAATTTTGGTGTTTCTATACTTTCGGGAAGTTTAACTTTAGGTATATTAATCCTACCTACTATAATTCGAGCTAGCGAGGAAGCTCTCTCAACAGTTCCTCAATCTTTCCGGGAAGCATCTTTAGCTTTAGGAGCTACCAAGTGGCAAACCATTCAGAAGATTGTCTTGCCCAACTCAATTTCTGGAATTTTAACCGGTTCAATTCTTTCTATTGGACGGGCAGCTGGGGAAACCGCGCCTATTCTTTTTACAGCAGCAACCTTTTATACTATGCGGCTTCCTAACTCTGTTTTCAGTGAAGTTCAAGCTCTGCCTTATCATATTTATGCCTTACTGACCGAAGGTACTCACCCTGAATCCCAGGTACCTATTGCCTATGGAACAGCTTTGATTTTAATTCTTCTGGTATTAGGGTTAAATTTAATTGCCTTCACTTTACGTAATCGATTTAGAAGGAGTAAAAAATGGTAGATAAAATCATACAAAAAGAAAATAGTATAAAGATGCAGGTCAAAAATCTAAATTTTTATTATGAAGCAAATCAAGTGCTAAAAAATATAAATCTTATTGTGAAAAGCAATGCCGTAACTGCTATTATAGGTCCCTCGGGGTGTGGTAAAACCACTTTTATTCGAACGCTTAACCGAATGAATGATATTATTTTAGGGACAAAGATAGAAGGAGATATCTTATTTGATCAGAAAAATATCTATGATGATGATATCGATGTCGTAGAGATCAGGAGAAAGATAGGGATGGTCTTTCAAAGACCCAATCCCTTTCCAAAGTCGATCTTTGAAAATATTGCCTATGGACTAAAAATTAATAATTTAACAGTCAATAAAGAAGAATTAAGGGAAAGAGTAGAAGTTGCCTTACAAGATGCTGCTTTGTGGGAAGAAGTGAAAGATCGCTTAAATACTTCCGCCTTGGATTTATCTGGCGGTCAGCAGCAACGTCTATGTATTGCCAGAGCTTTGGCCGTTCAACCGGAAGTAATCCTTTTCGATGAACCCTGCTCCGCCTTAGACCCTATTGCCACCGCTAAGATTGAAGAATTAATTCAAGAATT
>DJVR01000050.1 GCA_002441285.1 Candidatus Atribacteria bacterium UBA6251 | reverse complement strand
GTGCATTTAAGTTTGGCCATTACCTTAAATAATAGATTATTATCTATTAGTTTATCATTTTTTTAAACTTGTTTTAATCTTTTTCCAATTTATTTTTTGGAATATATTCTAACATCAAATCTACAATAACCTGGTTAGCATCCGTTTTACCTAACCCTCTACTTCGGGAAGACATTGCTTCTAATTTTTTTTCATCTTTGATCAAAACAATTATTTTCTCAGCTAATCTGTCTTTAGTTAGATCTTTATCTAACAATACTATAGCTGCACCCTCTTTTTCCAAAATTCTTGCATTATATTCTTGATGATTATGGGTAGCCCAGGGATATGGAATTAAAATGGAAGGTAGCCCAAAAGCGCAAAGTTCAGCAATAGTAGTAGCTCCCGCCCTACAAATTGCTAAGTTCACTACTGAATATATCATTTTCATATCATAGATATATTTTTCTATAGCCAATATTCCTTCCATTTCTATTTCTCTGGCCATCTTTTTACAATTATAATAATCTTCGTTTCCAGATACCATTAAGACCTGCCATCCATTTTTTAATAGTTCTGCTTTAACTAACTTAATACTTTCTATTACTGCCCGATTAATGGTAGCAGCTCCTTTGCTTCCACCAAAAACAAGAATAGTCTTCTTCTTGGAATGTAATCCGAATTTTTTTAAAACTTCCTCTCTTTTTTCTCCTAAGAAAACCTTTTTATCACCAATCGGATTACCAGTAAAGATTATTTTAGAATTTCCCTTAAAATATCTCCGAGATTCTTCAAAACTTAAAAATACAGCTTTTACTCGATTAGCCAACATACGATTGGTTATTCCGGGAAAGACATTCTGTTCATGAATAAAAGTGGTTATTCCCATTAAAGAAGCTACCAGTACTACTGAACCACTAACATAGCCACCGGTTCCAATTACTAGATCTGGTTTAAATTGTCTTAGAATTTTGTAAGCTTGAAGGCAGGAGACTAAAAAGATTAATATTGCCCAGATGTTTTCTAAACATATTTTTCTCTGTATTCCCCTAGCTTTAATGGCTTTAAATTCAAATCCTTCTTTAGGAACTAGCTTAGATTCCATTCCTCTTTTAGTGCCTATGAATAATATTCCATTCGCAGAATCTCTTTTTTTTAATTCGAAAGCAATATTTAAGCCAGGATAAATATGCCCTCCTGTTCCTCCCCCAGTAATAATCATCTTAATAGACATCTAATTGATCACTTCCTCTTTTTCTTTAATCCTAAAACTCGAGATATTCAATAAAATCCCAGCGCAAAACATATTCACTATTAAAGAGGTTCCTCCATAACTGATAAAAGGTAAAGTAATACCGGTGGTAGGAATCATCTTAGTAACTACTCCAATATTAATAAAGGCTTGAAAAACTATCATAGCAGTTATGCCAGCTGCCAATAATCCGCCAAATGGTTCTACCGCATTCATGGCAATTTTAAATCCCCGCCATGCCAACAATAAAAAAAGAATAATAATTAGTGTGGTTCCAATAAATCCTAGTTCTTCACCTATAATAGAAAAAATAAAATCAGTATGTTGGTCCGGTAAATAAAAATATTTCTGCCTGCTCTCTCCCAGACCAATCCCCATAAATCCGCCACTACCCAGGGCTAAAAGAGATTGTATAATATGAAAACCACTATCTAGGGGATCTATCCAGGGGTTCAAAAATGACATTAATCTGGTTCTTCTGTACCCTTCTCTTAATAAAATGAATAATCCCAGAGGTACTAAAGCTAAAAAAAGGGTAAAGAGCTGAGTAATTCTAGTACCTCCAATAAATAACATAAGAAAAGTAATACCCAGTACGATGATAGTAGTGCTAAAATCCGGCTCCTTTAAAATCAACAAAGAAATTATCCCTACAATAATCAGAGAAGGCAGTATTCCCTTTACAAAGGTTTTTACTTCAGTGTTATGTTTCCTGGTTAAAGAATCCGCTATATATAAAACAATAGCAAATTTAGCAATCTCAGAAGGTTGAAAAGTAATAAAACCTAACTGTATCCACCTTTTTGCTCCCCCTGCAGAGTGGCCAATGCCTGGAATAAATATAGCCAGCAATAACAGAATAGATGCTATTAATAAAGGCAAAATAATCTTTTTATAAAAATGATAGTCTATAAAAAGAGCAAAAAAGAAAGTCCCCATACCTATTAAGGCAAAAACTACCTGTTTTTTTAGAAAATAGTAGCTATCTCCATACCACTTATACCCCATAATATAAGTGGAACTAAATACCAAACAGATCCCTATAGCTACCAAAATCATGATGATTAAAAATAATAAAAAATCAGGATACTTCTTTTCTAAGGTCATTACCAACCTACACTTTTAAAATTTTAAATTAATCAATTTCTTATTACCTTTTTAATTTATCGTCAGTATTAAATAAATACTAATGATCTAAAAATTAATCCCGCTTAATCCAATCAAAGCAAGTAAAATGCCGACTATCCAGAATCTAATTACAATTTTAGGTTCTTTCCATCCTGCCATTTCGAAATGGTGATGAATTGGACTCATATAAAATAATGTTTTTTTTCTCAATTTTACTGAAACCACTTGTAAAATTACCGAGAGAGTTTCTATAACAAATACTCCACCGATAATTAATAGAAAAATCTCTGTTCTAGTAAATATAGCTACCGAGGCTAGAGCCCCTCCTAGGGCAAAAGATCCTGTATCACCCAAAAAAATTTGTGCTGGGAAAAAATTATAAGCCAGAAAACCAAGAGAAGAAAAAGCTACCACCAAAGAAAAAAAACTAATCGAATTAATCTTTTGCTGATAGGCTATAAAAGAAAAACTTACCATAACAATAAAAATTAAACCAGTTAATAATCCATCTAATCCATCAGTTAAATTTACTGCATTCGTCATAGAAGCATAAACAAATATAACAAATGGAATATATAANNTCCATCAGTTAAATTAACAGCATTTACTGAACTAATCAATACCAGTATAACAAAAGGTAAAAAAAACCAGCCTAAATCTATACTATTTTTTAAGAAAGGTAGATAAATTCTAGCATCTAGATCAGTCATCTTCTGAATAGAATAGGCTATTATCCCGGCAAGTAAAATCTGTAAAACTAATTTTTGCCAGGTAGATAATCCTAGAGATCTTCCTTTTAAAAATTTTATTAAATCATCTATGAATCCGATTATTCCAAAACCAATAGTAATAATTAAAGAGTAAAAAATATATTTATTGTACTCACAACAAAATATAGTAACTATCAGCAAAGTAAGGATAATGATAGTACCCCCCATAGTTGGAGTTCCCATTTTATGTTGATGCAAATCTGGACCTTCCTGCCGAATTTTCTGCCCTATTTGACGTTTTTTTAAAAAATTAATTAAAAAAGGTAAAGTTAAAAAAGGAATTAAAAAAGATATAAAACTGATCAATGCCCAGCTAACCACTTGTTTCCTCCTCTTCTATATATCTAAAAATCTTCTTTCCAAAATCTTAAAATATCTTCCATATGCATATCTCGAGAACCTTTTAATAGAATAAAATCTCCAGCTTGGACAAGATGATTTAATTTTCTAATTAAATATTTCTTACTTTTCTTTTGATAAGAAAAAATATTTCTTCTAAGCATTCCTTCCCTCTCTGCTGATTGAGCAATTATCCTTCCACCCTCCCCAATAGTAAATAAAATATCAATTGGAAATTTGGCAACTTCCTTACCTAGCTGGTGATGATAAAAATATTCCTTTTTTCCTAACTCTAACATATCTCCTAAAACCACAATTTTCCGGTTTTTTCCGCTTACTTCCATTAAAGTTTCTAGCGCTTTTTTCACAGACAAAGGATTAGCATTATAAGCATCATTTAACACTTTTACTTTATTAGGCAAGGAAATCAGTTGAAGATGCATAGCTAATGGTTTAAAATTAGCCAATCCTTTTTCAATTAAATCTAAATCTAAATTCATTTGATAAGAAACTGCAATTGCAGCTAGGGCATTATAAAGATTATGCCTACCTAATAAGGGTAAAAATATCTTTTTAACCTTTTTATTTTTTATCTTTAATTCAAAACTTATTCCTTTATCCTCAACTGTTTGGACATTATCGGCCATAAAATCAGCGGGATTATTCAAGCTGAAACTTACTACTTTTTTATCCTTTACTATTTTTTTCATTCTTGAATAGTAAGCATCATCTTTATTTAAAAAGGCAAAACCTTTGGCATCTAAAGAGTATAACAATTCACTCTTTGCTTTAAAAATATTCTCTTTTGAACCCAATAAACCAATATGTGCCTCACCAATATTGGTAATTACTGCCCAGTGAGGAGTAACCAGCTCGGTAAGCTTCTTAATCTCTCCCAACCCCCTCATCCCCATTTCTACAACTAATATTCGGTGTAAGTGGTTTAGTTTTAGTAAAGTGAGGGGAATACCAATTTCATTATTATAACTTCCTTGTGTCTTTAAAAGAGGTATTTTCTGCCCAATTAAATAGGCAATCAACTCTTTGGTAGTACTTTTTCCATTACTACCGGTTACACAAATATTTAAAGTATTAAAAATATTTTTATAATATTTTGACCATACCTGCAATGCAATTAATGTATCTTCGACTTCGATTAAAACTTTATTCTTTATGCCTTTTTGATTAAATACAATATCTTTCTTACTATTTTCAATAATGGCCCCTTTTGCTCCCTTAGCACAAGCTTCTGATATAAAATTATGACCATCAAAATTTAAACCCGAAATAGCAATAAATAAATCTCCTGGTTGCAAAGTTCTACTATCTATAGAAAGATTATTAATTATAGTTTCTGGATCACCCTGAATTATTCTTCCAGAAATCACCCGGGCAATCTCTTTAACCTTATATGCTAACAATTTTCTCCTTTTCCTCTCAAAATACTCTTTACTACTTCTTCATCATTATGAGGTATTATTCTATGTTGGTAAATCTGTTCATTTTCAGGTCCTTTTCCGGCAATCAATACAATATCTCCCTGTTTCGCAATGCTCAAGGCATATTTAATCGCTTCTACCCGTTCAACAATAATATTATAGTCCTTGCCGCTTCTTTTCACTCCTTTTTCAATTTCTCGGGCAATATCTAAAGGATCTTCACTCTTGGGATTATCGGCCGTAATAATTATGTGATCACAATAATTCCCCAGAACCCTTCCGATTACCGGTCTCACTTTATGGTACTTTTCGCCACCATGACCAAAAACAGTAATAATACGCTTTTGGGCAAAATTTCGCAAATATTTTAATATATTTCCTAATCCATGATAATTATGAGCAAAATCAATTATAATTGTATAATCCTGGCCCAAATCTAATATTTTATATCTCCCCGGAGCTCCATAGAAATTTTTTAAGGCTTGGGATATTACTTCTAAGGGTATTTTCTGGGTAATTGCAGCTGCTATTGCTGCCAAGGCATTATATATATTATATTCTCCCCCAAAATTCAAGTAGATTTTTTCCCGACCTGCAGGTGTGTCAGCTAAAAAAGTAATATATTTTAATCCCTTTTCTATCTCCAAAGCTCTTACCTGAGCATTTTTCTTTAAGCCATAAGTAATTAAATTTACTTTATTGCAAGAGATAAAATCTCGGCTATGTTCCTCATCTAAATTAATAATAGCAAATTTCCTGGATTTATCTTTTTTACTATCATTTAAATATAGAAATAACTTTTTTTTAGCCTCTAAATAATGGGAAAAATCTTTATGAATCTCAAAATGTTCTTTACTAATATTGGTAAAAATTCCTATCTCAAAATCACATCCGACCACTCGAGAAAGTTGTAGGGCATGAGAAGAAACTTCTATAACTACATAATCTAATTTCTGCTTTACCATTTCAGCTAAGTTTTTTTGTAAATCAAGGGATTCCATAGTAGTCATTTGAGAAGTATTAATTTTATTTCCAATAATGTTTTGAGCCGTACTTAGTAATCCAGTATGATAACCTGCCTTAGAAAGAATACTTCTTAACATATAGACTATTGTAGTTTTTCCATTAGTACCGGTGACCCCAATCAAGTTTAATTTTTGGGAAGGAAAATTATAAAAACGATTAGCTAAAAGGGAGAGAGCTCGACGAGAATCGGAGACTTTAATTGTAGTTATATTTGGACAAGAAATCTCTAAATCATTTTCTATTACTAGAGCAACGCTGCCTTGTTCAATAGCTTCCCTAACAAAAGAATGTCCATCAAAACTAAATCCTTTAATACAAACAAATAAATCTCCCTGCTTAACCTGACGGGAATCATTACTCACCCCAGAAATTTCTATATTCAAAGGCCCTTTAATCTCTTTGAAGCCCAAATCTTTAATTAGCTCACTTAGTTTCATAATTTAATGCCTCATTATTTTTCGTAAATAGTATATCTTATTGTCTGTTTAGTTTCAATTTGAAATATCTAGAAAAGAGTTTCTATCTTTATTTTTTATATTTATATTTTTCTATTCTTCCGGAGGTATCGATAAATAAGGAAGTACTTTAGAAGCAATTTCTTGAAAAACTGGAGCTGCAACTGTACCGCCATAATAACTTCCTTGTGGTTCATCTAATAAAACTAAAATGGCAATTTGAGGATCTTCTACTGGAGTATAACCTACGAATAATCCAGTATATTTATTTTTTGAATACCCCCCAATAGAAAAATCAAATTTTTGAGCTGTCCCAGTTTTACCTGCTACTCTATATCCTTCAACTTTTGCCCTTATTCCAGTACCATCAATAACAACTTGCTCTAAAATCTCATTCATCATCAAAGCAGTGTCTACTGAAATTACCTGCCTTATTGGTTTCGGTTTGAATATTTTAATAATATTTCCCTTTTTGTCTATTATTTCCCTCGCAATCATAGGCTTCATCAAGATACCACGATTGGCAATAGCAGATATAGCCATAACTAATTGTAGGGGGGTTACAGCAATCTCTTGTCCAATAGACAAAGAAGCTATAGAAATCTTAGACCAGTCTTTACTATCCCTGACCAGCCCGGATACTTCCCCAGGTAAATCTATTTCTGTTAAGGCTCCAAAACCAAACCTTCTTATCGATTTCTCAAAGACCTCTTTATCTAATCTACTCCCTACCTGAATTACTCCTATATTGCATGAATTTTTTACTATTCCCGTAAAATCTTGTAAACCATGAGGTTCAATATCGTGGAAGATGGTACCATGGTAATTAATTGCCCCGTTACAATTAAATTTTTCATTTAAACTGGCCACTTTCTCTTCTAAAACCGTAGAAATTGTAATTGCTTTAAAGGTAGAACCAGGTTCAAATATATCAGTTATTGCTCGATTTCTCCAGATAGCTTGTGGATAGTGATTAAATTCATTCGGATTATAAGTAGGCCGAGAAGCCATAGCTAATATTTCTCCAGTTTTAGGTTTAACTACTATGGCAATACCCGTCTTAGCTTTATACTTTTGAAATGCTTTATCTAAAGCTTCCTCAGTAATATATTGAATAACTTCATCAATGGTCATAACTAACGAGTTTCCATCCTGTGCATTACTTGAACCCTGGATACTCAGGGGTATTTTCCCACCAGCTGCATCTCTTTCCATTATCACCAGGTTGGGCAATCCTTTTAACTCCTGGTCAAAAAATAATTCCGCTCCCTCCAATCCTTGATTATCAATGCCTACAAAACCAAGAAGATTGGAAGCCAGCTCATTTTTGGGGTAGTATCTTTTATTCTCATCCAAAAAATCAAGACCTTCTATATCTAATTCCTTTATTTTTTCTACTTCTAAATCATTAAGTTTTCTTTTTATCCATACAAAAGCGCTTTTCTGATTTAATTTTTCCCATAATTCAGTACTATTTAATTTCAATACTGAAGAAAGAATGTGGGCAGTTTGCTGGGAATCTTGAATCTTAGAAGGAATAGCAAAAAGTGATTTGGTATTTACATTAACCGCTAA
The DNA here is from genome assembly GCA_002441285.1 of Candidatus Atribacteria bacterium UBA6251. GTDB lineage: Bacteria > Atribacterota > Phoenicimicrobiia > Phoenicimicrobiales > Phoenicimicrobiaceae > UBA6251. The sequence goes on along the minus strand of DJVR01000050.1, from coordinate 2,734 downwards.
TTTTTTAAAATTACAGTCAAGGATATTACCTCTTTCTCCTTCTAAATAAAAAGAGGTTAGGTGTTCTTTGTGGGCCAGGTTTCGGTAGGTTTCAAAATGAATAATTTGAATATTATATAATCTATAAATTAATAAAGAAAAAAGACCAATAAACAGAAACAATAAAAAAAATATCCGTTCTCTCTTCTCTTTGTCTAGCAAATACCATTCCCACCTTTATTCACCACAATTTTATTTAATTGATCTACTTCAGAATAGAAGAAATTAGCTGATTAATCTTGTCCAGGTTTACCATAGCTAAGAAGGTTTTCTTTCCTTCATTATTTTCACTAATTATTTCGCTGCCTATTCCTGAATTTACTTCAACTAAAGGAAGAGAAGCAACAAAATTTACTTCCTTTGCCCTGGTCATCCCTAAATGATTACACGCAATTTCCTCAATCCGATCTATCCTAGATAAATTTTCTACTATAAATTCGAGTTTTTTATAATCTTCGATTAAATCTTCTTTATAATTTTCTAATTCAATTAATTGATATCCCAGCTCAGTGAGAGTAATGGTATTAGATATATATAGGATAGTCAAAGAAGTAAAAAAGAATATAAATAAAAGAACAAGACTATAATTGATAAAAATGTTCATATTACTACTATGTTTTTTTTCTTTAAACTTTTGGCTTCTACTGGACATATTCTTTTTCCTTTCTATTTCTTAAGCGCAATCTATTAAAATTCAAGAAAAAAGACTATTTAGTAATACTTGACTGCTTAAACGAATCTCCTGCCTATTAGCTTATAGTTTTATTTTTTCTATAACTCTTAATTTTGCGCTTCTAGCTCTAGGGTTTTTCTCCACCTCTTCTGGCGAAGCAGTAATAGGTTTTTTAGTCAATATTTTCATTTTATATGGCAATGATTGTTCATCCTTTTTTTCTGCTTCTTTAAAGATATTCTTTACTATTCTATCTTCTAAAGAATGATAGGAAATAACACAAATTCTGCCTTCTATTCCTAACATTCTAATTGCTTGGATTAAACTACTTTCTAAGGCTTCCAATTCCTTATTTACTTCTATTCGTATAGCCTGGAAAATTCTAGTAGACGGATTTATTTTCCATCTCCTTTTTCTCCTTATCTCGGCAGGCAGTGATTTAAATACTATTTCTTCCAGTTGTTTAGTAGAAGTAATAGGGTTTTTTTGTCTTTCTAATACAATAGTTCGTGCAATCCGTAAAGCAAAGCGTTCCTCGCCATAAGTCTTAAAGACACGAATTAATTCTTTCTCAGAGTAATTATTTATTAAAGTACTAGCCTTAAATTGTTGTGATAAATCCATACGCATATCTAAAGGTCCATCATCTTGAAAACTGAACCCTCTTTTCCTCTCCCTAAGTTGGTGAGAGGACACTCCTAAATCATATAGTATCCCAGAAATATTCTTTATCTTTAAATCAGAGATTATTGCTTCTAAATTTTTAAAATTATCGTTAATAAATATAACTTTATCCTGGTAAATTGATAACTCTTCCTTAGCTCTGTTAATTGCTTCGATATCCTGATCAATTCCTACCAATATACCTTGCGGGTAGACCCTTTCCAAAATTGACTTGGAATGCCCCCCACCTCCTAAGGTACAATCGATATACACACCACCTCCTCTATTGTGGATTAAGTGGTATATAACTTCTTTGAGCATAACTGGGATATGAAAACAAACCATTACTGTTTTTCCCTTTGTTCATATACCCTTTCGGCAATATCTTCATAAGAACTTTCTATTTCTTCAAAATACTTCTGCCAGATTTCTTTGCTCCATATTTCAATTCTATCCTGTACCCCGATGACCATAACTTCTCTTTCAATGCGGGCATAATCTCTGAGATATTTCATTATTACCATTCTCCCCTGAGTATCTAAGACACCAGCATTAGCTCGAGAAAAAAGTATTCTTTTAAAAGCACGAGCATCTTTTTGGCCTAAAGGTAATAATTTTAGTTTTTCAGATAAATCCTTCCATTCTTCCTGAGGATAAACAAAAAGACAAACATCTAATCCAAAAGTAATTATAAAATTCTCCCCCAATAATTCTCTAAACCTGGCGGGAATAATTAATCTACCTTTTTCATCAATGGTATGTTCATACTGTCCCAAAAACATTAATCTTTTTTCTCCTCTTACTCCACTTTACTCCACTTTACTCCACTTTTACCTATAGTATACTATATGTTTTCTTGAAAATCCTCTTTTTTCTAGAAAAAAATAGTATTTTTTTAAAAAAATTTCTATCCACTCTATATTTAGTGCAATAAAAGAATACCAGCATAAATATAAGCCCTTTTTTCTATTAAAAAAGAAAGAGATGATGAGAATATACGAGATAAAAAAATCTTCAATATAATTTAAAAGAAGAAGTTTAGGAAGGTATTTTTACCAAAAAAGAGATATAATCAATGTTTTTATGATTATATCTCTTTTTTGGTAATTATAATTTAAAGTAGATCATAAGCCGAGTTCTGTTCTCTTATGTTTTTTGGACATAAAAGTGGTAATCATCTCTCTGGGATGCAAGTTACCTTGCACCTCTGGCGACCTACCCGAAGATTCAGCGGGCCACTGTAACTCTTCCTATTTGGTCTTGCTCCGAGTGGGGTTTACTAAGCTTATTAGTTACCTAATAACTGGTAGGCTCTTACCCTGCCTTTTCACCTTTACTGGGTATTCAAAATTAAATACT
>DJVR01000044.1 GCA_002441285.1 Candidatus Atribacteria bacterium UBA6251 | reverse complement strand
TGGTAGTAATATTATAGTATAAGAGGAAAGATAAATCAAATAAAAGAAAAATTCAATTTCTAACCTGTAATATGATTATACTAAATACTTAAAAAAATAAATATAGTAAAAATTTTTATAGAAAATTATATTTATTTTAGTATTACTTTCACAAAATTTAACTTCCCAATCTTTATAATCATCCCATCTTCTACTGCAATATCTAAATTCGGGTTATCTATTTTTTCACCGTTTATTTTCACTCCACCCTGTTCTATTATTCTACGAGCTGCACTTTTACTATAACCTAATTTAGAAAGATTAATTAGTTCAACAATCCAGATTTTACCATCCTTTAATACTTCTCTATTTAAGATTATTTCATTTATCTTTTCTGGACTAAGCTTTTCTTTAAATATTCTTTCAAATTCTTCTTCCGCTTTTAAAGATGCTTCTATTCCATGAAAAAGACGAACAATTTCACGAGCCAATCTCTTTTTTAAATCTCGAGGGTGCACTCTTTCTTGTTCTAAATCAATCTTCATTTTTTTTATTTCACTTAAAGGTACATCTGTTACTAGCTCAAAATATCTTAACATAAGTCTATCCGGAATAGACATCAATTTGCCATACATTTCCTGCGGTGCTTCGTTGATACCCACATAATTATTTAGACTTTTACTCATCTTATCTACACCATCTATTCCCTCCAGCAAAGGCAAGGTAATAATAACTTGTGGTTCTTGACCAAATTCTTTTTGAATTACCCTTCCTACTAATAGATTAAATTTTTGGTCAGTTCCCCCTAATTCTATATCAGCATTTAAAGCCACCGAATCATACCCTTGCATCAAAGGATATAGAAACTCATGTAAGCCGATAGGTTTTTTTTCTTGATAACGTTTGGCAAAATCATCCCTTTCTAGCATTCGAGCAACAGTATATTGAGAACAAAGGGTAAGGACTTCAGCAAAAGAGAGTTTACTTAACCAATGACTATTAAAAACTACTTTAATTTTCTCCAGATTTAAAACCTTGGAAACCTGAGACATATAAGTTTCTGCATTTTTTCGTACTTCTTCTTCCGTCAATTGCTTTCTGGTGGCACTCCTTCCACTAGGGTCGCCTATCCTTCCCGTAAAATCACCAATTAAAAAATAAACCTCATGGCCTAAATCTTGAAATTGTCTTAATTTACGTAAACCCACCGTATGCCCCAAATGTATATCGGGCGCATTGGGATCAAAACCCTGTTTAACTCTTAGAGGTCTCTTTTCTTTATGTGAGTTTTCTAATTTTTTGATCAGTTCCTCTTCGGAAATTATTTCTTCTATTCCTCTCTTAATTATTTCTACTTCTTCTTGAATATTCATAAAAACACCTTCCTGATTTTAAGAAATATCTATTTTAATTTTCTTATTAATTATAAAACTTCTTTTAATCACGAAATTTATTAAAATATATGGGTTAATCTTTTCTCAACCTAAAGGTAATCTTTTCTTGTTTTTAAGTAAAAATAACAAAAAAGGATACCCTAAAAGATAACAAGCTATAGTTTGTCCTATACCAATATATAATACTGTAGCCCAGTAAGGTAAATCAAAGATTAAATGCAAGTAAATACTTACTCCAAAAGCGTTAATTAAAACGGGTGGAAGGGGTGCCAGCTTAGGATTTTTCACTCTGGAAGTTAAAAAGGCCGCAATTAAAGTACATAGGCTTCCACCAATAATATCCACCATCCCCACTGGTCCTAAGATGTTAGCTAAAAAACAACCCAAAAATAACCCTAAAACGGCAGATACATCTAGAAAAGGTAAAACAGTCAAAGCCTCAGCTATTCTTACCTGTACAGGACCATAACTTATAGAGCTAAACAAAATATTTAATACCAGATAAATAGTAGCTATCATAGCCACTCGAATAATATATCGATGACCCTTTTCCACTATAACCTCCTGGAATTAATCTTGGCAAATTATAACATAATTCTAAATACATTAAAAGGGTAAAACTTTAGAAAAAATTCTATTATCTTATTTTTATGTTATAATATTTATGCGAAAAAAGATATAGTTAAAAACTTTATGCTTAACTCAGGGAATCTGTTTATGGGTAAAAAAAATAATCATAAAAAAGGAAGAAATTTTTCCTGGTTTAAAAAAATATTATTATTTTTCTTTATCTTTATTTTATCCTTAGTAATTTCCTTTATCAGCCTGGCTACTCTTAATGACCAAAAAATTGTAGATATGGTTAAAGAAAATAAATTTTTAGATGCAATTACCAGCAAAGTCTATGATATTAAAGGAAATATCATTACTGAATTCTATCAGGAAAACAGAACACCAGTATCTTTGAAAGAGATTCCTAAAAATTTAATTGATGCCTTCATCGCTATCGAAGATTCTGAGTTTTACCAGCATAAAGGAATCAATCTACGTAGAATTATCATTTCTCAATTAGAAAATTTTAAAAACATTATTTTATTAAGAAATACAGATTTAAGACCACAAGGTGGTAGCACTATAACCCAGCAATTAGCCATCAACACTTTTCTTACTCGTGAAATTAGTATAAGTAGGAAATTAAAAGATATCTTATTAGCACTACAAATTGAAAGAATTTTTACTAAAGATGAAATTTTAGAGATGTATCTAAATGAAATATATTTTGGGCATGGTGCTTATGGAGTACAATCCGCAGCCAATATGTATTTCAGTAAAAATGTTAAAGATTTAAATCTAGCTGAATGCGCCTTATTAGCAGCTATTCCTCGTGGTCCTTCTTATTATTCACCCCTAATTAATGAAGAAGCTGCTGAAAAAAGAAGGAATATTGTATTAGATAGAATGTATAGATTAAAATTTATTTCTCAAGAAGAAATGGAAAAGGCTCAGCAAAGTCCAATTATCCTTAATTATAACCAAAAAAGAAATCAAAGCAATGCCCCTTACTTCTCTACTTTTATTCTATCCCAGCTTTTAGAAGAATTCGGAGCCAATATGGTCTTTAAAGGTGGCCTCAAAATATATACTACCTTGGACTTGGAGATTCAACAAACCGCTGAAAAGATACTACAAGAATCAGGGTATGAAGGGGCTATAATTTCTCTTGAACCTGCTTCAGGTTACATTAAGGTAATGGTAGGGGGGAAAGACTTTCAGAATAGTAAATTCAATCGAGCAATCCAGGCTTATCGTCAACCGGGATCGACCATTAAACCTTTGATCTATTTAACTGCTCTGGAAAATGGTTTTACTCCTAGTAACATCCTAGAAGATGCGCCAATTACCTTTGAAAATGGATGGTCTCCAGAAAATTATGAAAAAGAATTTAGAGGACCTGTTACTTTAAGAGAAGCGTTAGAACGTTCAATTAATATAATTGGAGTAAAACTACTAGAACAAGTAGGAATTAAGCAGGTCATTAATTATGCCCACAAAGCAGGAATAAAGAGTGAATTACGTCCAGATTTATCTTTAGCTTTAGGAACTTCTGAAGTAACTCCCATAGAAATGGCTTCTGCTTATGCTACTATAGCCAATCTGGGAACAAGGGTAGAACCTATATCTATACTTCGGGTTGAAGACAATAATGGCAATCTAATTAAAAATAACCAACCACAAGCCACTAAAGTATTTTCTGAAGAAGCTTGTTATGTACTTATTGAAATGATGAAGGGAGTAATCTCTCGGGGAACAGGCAAAGCAGCTCAAATAGGTAGACCAGCCGCTGGTAAAACTGGTACTACTAATGATTATATCGATGCCTGGTTTATCGGCTTTACTCCCGATCTGGTTACCGCAGTATATCTTGGAAATGATGATCGAGAACCTCTGGGAAGTAAAAAGACCGGGGGAGTAATCGCAGCTCCTATATGGAAAAAATTAATGCAAGAAGCTTTAAAGAATAAAGAAATAATAGATTTTAGAGTTCCAGATAATATCATCAAAGTTTCAGTATGTGCTCAATCGGGCTTATTATCTACTCCTTCCTGTCCAGAAAAGTATACGGTAGCTTTTATTAAGGGGACTGAACCTTCTGATTATTGTAATTTACATCAGAAAATTACTCCTGAATTTTCTCAAAAAGAAGTTATACCTGAAACTAAAATTCCCTATGAGGAAGAGATTGAGAAAATTAAACAAAAATACGCAGAGGAAAGTAAAATAAAAGAACCAGAAGCAGAATCTTCAGAAGAAAAAGAAGAAGAAACTCTTCAATCCTTGATTAACAAATTAAAGGAAAAATATAAAAAACCATAAATAAAGCCTGGATATTCTTTTCAATAAAAACCGATTACTATAAATTGCTTTCAATTAAATCCTTTTATCTTTAAAATAAAACTATAATTTAATTTACTTTAAACTTGACTATCGTTATTCCTATTCCGCCTTCTTGAGCGTCTCCTGATCTAAATGATTGAATATAATGAATTTTTTTCAGAAAGTTTTCTACTGCTTCTCTTAAGATACCTTTACCCTTTCCGTGGATTATATATACCGAGGAAATTCCTAATAGGTAGGCATCATCTAAATATTTCTCTAATTTAAAGATAGCCTCTTCCACCTTTAAATGACGAAGATCAAGGGTATGATTAAAATTTTTTACTTTGGACAAAGAAAAGTTATTGGTAAGACCTGCACTCTGTTGATTAATACCACTGTTTTCAAAGTTAATTATTTCTTTGCTTTTATCTATCTTTTCCACTTCTAGTATAGGAATGTTTATTTTCATATTCTCTATTTGGACTTTAAAGGTTCCACTCTTTTTTGAGATAGAAAGGACTACTCCTTCCTTATTTAATTTTTTAACTCTTACGTAATCACCTACTTTAATCTCGGGAGATTTTGCTACTTCTACTTGAGGCAATAATCTAGATTTTAAATCCTGATTAATATCTTCTATTTCTTTGATGATTTCACCTTTTGCTTTTTTGGCAATTACTCTTTTTTGGTTAATATTTTCTATCATCTTCAGGGCTCTTTGCTGAGTCTCTTTTAAAATTTCTTGGGCTTCTCGATAACTATGGTGTAAAATCTCTTCTTTCTGAGATTTAATTTCCTGGAGTTTTCTTTCCATCTCTTTTTTAATTCTCATTTGTTGTTCTCTGTTTATCTTTAATTTCTCTAATTCCTCTCCAATCTCTTTTTTATCTTTTTCAATTTCTTCAATTAAACTACTAACTCTTTTCTCCTCCTGGGTTAAAAATTTTTGAGCTTGAGAAATTATATCTGAGAATAAACCCAACCTTCGGGCAATGATAAAGGCACAACTTTTCCCCGGCAAGCCAATAGAAATTTGAAAGGTAGGTTGGAGGCTTATTTCATCAAATTCAACTCGAGCATTACTTACTCCTTCGGTCAAGTAGGCGTAAGTTTTTAACGAATCATGGTGGGTAGTTGCTATTACTTTTACTTTTTTTCGATTTAAATAATCAAGTATCGCCATCCCTAAAGCTGCCCCTTCAGTCGGATCTGTTCCTGCTCCTAATTCATCAAGTAAAACTAAAGATCGAAAATCTGCTTCTTTTAATATTTGCACTATATATTTCATATGAGAAGAAAAGGTGCTTAAATTCTGCTCTATGTTTTGTTCATCTCCAATATCACAAAAAATCTTACGAAAAATACTTATCTTGCTTCCCCTATCTGCTGGAAGATGTAGTCCGCATTGTGCCATTAAAGAGAATAAGCCAACAGTTTTTAGAGCAACAGTCTTCCCTCCAGTATTAGGACCAGTAAGTAATAAAATATTAAAATCCTTGCCCAGGTGGATATCGATAGGGACAACTTTATCTTTTGGAAGCAAAGGATGTCTAGCTCGAATTAAATTAATATATCCCTGATCATTTAAATCTGGCTCATTAGCCATCATTCTGGTTCCCAGAGTCGCTCGAGCGTAGATAAAATCAATCTCACCTAAATTAGTAAGTGAGTCTTGGATTTCGCTTGCCCTTTCACCTATCAGGGCAGTCAATCTTTGCAAAATCTTTAAAATTTCTTGTTCTTCTTCTTTTAATAATTGCCGCAAGGAATTATTTAATTCCAAAACTTCCAGGGGTTCCACAAATAAGGTTGCCCCACTATCTGATCGATCATGAACTATACCCGGAAATTTTGTTCTTTTTTCCTGTTTAATAGGAATAACATATCTATCCTGTCGAACAGTAACTATGGGCTCCTGAATAATATTGGAAAATTGGGAGGAGTGAAGGATTGATTCCAAATGTTTTTTAATCATTTGTTCTTTACGAGTTATTTCTCTTCTTATCCTCTTCAGGTTCACACTTGCCCTATCCTGAACTATCCCGTCTTCTCCAATACAAAAATTTATCTCTTTCTCTAACTCAAGAAAAATATTCAGCTTATCTATTTTTTCTTTAATCAAAGGATACTTTTCTTTACTTTTGGAAATAAATTTTTTTATTTGTCGGGAAACAACCAGAACCTTTAATATTTTTAGTATCTGATTAGCTTCCAGGATATAACCCTCAATGGCAGAATTTCTTAGTTCCTTACTTACATCTTCTAATCTTTCCAGAGGGATTGCACCTTCATACTGCAGTATTTCTCTCATTTCTGTAGTTTCTCTCTGGACTTTTTCTACTTTTTCCAATGTATCAAGAGGAATAATATTATCTATTAAATATTCTCCCCGAGGAGTAACTACTATTTTCTTGAGCATTTTTTTTATCGCTTCAAACTCTAAAACAGAAAGAGTATGTTGATCCAAAATTTTGTCATTCCTTTTTATTTATTGGTTTAATTTAAGCTAAATAATATTTCTACTTAAAAATAATATTAAAAAAATTATTTATTTTTAAACAAACAGGTTAAAATGGAATCTTTTTAAAAAATCATCAATATTCCATTGTAATCCGGTAGGCAACCAATCTTCGATATACTGGTAGGCAGCCGATATCATTAAAGCAAATCTACTGGCTAAAAACGATTCTTCTAATTGTTTATTTAGATATTCTGGTACAGGAAATAAAGTAATAACTATTAGTAAAATTCCTACCCATAATGACCCTTTAATAAAACCAAATAATGCTCCTCCCAGATGATCAATCCAGGAGATAAATAAGAGAGAAAAAATTCCTTTTACCAATAATTCTACTAACCTGCTTATCAGACAAACACCAAAAAATATTAAGATAAAACCTATTAAACTGGCTATCTCTTGACGGAGATTAAGATACTGATTGATATATTCCCCAACTTCCCTAAACCAAAAAATAGATAAAAAAATAGCAGCAATAATCCCTACAAAACTAACCATCCCTCTAATCATACCTCGTCTTATTCCAATAACTATATTTAAGAGAATGATAACCATAATAAGGATATCTATCCAATTGATCACAATTTCATTAACCTCTTCCTGCTAAATTGTTTGTAGAAAAAAGTCTAACTTTATTTTTCGGACTAAATATTTATTTTTAACCCTCCATACCTAATAATCTTAAGTTTATTATTTCTGATGATTATTATTTCGAAGGTAAAAGATAAGGATTAAAAATCAGCTTTTTTTATCATTCCCTAATTTTAGCTTCAAATTTTTCCTCTAGTCTTTCTCTGATTTGCCGGAAAATTTCCTCTATCTCCTGATCGGTTAAGGTTTTATCTTCTGATTGTAAAAGAATAGAATAAGCTACACTTTTATATCCATTAGCAATCTGTTTACCTTTAAACACATCAAACAGGATCACTTGCTTAATCAACTGGGTATTTACCAATTTAATCTCCTTAATAATATCTCCTGAAGGAATTTCTTCTCGAATTAATAAGGATAAATCTCTTTGCACCACTGGATACTTAGTTAAAGGAACAAAATTAATCTGGGGATGGACTAGTGAAATTAAATTTTCATAATCAATTTCAAAAAAATACACCTTTTCAGGAAGTCGATAATTCTTAATCACTTCAGCCTTAATCTCCCCAAAAATTCCTATTTCTTTTCCCTCACTAATTATTATACCACTTTTTAAGGGTTGCAATACAGGGTGATCCACAGATAAAGTATCCCAGCACTCAATTTTTAAACTATGCAAGACAGTTTCAATTAAACCTTTCGCTTCGTAGAGATCGGGAGAATAAGACTTGCTCCAGAGGTCCCCGCCTTCTAATTTAGTTAGAACACCCGCAATAATCAATTTCTCTAAAGGTAAAGAATTAGAACCTGCGGATAAAGGTAAATATATTTTCCCCACTTCGAATATTTTTACCATTCCTGCTTGTCGATTAATATTCCATTTGACTACCTCTAACAAATTAGAGATTAAGGAAGTCCGTAACATAGAAAAATCCTGAGTGAGAGGATTTTTAATTTTTATTGCCTTTCTTAATTGATGGTCTTCTGGTATTCCTATCTTATTAAAATCATCAGGAGAAACAAGGCTAAAAGTAATTACTTCGTTTAACCCACAACCAATTAGTATCTCCTTAATTTGATCGATTACTTGTAATTTAAAGTCTCTTACTTCCTGAGCAAGGGTGGTCTTAAAAAGAGTCGGTTGAATTCGATCATAACCATAAATTCTCGCAATTTCTTCAATCAAGTCGATTTCCCTTTCAACATCTGCCCGAAAAGAAGGGGGTATAACTGACAACTTGTCTGATTCTTGATCTTCCACTATAAAACCTAATCTTTCTAATATACTAACCAGGCGATTTCTGGTCGTAAGTTCATTCTTTTCTAGCCATTGACCCAAGATTCTCTTTACCCTTTTTACTCTTAAATCTATTTTTATAGGAGAAAATAGATTAGTATTGGTATCAATAATCGTAGAATTTATTTTGCCACCTGCTATCTGGTTTATTAAATCCGCTGCTCGATTTAAGGCAAATATTTGACCATCTTTATCTATCCCCTTTTCAAATCTACTAGAAGCTTCAGTCCTTAAACCAATCTTCAAAGAAGTCTTTCGGTTATTTATTGGATCAAAATAGGCAGATTCCAAAAAAACATTTTTAGTCTTTTCATTAATCTCTGAATACTTTCCACCCATTATTCCACCTATGGCAATTGCACCTTCTTTATCAGCTATCACCACACAATTTTCAGGCAATTGTCTTTCCACTTCATCCAGAGTAAAAACTATTTCTCCTGGTTTACTCCTTCTTACCAGAATAGTTTCACCCCTAATTAAATCTAGATCGAAGGCATGTAATGGTTGCCCGGTCTCCATCATCACCAGATTAGTAATATCCACAATATTATTGATCGGTCTAATTCCCAACAATCTTAATTTCCACTTGAGCCATAATGGTGATTCGGTCACCGTTATTCCTCTGATTACCCTTCCAGTATAGCGAGGGCACAAATCTTCGTCTAAAACCTCTACTTTAATATTTTTTTGATTATGTTCTGGGTTTTCTTCTATTTCTACAGTAGGTATTTTAAGTTTTCTTTCAAATATTACCGCTATTTCCCGAGCTATTCCTATTACACTCAACAAATCGGGACGATTAGAACTTATTTCGAAATCAAAAATAATATCTTCCCCACCGATTAACTTTTTAAGCTCTTCGCTCAAAGGTATATTTTGATCAAGAATTAATATTCCCGGAGATTTTCCCGGCTCAATTCCTAATTCCGAAGCTGAGCAAAGCATTCCTTCTGATAAAATGTTTTTTATTCTCTTGCTATTTATAATCCCCAACTGTGGTAATCGCGCTCCCTCTAGAGCAACGGCTACCTTATCGCCTACCAGCATATTTTTAGCTCCACAGACTATAGAAAGCGATTTTCCTGTTACTTCTACTTCACAGATGGAAAGTTTAGGATCTTCTGGATGAATAATAATCTTTTTTATTTTACCCACTACCACCCTATCAATATCCAGAGATACCTTCTCCATTCGTTCTAAAACAATTCCACTCATAGTTAATCTATATACCATTTCTTCTGGAGAGATATCTTGAAGATTAACATATTCTTTTAATAAATTATAAGAAACCTGCATTTTCCTTTCCTCCCTATATAGTAAATAATCTTTGTTAGTTATAGTCAATAGTTTTAAATTCTCAATAATTAGTTTACAAATTTTGGTTAAAATCCTAAAGTGTGGTTAATTTATAGATAAAATTGAACTTCAACCTGGCTACCTTTAATTTAAAACCATTAACATATTTTTCGTAAGCATTACTAATTGCTTTTCTATAAGCCATATGCTAAATAAATACTATTCTATTCATTATTTATTAACCAGTAATTTAGAATTGTCTTAAAAATCTTAGATCATTTTCAAAAAATAACCTAATATCATTAATCCCATATTTCAACATCGCAATTCTTTCTGCACCCATACCAAAAGCGAATCCAGAATATTTCTCAGCATCGTAACCTACCATATTAAAGACAGCAGGGTCAGTCATTCCAGCACCCATAATCTCCAACCATCCCGTATATCCACATCCTTTACATCCCTTCCCCTGACATAACAAACAAGAAACATCTACTTCTGCACTCGGTTCAGTAAAGGGGAAATAACCAGGTCTAAATCTAACTTTTCTATCTTCCCCAAACATCCTCTGAGCAAAAAAGGTTAAAACGCCTTTTAAGTCTCCAAAGGTAATATCCTTATCCACTGCCAGACCTTCAATCTGATGAAAGATAGGGGTATGAGTGCTATCAATAGCATCTCTACGATAACATTTACCTATCGCAATCATTCTTACTGGAGGAGCCTGTCTCTCCATAACCCTTATTTCCACTGGGGAAGTGTGAGTGCGTAATAAAACCTCTCTATCTATATAAAAAGAATCTTGAGCATCTCTAGCTGGATGATCTTTGGGGATATTCAATGCTTCAAAATTATAATAATCTAATTCTACTTCTGGACCCTCTTCTAATCTAAAACCTAAGCTAAAAAATATCTCTTCAATCTTCTTTAAAACCTGCGTAATAGGATGAAAATTACCCCTCTGCATAATTTTACCAGGAAGAGTAAGGTCTATTCTTTCTTCTTTTAATTTTTTCTTTTCCTCTTTTGCTTTCCATTGTTCCATACCTTTGGCTAAGAGTTTTTCTAATTCGTTTTTAACCTGGTTTAAATATTTGCCAGTTTCCGGTCTCTCCTCTGGAGAAAGAGTCCCTAATCTTCTCAAAAGTTGGGTTAGTTCACTTTTTCTACCTAAAAACTCTACCCTGAGATTTTCTAAATCTTTAAGCTCTTTTACCTCTTTTAACTTTAAAATAAATTTCTCTTTAATACTCGCAATTTTATCTTTCATTTTTTACCTCCCTATCTTCCCTAAAAATTCAAAATAAAAAAGGTTTGTCATTTTCGTCTCCTTTCCTAAAGGGACGAAAAAATACAAACCTTTTCCGCGGTACCACCCTTTTTAACTTATGTCCTTTTACATAAGTTCAATCTCAACCCCATTAACAGCGGGGAACTGGCTAAACCTACTCTTTAATTTCAGTTTGCAGCTATAAAGTGAATTTTAATTATTTCTTTCCCTATCCTTTCAGAAGTAGGGTTAGAAAATAATCTACTTATCTTTATAATCACTTTTAAATAGTTATTAGAAAATCTATTTTAGGATCATTTAAAACTCGAATTTAAATTCTCTTTAGATAGATTAACCAAATTATTAAAAGCTGCTGGTTCATTAACTGCTAGTTCGGCTAATATCTTTCTATCTATTGCTACTCCCGCAACTTTTAATCCTCGCATAAATTTACTATAAGATAAACCTTGATTTTTGGTAGCAATACCTATACGGGTAATCCACAAACTTCTAAAATCTCTCTTTTTAGCTCTACGATCTCTATAGGCATAAGCAAGAGATTTCATCATAGCTTCATGGGCTATACGGTATAATTTGCTTTTTGCCCCCCAATAACCCTTTGTTAATTTCAATACTTTTTTTCTTCTTCTTCTTGAAGCGACACTATACTTTACTCTGGGCATATCTCTACTCCTTGTCTCTTATCTTCTTTTTTAAATTTTCCTATTTATATAATTAATTTAATTCAACTATAAGGTAATAATCTTTTGACTCTCTTTTCATCAGCAGCACTTACCATAGTCGATTTTCTCAAATTTCTTTTTCTCTTGGTGGTCTTCTTAGTCAAAATATGGCTTTTATAAGCCTTAGATCTTAACAATTTACCTGATGCACTAACTCTAAATCTTTTTGCTGAACTCCGGTTGGTTTTCATTTTAGGCATAATCTATTTTACCTCTCTCCTGCATATTTTACTCTTAATTATTTAGGCATTAAGACTAAAACCATATTCCTGCCTTCTAATTTTGGTTCTTTAACTACTTTAGCTAATTCCTCAGTCTCTTTGATTACTCTATCCAGCAGGTCTTTTCCCAGGTTTACATAATTCATCTCTCTGCCTTTAAACATTATAATAACCTTTACTTGATTACCTTCTTTGAGAAAATTTTGTAAATTCCTTAACTTAAAATTATAATCATGCTCTCCGATATTGGGGCGCATTTTAATCTCTTTTAATCCAGTCTTCTTTTGTTTCTTCTTCCCAATTTTAAATTTCTTATCCAATAAATACTTATATTTTCCGTAATCAATAATTTTACAAACGGGAGGATCGGCATCTGGTGCGACCTCTACCAGATCAAGATTACTTTTTTGAGCATGTTCCAAACCTTCTTTTTTACTAACTATACCTATTTGGTTACCATCAGCATCAATAAGTCTAATAGTTTTTGCTCTAATTTTATCATTTATTCTTAACTCTGATGTTGACTTAATATTAGTTCTCCCCCTTTAGTTTAAAATAGTATTTATTTCTTAGAAACTATAACATATTCTTTTTTTTTAGTCAACAGAATGATTTCTTAAATATTTTACTTCTTCTTAACTTAAAGATATTTGACCAAAAAAATAATTAATAATGCTTAAATCTCACGATCAGGTTAAAATATACTTTGTTTTTCTATTTCTCCTTTTATATCTTCGATAAATTGTTCTAATCTAGTACTACCCAAATCTCCTTTTCCTCTTTTTCTAATAGAAACTAAACCCTCTGCCACTTCTTTATCTCCAAAGATAAGCATATAGGGAATTTTTTCTAATTCAGCCTTGCGGATTTTTGCACCAATCTTTTCGTTAATCTCTTCTATTTCCACTCTAATATTATTTTCCTCCAGCTTCTTACCGATCTTCTTTCCGTATTCCAGATGTCGGTCCGCAATAGGTAATAATTTTACCTGTACCGGAGATATCCATAGCGGGAAAGCACCAGCATAATTTTCAATTAAAATACCTATAAATCTTTCCAAACTACCCAGAATAGTTCTATGTATCATTACCGGTCTTTCTTTTTCACCAATTTTACTGATATAGAAGAGATCAAACTTTTCCGGCATAATAAAATCTAATTGAATAGTTCCACATTGCCAGCTTCTTCCTAAACAGTCATTAAGATGAAAGTCTATCTTTGGTCCATAAAAAGCTCCTTCGCCTTGGTTAACTTTGTAAGAAATCTCTTTCTCTTTTAACGCCTCTTCCAAACTTTTGGTAGCCTTCTCCCAAATCTCCTCAGATCCCATAGCATTTTCTGGTTTAGTGCTTAATTCTACTCGATAAGAGAAACCGAAAGTTCTATATATTCGATCAGTTAAATTAATTACTCCTTTTATCTCTTCCTTAATCTGCTCGGGAGTCATAAAAATATGAGCATCATCCTGAGTAAAACATCTTACTCGAAAAAGGCCATGCAACACTCCAGATAATTCATGTCTATGTACCAGACCTAATTCCGCCATTCTTAAAGGTAATTCTCTATAACTGTGCAAATTACATTTGTAAACTAAGATTCCTCCTGGACAATTCATTGGTTTAATGGCATAGTCTTCTTCATCTATCTTGGTAAAATACATATTCTCTTTATAATGATCCCAATGTCCAGATTGAATCCATAATGACTTACTCAAAATAATGGGAGTTTTTACTTCCCAATAACCACTCTTTTGGTGTTCTTTTCTCCAGTAATCTTCTAAAATATTTCTTAATACCATACCTTTGGGATGGAAGAAAGGAAAGCCTACTCCTTCATCATGCATACTAAAAATCCCCAAATCCAGCCCCAGTTTTCGATGATCTCTCCTTTTTGCTTCTTCTATTAATCTTAAATAATCCTCTAATTTAGAAGTTTGGTCAAAAGAGATACCATAGATTCTCTGCAACATTTTGTTCTTTTCGCTCCCTCGCCAGTAAGCCCCAGCTACACTTAAAAGCTTAAAAGCTTTTATTTTTCCTGTAGAGGGAAGATGTGGACCTCTGCATAGATCAATGAAATTACCTACCTGGTATAATGTAATATATTGATCGGTTATTTCCTTTAATAATTCTATTTTATATATCTCTTTTCTCTCCTGAAAAAAATTTAAAGCCTCTTCTTTACTAATTTCTATTCTTTTAAAGGGAAAATCTTTCTTTATTATTTCTTTCATTTTTTGTTCTATCAGCTTTAAATCTTCGGGAGTAAAAGGCTTCTCTACATCAAAATCATAATAAAAGCCATCCTTAATTGCTGGTCCGATGGCAAACTTTACTCCTGGAAATAATTCTTTTACTGCAAAAGCCATAACATGAGAGGTGCTATGATGAAAAATCTCCTTTCCTTCTTCAGAAGAAAAAGTTAATATCTCTATCTTACTATTCTCATTAACTTTAAAATTTAAGTCTTTTTTTATCTCATTTACTTTTCCGGCAATGGCTTCTTTGGCTAAGCTAATATTTATTTTCTTGGCAATCTCCCCCAAAGACAACCCCTTTTCTACTTCTCTTTCTGAGCCATCTATTAGAGTTATTCTTATTTTAGACATAATCTTACCTCCTTTGCTAATAAATAAAAAACTTCTCGCCCTTTCTAATAAAAGGGCGAGAAGTAAAGCCTACCCCTCTCGCGGTTCCACCTTTTTTTGGTTAAAATTAAAGCTTATTCTTTAATTCTAACCATCTCCAATACTTTATCGGATATCAACCGCCTAATCTTTTCTACCCATTTGGAGATCAGGGATTAGGTATACTACCGAAAGGTATTCAGATCCTCTTTTATATAGATACTCACAGCTAAAGTATCTATTCTCTGGAATAAAAGATTAGCCTACTAGTTCGGTAATCTCTTTATCCATTTCTTTATTTCTTTATTAAGCTAATGGTGGGCGGTACTGGACTCGAACCAGTGACCTCTTGCGCGTCAAGCAAGCATTCTTCCTCTGAACTAACCGCCCTCACCAGTTCAGATAATTTTTCTGTTTTCTTATTATGTTTTGGAGGCGGCACTCGGATTTGAACCGAGGATGAAGGATTTGCAGTCCTCTGCCTTCCCACTTGGCTATGCCGCCTCAACAAACTAATAAACTGGAGCGGAAAACGGGATTTGAACCCGCGACCCTCGCCTTGGCAAGGCGACGCTCTACCACTGAGCTATTTCCGCAAAAATCAAACTGGTGCCGAGACCCAGAATCGAACTGGGCACACGTGGATTTTCAGTCCACTGCTCTACCAACTGAGCTATCTCGGCACTATAAACATTTTTTTCTACTGGAAATTAAAGGCGGGGTCGACGAGATTTGAACTCGCGATCTCCTGCGTGACAGGCAGGCGTGTTGAACCAGGCTACACTACGACCCCTCTACTTCAATTAAAATGGTAGGCGGAACAGGGCTTGAACCTGTGACCCCTGGCTTGTAAAGCCAGTGCTCTCCCAACTGAGCTATCCGCCCATTTTATAACAATGTTACTAAAGTCAGGTAAGAGTAATTATACCATCTAAGTTTTTCTTTGTCTATAATTATATTATCATAACTTTAAAAATTTTGACAAGATATTTAGTTAAAGTTTTATTCTGAAAGAACTAATATATTTTAGAAAAAAATAAAGACTTTTTATTTTATAGAAAAGTATTTTTTATAAATCTTTGTCCGGTCAGGAATATCTAATTAGAAAGGAATTTCATCTTCTGAATCTGGAGAATCTTCGATATTTTCTTCTTCTGTAATATCTTCCCCGGCAAATTCCTCAGGAATCATATCTGTATCTTTTATTAAGTCCAGGAATTGGACTGAGCGGGCAGTAATCTCATAAGATACTCTTTTATTTCCCTCTTTATCCTGCCAGTTATTCGCTCTTAACTCTCCATTTATAGCTACTCTTCTACCCTTTTTTAGAAACTGAGAACAATTTTCCGCCTGTTTTCCCCAGGTAACTACATTGATAAAGAGAGTATCACTAATATTATTGCCATCTTGATTTTTGTAATTACGGTTAATAGCAATCCCAAATCTACACACTCCCTTGCCAGAAGGTGTGTATCTTAACTCCGGATCCCTGGTCAATCTTCCTATCCCTACAAAAATATTTAAATCACCAAAAGTAGCCATCCATATTCCTCCTTCAATTTACAATATACCCGGGCAAGCTTTTTCTTAGCCAATATTCTCAGGATAAAATTTGAAGTCTTTTTATCTTAATAACTTATAAAATCTCACTTTATTTTACCACAATATTGATTAATTTCCCAGAAACATTTATTACTTTTACAATCTGTTTACCCTGAATATGCTCTTTAATTTTAGGTAATTTAAATGCTTCTTCTTTTATTCTATCATCTTCGTAGTCAGCCGGAACAGTAATTTTGCCTCTCAATTTCCCGTTAATTTGGATTACAAATAATCTTTCTTCTTCTTCTAAAAATTCTTCTTTATATTTCGGCCAAGGTTCAAAATAGATATGTTTTTTATGGCCCATTTCCTGCCACAATTCCTCACTAAGATGCGGAGTAATGGGAGATAATAATTTTACTATCGTCTCTATAGCTTCTTTTAAAATTAAAAGATCCCCTGATTTTTCCCCTTTTCCTTCCGGGTTAAACTTGTAAATTAGATTTACTAATTCCATAATAGCGCTAATCGCAGTATTAAAATGAAATCTACTCTCAATGTCTTCTACGAATTTTTTGATCGTCTGATGAGTTTTCAGCCTTAGTTTCTTCCCCGCTTCGCTAATCCCTTCTATCTTATTTTCTTTAGATTCTTGGTTATCCTTAAGATATTTTAAATTCTGATAAACTAAATTCCAAACTCTATTTAAAAATCGTGATGCTCCTTCCATTCCACGATCTGACCACTCCATATCTACCTCTGGTGGACTAGCAAATAGTATCATTAAACGAACTGCATCCACTCCATATTGGGCAATTATTTCACCAGGAGTAACTACATTACCTTTAGATTTAGACATAGCTGCTCCATCTTTACAGACCATTCCCTGGGTAAAGAGTCTCTTAAATGGTTCTTTAAACTTGACATATCCCATATCATACAGGGCTTTAGTAAAAAATCGTGAATACAGCAAATGTAATATTGCATGCTCTACCCCACCAATATATTGATCTACTGGCATCCAGTATTCTAGTTCTTGGGATTCAAAAGGTGCTTTAGTACTATGGGGAGAACAATACCTAAGATAATACCAGGATGAACAAACAAAAGTATCCATAGTATCAGTCTCGCGGCGAGCTTTTTCGCCACACCGAGGACAAACGGTATTTACAAACTCTTCACTGCTGGCCAAAGGAGACATCCCTTTAGGTCGATAATCCACATTCTCAGGAAGAATGACTGGTAAATCTTTTTCTGGAACCGGCACCATCCCGCAACGAGGACAGTAAATAATGGGGATAGGAGCCCCCCAGTAACGTTGTCGAGAAATTAACCAATCTCTCAAACGGTAATTAACTTCTCTTTGGGCAATACCTTTATCTATCAACCAATCGGTCATTTTCTCCCATGCTTCTTTACTGGATAAACCGTTAAAAGGTCCAGAATTTACCATAATACCCTCTTCAGAAAAAGCCTCTTTCATTAAATTGGCTGATATTTCTTCTGTTTCAGGTTGAATAACCACTTTAATAGGAAGGTTATACTTTTTAGCAAATTCAAAGTCTCTCTGATCATGAGCGGGAACTCCCATTACTGCTCCTGTACCGTACTCCATTAATACATAATTGGCGACCCAAATTGGTAATTTTTCATTATTGATAGGATTAATTACATATTTGCCAGTAAAACATCCCCTTTTCTCCAGAGAGGTAGATAATCTTTCAATCATGCTTTCCTTCTTTACTTCCTGAATAAAGTTCTGGATTTCTGCTTTAAATGGAGAATCACTGATTATCTCTTCTAAAAAAGGGTGTTCGGGGGAAAGCAAAAAATAAGTTGCCCCATAAAGTGTATCCGGTCGAGTAGTAAAAACTGGAATGCTTTTTTTAATTCCCTGCATAAAAAATTCAATTCTCACTCCTTCGCTTCTTCCAATCCAGTTTCTTTGCATAGTTAACACTCTCTCAGGCCATTCTTCTAATAATTCCATATCATCAAGTAATCTCTGGGCATATTTGGTGATTCTAAAAAACCACTGGGAAAGTTCTTTTTTAATCACTTCTGCATCACATCTTTCGCATTTTCCTTCTACTACCTGTTCATTAGCTAGTACTGTCTGACAGGAGGGACACCAATTAACTACTGCCTTTTCTTTATAAGCAAGATCTTCTTGATACAATTTTAAAAACATCCATTGAGTCCAACGGTAATAATCAGGTAGACAGGTGGCAATTTCTCTATCCCAGTCATAACTAATTCCCATTCTGAGTAAAGTATTTTTCATTTTTTGAATATTATTCTTCGTCCAGGTAGCCGGGTGAATCTGGTATTTTATAGCAGCATTTTCCGCGGGCAAACCAAAGGCATCCCAGCCCATAGGATGTAAAATATTATATCCTCGAAAATGTTTATATCGGGCTACTACATCACCAATAACATAATTCTTTATATGACCCATGTGCGGTTCTCCGGAGGGATAAGGAAACATCTCTAAAACATAATATTTGGATTTCTGAGGATCGTAATCGCTCTTAAAGTAATTATTTTTATTCCATATCTCCTGCCATTTTTTTTCTATCTGTAAAAAGTTATATCTATCTTCCATTTTCTGTCCTCCTTAAAATGAAAATCTCGTCTCCAGTAATTTTATCTTCAAATTACAAGGGACGAGATAATTCCCGTGGTACCACCCTTTTTTGGTAGCTATCACCTTAGAATAGAATAAAATAGAAAAATGGTGGAGCTGGCGGGGATCGAACCCGCGACCTCCTCCACGCCAAGGAGGCGCGCTCCCAACTGCGCTACAGCCCCATCTTGCTATCCACTCTTATTGGACAATTAACGCTTGCCTACGTGATAAACTAATCGGTATTTTTCCTCTACCTTTTGCCTATCAGACTTGAAGGTGAGTTTAAAGGTCTTATCAGCTTTCGCCCAAATACTGACTCTCTTTTTCTATTAACCTTTTATTCCTTCGCCTGGTCTTTTAAATATTTAATTCTTTTTAAGTATAAGGGAAAAAAAATTAAAAGTCAATATAAACTAACCTCTAAATCTATTTTCCTATTAAAAAATTAACTCATTAACAACTACTTCCCTTTAGCATTATTTAAGTGGTAAATAATAAAGTGCAGGATAAGTTATTTCTTCTTAACCCTGCACCTTATTTTTTGAAAATATAAGTTCTACCTTGGAATTATTAAATAACTATGTTTTATACAAATTTAATATCTATTTATTTTATTATAACTATCCTTTTTTATTCTTTTCCTCCAAAGTAGTAAATTAAATATACTACTACAGCGGCAATTGCTACCCACCAATACCAGGCTAAATCTGCTAACCAATCCATTATTTAACACCTCCTTTTCTATTTTTAATTTTTCTTCTTCACCTTTTCTTATTTCTTTCAAGTTTCATATAAATATATTCTATGCCTATTAAAAAAATCCTTCTTTTTCCTAAAAAAATCTAAAATTTTTCTCCTACATCTAAAAATTTTATTCTTCTTCCTCTTCTTCCTTTTTAGCTTGGGCAATTATTTCCTGGGCAATATTACCAGGCACCTCTTCATAATGAGAAAATTTCACCGAAAATATTCCTCTACCCTGGGTAATAGAGCGTAAGTCAATAGCATATTTAAAAATCTCTGCTTGAGGAACTTTAGCTTTGATAATCTGTTTACCAGTAGAAGATTCTTCCATCCCCATAATTCTTCCTCTTTTGCTGTTTAAATCTCCAATAATATCACCCATATACTCTCGAGGTACTACTACTTCAATATCCATAATTGGTTCAAGTAAAAAAGGATCAGCTTGAGCTGCTCCTTTTTTAAAGGCCAGAGAACCTGCTACTTTAAAAGCCATTTCAGAAGAATCTACCGGATGATAACTACCATCATAAAGAGTTGCTTTAATATCTATGGCTGGATATCCTGCCAGTACACCTTTTTGCATAGCCTCAACTATTCCTTTTTCAACTGCTGGTCTATATTGTCGGGGGATAACTCCTCCCACTATTTTATCCACAAATTCAAAGCCTTCTCCCCGTCCCTTGGGTTCTAATTCAATCCAGCAATGTCCGTACTGTCCTCTTCCTCCAGATTGTTTTTTATACTTCCCTTCCACCTGTACCTTCTTTCGGATAGTCTCTTTGTAACCTACTCGGGGCGTACTTTTTTCTACTTCTACCCCAAATTTACTTACCATGGTATCGATAATTACTTCTAAGTGTGATTCTCCCATTCCAGCTAAGATAGTTTCACCAGTATCCTCATCTCGATAAACCCTTACCGTGGGATCTTCATCAATAATCCTACTTATAGCGGTACTCAATTTATCTTCATCGCCTTTAGTCTTTGGTGAAATCGCTAATAACATTATTGGTTCAGGATATTCAATTTTGTCAAAAACTACAGGATTATCTTTATCACAAAGAGTATCACCGGTGGTGGTATTTTTAAGTTTCGCTACAGCAGCAATATCTCCAGCGTAGATTTCTGTAACCGAGGTTTGGTTTTTACCCTGCATTTTGTAAATCTTACCCACTTTATTATCGATATTCTTGGAAGGATTATATACATTAGAATCTTCCGTCAATTTACCGGAATAAACTCTAAAATAGGTCAGATTACCTACATAGGGATCAGCTACAGTCTTAAATACAAAAGAAGAAAAAGGAGCTTCTATAGTATTATTTACCAGCACTTCGGAAGAGTCTGCTAAATTCTTAGCCTTAATTGGTGGCATTTCAGCAGGCGAGATTAAATATTCCACTATAAAATCAAGAAGAGGTTCTATACCAATATTCATAGTGGCAGATCCACATAAAACTGGAACAATTTTTCTCTCTCTTATCCCCTTTTTAAGGCAAGAAGCTATTTCTTTCGGACTTAAAGTCTCTCCTTCTAAGTATTTCATCAATAGCTCATCATCATATTCGGCTACCATTTCAATTAATTCTTTGCGAAACTCTTCTACTTGAGAAGATAAATCTTCTGGTATTTCTTGCTTTTCAAAAACGGGCTTTTCTCCTTCTGTTTTTTTATAAATTAGAGCCTTCTGCCCGATTAGATCAACTACTCCTTTAAAGTTTTCCTCCTTACCAATAGGTAGTTGTACCGCAACCACTGAAGAGCCAAATACCTTGTTTAACATCTCTTTTACCCGGAAAAAATCAGCCCTCTCTCGATCCATTTTATTTATAAAAACCAGACGGGGAAGTTGATAATCATCAGAAAACTCCCAAACTTTTTCAGTCTGTACTTCTACTCCTGATACCCCGCACACTACTACCACCGCATTATCTGCCACTCTCATACTGGACTTAGTATCAGTAATGAAATCAAGATAACCCGGGGTATCAATAATATTAATTTTTATATCTTTCCAATCTAAATAGGCTAAAGCAGAATGAATGCTTATACCTTTCTTGATTTCTCTGGGATCATAATCGGTAGTGGTATTCCCCTGGGTAATATTCCCCAGCCTAGTAATCATAGCTCCGGCATATAGTATTGCTTCTGTCAGTGAAGTTTTACCAGCATCTCCGTGTCCTACCAGGGCAATATTGCGTACCTTGGTGATATCATACTTAGCCATAAAAAACTTTCCTCCTTAAATAATTGGTCATATTATGGATAATTTTTTTCTCATTTTAACAGATATAATTAAATATAGCAAAGAATATTATTTATTCTTTTTACTTAAAATTTATGAATAGAATCTTACTTTAGCACTTTTTTACTTCTAAAAAATAATTTAAACAATCTCTTTTTTCTTGGTCTCTTGCTTCTTATTTTTATTCTTTCTCTATCTCCTTTTCCCCTTTTGAAGATATTATCTTTCTTAATATTTCCCCAGCATGATATGAACTCCGCACTAGTGGAGCAGAGGCAACATATTTAAAGCCCAAAGATATACCAATTTTTTGATATTCAATAAATTGTTCAGGATGAAGATATTGTTGCACTCTTAAATGGCGAGGAGAAGGCCTGAGATATTGGCCAATAGTAAGTACATCGCAATCTACTTTACGTAAATCTTGCATAGTTTGAATTACTTCCTCATGTGTTTCACCTAAGCCAACCATCAACCCGGATTTAGAAATGATATTTTTATTCCGTACTTTAACCTGACTTAGCAATTCCAAAGAACGTTCATATTTAGCCAGAGGTCTAACTACTGAATATAAGCGGGGGACTGTCTCTACATTATGATTAATTACTTCAGGAAATACATTAATAATCTTTTGCAACGCTTCCATAGAACCATTAAAATCCGGTATTAAAACCTCAGTAGTACTTTCAGGCATTAATTTCTTTATCTCTAATATAGTTTTTCTAAATTGCTCAGCTCCTCCATCTAACAAATCATCTCTAGTTACCGAAGTAATTACAATATGTTTAAGTCCTAACTGTTGAGCAGCTTTAGCTACATGGTAAGGTTCCTCATTATCTACCGGAAGAGGTTTCCCTTTTTCTACAGCACAAAAATTACAATTCCTGGTGCAGATATTACCAAGAATCATAAAAGTAGCAGTCTTATTCTGAAAACATTCACCGCGGTTGGGACAGAGGGCGCTATCACAAACTGTATGCAAATTAAAACTACTTAACAAAAAATCCATTTCTTGTAAGATCTTTTGGTTTGGTAACTTTCTTCTTAACCAGTAAAGATGTCCCTTTTGTTCCATAGTCTAATTGTCCTTTAAAAGTTGATGATAGATTTTTTTTAGTTTTTCTAAAATCTCTTTACCCGGAGGATTATTTTTCTTTCTAATTTCAAACATCATTATTCCTTGATAATTAATTTTTCTTAATCCCTTCATCAAAGAATTCCAATCTATATTTCCTTCCCCGGGAAGATTATGCTCATCCTCCTTGCCATGATTATCATGTAAGTGGACATGAAGTAAATAATCTTTAAGCTCCGATAAACACTCTATTACATCACTATTTTCTTTTGTAGGAGTAGTGATATGATAATGACCTGAATCTAGACATATTCCTAAATTTGGTGAATTAAATTTTTTTACCATACTCAGTACATCCATTATATTATCGCCAGTTTTCCCGGGTAAGGTATTTTCCAAGGCTATCTTTATACCCCAGTTCTCACAGAATTTTAATATTTCCTCTAAACTTTTTTCACTCCTTTCCTGACGAATTCTTCTCTCTTTTTCGCCTAGTAATGTACTTCCAGGATGAACTACAATTATTTCACCATTAAGTCTTAATAGGGCAAGAATAGTCTTTTCCACTTCTCGTACAGACCATACCCGATCATATTCTTCTATCAAAGATATATCCACTCCGGTAGCAGATACGGGCATATGCATCGATTTTACTTTTAAATTATGTTTTTTTAATTCTCTAGCTACTTGGTGGAGATATTCGGGATCCTGATAGTCGAAATGCCCCTTTTGTGGTTTTATTTCCAGATATTCTATCCCTGCTTCCCGATATAATGGCAATATGGATAATAATTTATAATCTTCAAATAAAAAGGTAGAAAGACCTAACTCCATCTTTAAATATCCTTTCTATATTTCAATAAGCTATTCCTTTTGATTCTTCAATATATTTTTCAACATTAAAAGCAGCAGAAGCACCTTCTCCACAGGCAGTAATAATTTGCCTTAAATTTTTACTACGCACATCTCCGCAGGCATAAACCCCTTCCTGCGAAGTCTTCATCTCAGAATCGGTAATAATATACTTTTTTTCGTCTAATTGAACTATACCTTCTAAAAATTTGGTATTAGGTGAATATCCTACAAAAAGAAAAACACCCTGACAGGAAATCTCTTTTTCTACTCCAGTTTTTAAATTCTTCAGAAATACTCCCTCTACCTTACTTTGCCCTTTTATGCTGGTAAGAACAGAATCCCAGATAAATTTTATTTTTTTATTCTCAAACGCTCTTTCCTGTAATATTTTAGTAGCTCTCAATCTACCTCTGCGATGTACCACAGTAACCTCCCGGGCAAATTTAGCCAAATACAATGCTTCTTCGATAGCAGTATCTCCACCTCCTACTACCACTACATCCTTATCCTGAAAAAAGGGGGCATCACAGGTACCGCAATAAGAGACCCCTTTTCCTCGCAATTCCTCTTCCCCAGGTATCCCCAATTTTTTTGCTTCTGCACCAGAGGCTACAATTATTGCTAAAGTCTGATAAATTTTTTGCTCAGCTTGGATCAACTTTACCCGATTATTTAGTTGGTTTTTAATTTCTTTCACTTCTCCATATTCTATTCTTAATCCAAATTTAAGAGCTTGCTCCTCTATTTTTTGCATTAGTTCCGGACCGCCTACTCCCTCTGGAAAGCCTGGATAGTTTTCTATCTTCTCCGTAAGTATTGCTTGTCCTCCGGGAAGGGCTTTTTCAATTAACACCGCATTCATTCTAGCCCTACTTAGATAAATTCCAGCAGTTAAACCTGCTGGACCACCACCTATTATCACCACATCATATAAATCTTGATTAGATAAATTCTTTTTCTTTTCTTTGGGTAAAGTTTCTTCTTTCAAAGCTAAGCCCATTTAAATCACTCCTTCATTATTCTAATTTAATTAAGCATGCGCAGATTTTAAATTAATTAAATCTATAATTTAATCCAGCCATATATAGTTATTTTTTCTGCTCTATTTTTATTTCTATACTTCCATCATTATAACCCTTCAAAGAAGATAAAAAGCCTCTAATAGTATTAATCATTAGCTTTTCTACAAAAGGATTTAAGGAGATTACCCTACCGTTTAATTTTAACACTGTTTTACTTTTTAATGTTACACAATCTTTCAGGTTCTTTCTTCCTTGTACAATTTCTTTAGCTAATTCATAACAATTAGGAAAGCCACAAGCCCCACAATTTAAATTAGGTAATTTAAAAGCTCTCTGCCAGATTAAATCAGCCATCTTTTCTAAATCTTTTTTATTTATTATATTAAAGTTGGTCAGTCTATCTTCCGTATCCAAAGGTGAAAAACTGGCAGTACACAATTGTAATCCATCAAATAATTCTTCCCGTTCTTCCTCTTTTCTTAGACAGATAATTTTGGGAAAGGTTTTTTCCTGCTTAAAACCCTCTATTAAAATGATATCAGCCTTAAAAAAGTTAAGCACCTCTTCTAATTTCTGATTATTTTTTAGATGAATTATTAGTTCCTGTTCAGTCAAGGCAGCAAATTCAGGGATATGTATTTTATATTTTCCAGTATCTCCTTTATCCAGCCCTATATCCTCAGATAAATGTTTGATAGCTGCTGCTTTATAACCCCGTCTTTTAAATTCTTGCACCAGATTTAATAATAGAGTAGTTTTTCCGCTTTTTTTATATCCATTTATACCTATAACTTTCATTAATCTTTACCCATCTTAGTGATTAATTATCTTATTTTTATGTTTAGAATCAAAAATTGCAAATAAAAATCAAAAAAATCCTTTCATTCTCCTTTTTCTCTTTTTACTATTAAATATAAAATAAAAATACTTTGTAAAACTGAAGAATTATTTTTCTTCATTTATCATCTTGCAGAAAAGTTCCACCAGATGAGGATCATAGCGAGTACCTGCAAATTTTTTAATCTTTTGCAGGGCTTCTTCTTTACTAAGAGATGGTTTATAAAAAGAAGGAGATTGCATCATATCGTAATCATTGACCAGCAAAATAATCCGGGAAAGAAGAGGAATCTGTTCACCTTTCAATCCTTCTGGATAACCACTTCCATCCCAATGCTCCCCTTGATAGAGAATTTCTCGAGCAATAGGAGCTAAACTAATAAAATAACTTGCTATGCGATAACCCAAAATGGCAACCTTCTTGATTATTTTCTCTTTAGAAGGAGTAAGCTTGGCTCCTTTAGAGAGAATTTCTTCCGGAATGCTGATTTTGCCTAAATCATGAAAAAGAGCTAAATATTGTAAATTTTTCAATTCATTACCAGAAA
Organism: Candidatus Atribacteria bacterium UBA6251; assembly: GCA_002441285.1. Lineage (GTDB taxonomy): Bacteria > Atribacterota > Phoenicimicrobiia > Phoenicimicrobiales > Phoenicimicrobiaceae > UBA6251. The sequence goes on along the minus strand of DJVR01000044.1, from coordinate 1,773 downwards.
GACCTACTTTTTTACCTAAAGATATTGCCCATTTTTGAATCCTGGGGGACTTACCAGTAATGTGAGGATCTCTTTTTTCCAAAAGATGGAGGAAGGTCTCTAAAAAGTGTTTTTCTCTAACCTGACTATTTAATAGCTTATCTTGATACATCTTTTGATCTGCTGCTTTAAAAAAGGAGGAAAAATCTTTATATTCACCTTGCTGCTGGGTTACCTGACCCATAGATAAACTAACTCTTAAATATTCTGGTTTAACCCTATCTTCCCGGCAGGCTTTTCTTATCCTGTTACAAAAACGAGATGTTTCTTTATAATCCGTACAAGGTAAAAGAATCGCAAATTCATCTCCTCCTAAACGAGCTAGTATGTCTCCCTGACGGCATACTGAACTAAGAATATCAGCAAAGTGCTGTAAAAGACGATCACCTTCATGATGACCAAAGGTATCATTTATTATCTTTAATCCATCAATGTCTAACATCACTAAACTTAAAGGATAATAACGAGGAGTATTATATCTCTTTAATTCTTCCTCGAAATAAGCCCGATTATATATTCCGGTTAAAGCATCATGAAAACTTAAATACTTTATCCTTTCTTCTATTTGTTTACGTTCGATAGCAGAAGCTACCTGAGAGGAGATAAATTCTAAAAGTATAATATCCTCATTAGTATAAAGATGAGAATTGGTATAGCTTAGGACAGCCATTACTCCGATTACTCGATCTTCTACCTTTAAAGGTACCCCTAACCAGACTATCTCAGAAGTTAGAGTGCCTAGATTATCGCGAATTAATTCGCCTCTTTCGATCATTTCATTTATTAAATCGATATCTGCTAGCAGTGGTTGTCCAGTCCTCATTACATAATTAGATAGTGTGCCAGCAGGATCAACCTCTAAAGGATTATCCAATTTATCTTTCTGGTCTATAAAGTATACATATTGGATACTACCCTCTTTTTTGGGATTGAGTAAAGCAATATTAAAGTTGGTAGCATCAATAATGGTACTCAGTTGCTGGTGGATAGTCCGATAGAGCTCCTCCAAAGAGATAGGAGAATTAGCTGCTTTAGAGATATTGTATAAGACCTGTTGTAGTTTTTCACTCCGCTTACGGGCGGTGATGTCCTGATATAAGCCAATTAGTCCTACGGGTTTACCTTTAATCTTTACCAAAGAGGTGGAAATACTCACCCATACTGGAGTACCGTCTTTCCTTAACCTGATCGTCTCAAAGTTAGTGAGCTTTTCTTGCTGGGTTGTAATTGTAAATCTTTTACCTTCCTCAACCTTATCCAGAGGGTATAGACCTATGGTATCGATCTTCTTACCTATTACTTCTTTGCGGGTAAAGCCAAAAAGCTGGGTAAAGCCGGGATTGATTTCCAGAATAGTACCATCTAAACTCTGGTAAAAAGCAGCATCTGGGATATTAAAGAATATAGCCGAGAATTTTTCTTCACTCTGGCGAATCTTCTCTTCTATCTCTTTCTGATAAGTTAGATCAGTATAAGCAACTATCATTCCTCTTGGATTACCATCAATCAACAGTAGAGAAGAGGAAACGGAAACGGGAATTAAGTTTCCATCTTTCTTTTTTCTAAACGTTTGATAATGAACATACCCTTGTTTCAGAGTAATTTGATCCATTCTCTTTGCTTCTTCGAGCTTATCCGGGGGATGGATGATTCCTGAATCGATATTCTTTCCCTTTACCTCCTCCAAGCTATAGCCGAATAATTCGGTAAAGCGGGGATTTACGTTTAATATAT
>DJVR01000012.1 GCA_002441285.1 Candidatus Atribacteria bacterium UBA6251 | reverse complement strand
CTTTTAATTCTTAAATAACATATTTAAAATTTACGGTTGACAAAATTTATAAATAATGATAAAATTTTTCGAAAGTAAAATATATCTGCAGAAGTGTACCTAGGGTTCCGTCTAATAATTAATAATTAGAGCCTGGACCAAGCGGTGCAAGGTATCTACAAGATACTACACTTTTAGGATAAAAGCCTGAAAGATAGGTTCTGTTAATATCAGCACTACCTATTTTTCGGGCTTTTTGTATACCTGGAATCGTTTAATGTTTAATTAAATAAAAAATCTTATTTTTAGAAAAAATAAAAAATAAAAAGGAAGACCAGATGACTGACTCAAATTATCAAGATTATTTAAAAACATTAAATGAAATAAGTAAGGTGGTAATTTCTGATTTTTATTTAGAAGATATATTAAAGTTAATTGTAACTCTAACTGCCAATGTGATGAAAGCCAAGGTGTGTAATTTGTGGTTATTAGATGAAAAGAATCAAGAATTTAATATCAGGGCTACTCAATCAATGCATCAGGAATATTTAAAAAAACGAACAATCAAATTACATGAAGGTATTGTAGGGTTGGTTGCCAGAGAAAAAAAACCGAAGATAATCTATGATGTATTGAAAGAGGAACAATATAAAGAAAAAAAATTAGCTAGAAAAGAAGGATTAGTATCTATGGCTAGTATCCCTATGATGGTCAGAGAGAAAGTAATAGGAGTATTAAATGTTTATACAAATAAACCTTATGAATTTAGTAAAGCGGAAATTACACTTTTAAGTACTGTGGCCAATCAGGCTGCAGCAGCTATCGAAAAAACTGAGTTAATAGTCAAAACAAAAATAATTCAAGAAGAACTAATTACAAGAAAAAAAGTAGAGAGGGCTAAAGGAATATTAATGGAGGAAAGAAATCTTAGTGAAAATGAAGCTTTTTCTTTAATCAGAAAAAAGAGTATGGATAAAAGAATATCTATGAGAGATGTTGCTGAGGCTATAATTCTTTCTTTTGAAATTCGACAAGAAAAATTAAATAGTTAAAACATTAATTTTAAAAATTTTGTTTTTCTACAAAGAGGTAGAAGATCAGGTAAAGAAGCCTATTCATTTTAGTTAGGCCAAGGAGGTCCTTTTATGACAATGTTTGTCTTAGAAGGGCTTATTTTTTTATAAGCCTATATATTAAAGAAATAAACTAAAAAAGGGGGTGAAGTTATCAATTTAAATTAAATAAGAAAATAAAAATTTTTATAATATAAATTATTATATTATTATTTAGGAGGGAATTTAAAATGACTAAAGAATTAAAAACTTTCGAGAAGCTACAATTAGAATTAGAAAAAAAGAATGATAAGACCAATGCTTTTCAGATAGCTCAAAGGCAATTAGAAAAAGCTGCCCGAATAACGGACTTAGATGATAATATTTTAGCCCAACTAAAAGAACCTGAAAGAGTACTGATGGTTTCCATTCCAGTAGAAATGGATGATGGAACAGTAAAAGTATTTACTGGTTTTAGATCTCAATATAACACTGCTCGAGGACCAGCTAAAGGAGGAGTTAGATATCACCCTGAAGTTACTTTAGATGAAGTAAAAGCTCTTTCTGCCTGGATGACCTGGAAGTGTGCTATTGTAGGAATACCCTATGGGGGAGCGAAAGGAGGAGTAATTTGTAACCCTAAAGAAATGTCAGAAAGAGAATTAGAGAGACTTTCACGAAGATATATTTATGAGATTTCCTCGATTATTGGCCCAGAAAAAGATATTCCTGCCCCTGATGTCTATACTACCCCTCAAATTATGGGATGGTATATTGATACTTATAATAAAATTACTGGTAAATCAAGCTATTCCACTATAACTGGAAAACCTCTAGAATTATGGGGGTCAGAAGGAAGAAAAGAGGCAACTGCACAAGGATTAACATATACCGTAGAATTAGCAGCTCAACAATTGAATATTAATCCTTCCGAGGCAAAGGTAGTAATTCAGGGATACGGAAACGCTGGCTCAATTGCTGCTAAGTTGCTTTTTGGGCAAGGTTATAAAATAATTGCAGTTAGTGATTCAAAAGGGGGAGCTTATACTCCTCAGGGGATCAATCCAGAGCAAATTTTAAATCATAAGATTAAAACTGGCTCAGTAGTGGGATTTTCCAATACAGAATTTATTGCGAACGAAGATTTATTGGAATTAGAATGTGATATTTTGGTGCCTGCTGCCCTGGAAGGAGTAATTACTGAGAAAAATGCAAATAGTATAAAAGCGAAGATTATAGCTGAGGCAGCTAATGGTCCTACTACTCCAGAAGCAGATGAAATACTTTTTCAAAAAGGAATTTTTGTGATACCTGATATTTTGGCTAATTCCGGAGGAGTTGCTGTATCTTATTTTGAATGGGTTCAAGGACTTTATGGATATTTCTGGGATGAGGAAAGAGTAAATAGAAGATTAAAAAAATTGATGGTGAAGGCTTTTAATGAAGTATTGCGAGTTGCTCAAAAAGAAAAAATTGACCACCGAACTGCTGCCTACATATATGCTATATCACAAGTAGCGAAAGCAATGAAAGCACGAGGAATTTGGCCTTAATTTATTTATTATTTATTGGTGATTTAGTAAAAAACAATGAAAAATTTAATTAGCGAAGTGGAGTGAGGAAAGATGGCAAAGATAGAATTTAGTAGTCGAACAAATCTTATAGAACAAGCAATTTATAAATTTAACCTTCAGGATGTAGCAGAACCAAACCTTTATCGGGAAATATTCCCCTACACAGAGATACCCAGAATAACCTTTAACCATAGACTTGTTCCTATGTTTGTCCCTGAGGATATCTGGATTACGGATACTACTTTTAGGGATGGGCAGCAATCCAGGTCTCCCTATAAAGCAGATCAGATAGTAAGAATTTACGATTATTTACATGAACTTGATAATGATTCTGGGCTTATAAGGCAAACAGAATTTTTCATTTATTCTAAAAGTGATAGGGAAGCTGTAGAAAAATGTTTAAGCAAAGGATACAAGTATCCAGAAGTAACCACCTGGATAAGAGCGAAAGAAGAAGATTTTAAATTAGCAAAAAAAATGGGGATAAAAGAGACCGGCATATTAGTCCCTTGTTCTGATTACCATATATTTAAAAAACTTAATCTTACTCGGAGAAAGGCGGTAGAATCATATATTTCTGTAGTCAAATTAGCTCTGGAAAGCGGAGTGATCCCCCGATGTCATTTTGAAGATATTACTCGGGCTGATTTTTATGGGTTTGTGGTTCCCTTTGCCAATGAGCTTATGAAACTTTCCCAACAGGCGAAAATTCCTATTAAAATCAGGGCTTGTGATACTTTAGGTTTAGGCGTCTCTTATCCAGGAGCTGCTTTGCCTCGATGTGTGCAAGGTATTATATATGGGCTTAGGCATTATGCTGAAGTGCCTTCAAAATGGCTCGAGTGGCACGGACACAATGATTTTTATAAAGTTGTTACCAATTCTACTACGGCTTGGCTTTATGGAGCTTCTTCGGTAAATACGTCTCTTTTAGGAATAGGTGAAAGAACGGGAAATTGCCCTCTGGAAGCAATGGTTATTGAATATGCTCAACTTAGAGGAACTTTAAAAAATGTAAAATTGGAAGTAATAACTGATATAGCTAATTATTTCGAAAAAGAGCTCAAATATAAAATTCCATCTCAAACTCCTTTTGTGGGGGAAAATTTTAATAAAACCCAGGCAGGGATTCATGCTGATGGGGTACTAAAATATGAAGAAGTTTATAATATTTTCGATACAGAAAAATTATTAAAAAGACCGTTGAAAGTATCAGTTGGTGCGCATTCAGGTCTTGCAGGAATTGTTTTTTGGATGAATAACTATTTTAAGCTTGAAGGTGACAAAAAAGTAGATAAAAGAGACCCAAGAATTTCAAAGATAAAAGAATACATAGATAGAGAATATGTCAAAGGCAGAGTGACAAGTTTTAGCGACGAAGAACTAGAATCTTTAGTAACCTTACTTATTGGAAGAGGAGTACAGGGTGAAGGAGAAGTACCAGACTTTGATTCGGCGGAACCGTAAGGGAAGAGGAGGTTTTAAATTGCAATTAACAGTTACACAAAAGATAATAAATAATCATTTGATAAACGGAAAGATGATTCCAGGGAGAGAAGTGGTAATAAGTATTGACCAGACACTAACTCAGGATTCTACTGGGACTATGACCTATCTTGAACTTGAAGCTTTAGGTATTGATAAGATAAAGACTAAAAAATCAATAGCTTATATTGATCACAATATGTTGCAAACAGGGCCTGAAAACGCTGATGATCATATTTATATTCAAACAGTAACCAGTAAGTACGGAATATTCTTTTCAAAACCAGGTAATGGTATATGCCATCAAGTTCATTTAGAGAGATTTGCTGTTCCAGGGCAAACTCTTTTAGGTTCGGATAGCCATACCCCTACAGCTGGGGCGGTAGGGATGTTAGCTATAGGTGCAGGAGGGATAGATGTTGCTGTGGCTATGGGTAGTGGAGAATATTGTATGACTATGCCAAGAATTATAAAAGTAGAACTCAAAGGGCAATTAAGACCTTGGGTATCCGCAAAGGATATCATACTTGAACTTTTAAAAAGGCTGACTGTTAAAGGGGGGGTCGGGAAGATATTTGAATATTCTGGTGGAGGTATCAAAGAATTGTCTGTCCCTCAAAGGGCAACAATTACTAATATGGGAGCAGAATTGGGAGCGTTAACTTCTATATTCCCGAGTGATGAAATAACTTTAAATTTTTTAAAGGCTCAAGGTAGAGAAAATGAATTTTCAGAAATAGAAGCAGACAAAGGAGCATTTTACGATGGGGTGATAGAAATAAACCTTTCTCAATTAGAACCCTTAGTGGCTTGTCCTCATAGCCCAGATAAGGTAGTACCAGTAGCTTCTTTAAGAGGGCTTAGAGTTGATCAAGTGGTTATAGGTAGTTGTACGAATTCTTCATATAGTGACTTAATGAAAGTAGCGAAAATTCTTAAGGATAAAACCATTGCCAAACACGTTTCTTTGGCCATAGCACCAGGGTCAAAACAGGTTTTGTCTATGCTTGCTAAAAATGGAGCTCTAGCAACACTAATTGAGTCAGGTGCAAGGATTCTTGAATGTGCTTGTGGTCCCTGTATTGGGATGGGTCAATCACCTTCCACAAATGGTGTGTCTTTAAGGACCTTTAATCGCAATTTTGAGGGGAGATCTGGCACATTTTCAGCAAAAGTCTATTTGGTTAGTCCCGAGGTTGCTGCAGTATCAGCCATTAACGGCTATTTGAGTGATCCAAGGGATTCTGGGGAGCCCCCTTTAGTTAAAGAACCAGAGCTATTCTTGGTAAATGATAATTTAATTATACCACCAGCTAATAATCCTGATGAAATAAAAATAATAAAGGGGCCAAATATAAAACCGTTTCCATTGGGTAATTTTTTAAGCTCAAAGATTCAGGGGAAAATTTTAATAAAGCTGGGGGACAATATTACTACTGATCATATTATGCCATCGAATGCTAAATTACTCCCTTATAGATCAAACATTCCTTATCTTTCTAATTATTGTTTGACCCCTTGTGATAAAGATTTCCCCGAGAAGGCTAAGAAAAATAGAGGAGGTTTTATAATTGGGGGTATTAATTATGGGCAAGGTTCAAGTCGAGAACATGCCGCCCTTGTTCCTTTGTATCTTGGGATAAAAGCAGTTTTAGCGAAGTCATTTGCCAGGATACATAAGGCAAATCTTATTAATAGTGGGATAATTCCCTTAGTTTTTAAAAATTTAGAAGATTATGACCAGGTTGAGGAAGGAGATGAACTTTTAATAGAAGATGCTATTTCCCAGGTCAAGGGTAAAACAATTAATGTTATAAATATGACCAAGGGCAAAAAATATAAGATGATTTTAGATATTACTCCCCGACAGAAAGAGATGTTGATTCAGGGAGGTCTTTTAAATTTAATAAGATTGAAAAAAACAAAAGAGTAATTTAACAGGAGGAGGTAATTTAAATGGCTTACAATATTACTTTGATTCCGGGAGAGGGAATTGGTCCACAAGTTACCGAAGCAGCTAAAATGGTTTTGAAGGCGAGCGGAGTAAAGATTAACTGGGAAGTTGTAGAAGCTGGACAAAAGGCTATTCAAAAATATAGCACACCTCTTCCTGATTTTGTTATAGATAGTATCAAAAGAAACAGAGTGGCGTTAAAAGGGCCGGTTACAACACCTGTAGGGACAGGTTTCAGAAGTGTTAATGTTGCATTAAGACAAGCGTTAAACTTATATGCAAATGTGAGACCTGTAAAGTCATATAAAGGTGTACCTTCAAGATATGATGGTATTGATTTGGTAATAGTTAGAGAAAATACAGAAGATCTTTATGCTGGAATAGAGCATAAAATAGGAGAAGATGCAGCTGAGAGTATAAAAATAATAACCAGGAAGGCGAGTGAAAGGATTGCAAAGTTTGCCTTTGAGCTGGCCAGAAAAGAAGAAAGGAGAAAAGTTACAGCAGTTCACAAGGCAAATATAATGAAATGTACAGACGGACTTTTCTTAGATTGTGTTAGAAAAGTGTCTCAAGAATACCCTGAGATAATTTTTGAAAATGTGATAGTTGATGCAATGAGTATGAAGCTGGTTCAAACACCTCAAGATTATGAGGTTTTGGTTATGCCAAATCTTTATGGAGATATACTCTCCGATTTGGCTGCAGGGTTAGTTGGTGGATTAGGGTTAGCACCAGGAGCTAATATAGGAGAAAAGGAAGCTGTATTCGAGCCAGCGCATGGGTCTGCTCCCGAGTTAGATCCCAATATGGGTAACCCGACAGCAACAATCCTTTCTGGTGTGATGATGTTGAGATATTTAGGCGAAAGTAAGACAGCAGATAAGGTAGAAAAAGCTGTAGAAAAAGTGTTAGAAGAAGGAAGATATTTAACTTGTGATATCGGTGGCAATACCAGGACATTAGAATATGCTGAAGCCATTATAGATGCTTTAGAATGAGGGAAAAGTGGTTGTTCATTTATTTTTCTTGATATACGGTGCTGCGCCAAGACATTGTATCCACTCCACCTACCAATCTGAACTGATACCTTATCTAGCATTATTGGTATCACAAATCTAATACTACTGTCAACCTCTGGTAACTGTTTTTTAAGATGTTGATAAGGGGTATGGTAATTAAGGGATGAATGTTCTCTTAGATTATTATAATAATAAATATAACCTAAGGCTTCATCCAATAGATCTTTTTCCGATTTAATCTGAAGGACTCTGGGGAT
>DJVR01000067.1 GCA_002441285.1 Candidatus Atribacteria bacterium UBA6251 | reverse complement strand
GGAATACGGTGGGATTATTCTAAAAAATTAGCATGAGTAGGTGGCCTGCGTTAAGTGTTAGAGAATGGGACGTTGTCTCTAAACAAAAGGATTAAGGTTTTCTATAAGGAAATTCTTTGGTCTTGCGGTAGGTCCATCGCGTCCGCTGCTGCATTGAAGATATTTTTTAAAAGACTCTTCTTGGTGTAGCAGATGTAAAGTTATATCTATTATAAAAATGCTATATCAAGGAGGAAAAATAAAATGAAAATATCATCCCATAAAATTACCACTATGGGTCTTTTAATTGCTTTGAGTATAGTTTTAACTCGGATAGCCAGTTTACGTATTGCTATTGGAGGAGTAGAAGGGATCAGAATTGGTCTGGGAAAATTACCTATAATCTTGGGAGGCATTATCTTTGGTCCACTGGTAGGAGGGATAATAGGTGCCTTTTCGGACCTCTTAGGATATTTCATCAATCCTGTGGGAGCTTATATGCCTCATTTTACCTTAACCTCTGCCTTAACCGGGATAATACCGGCAGTTATCTTGAGTATAAAGAAGAATGAAGAACCTACATTTTTTGAATTAAGTGTAGCTATTGCTATAGGGCAGGTAATTACTTCCATTATTTTAATACCTTACTTTATACATATTTTATTTGGCCTTCCCTGGGCTATATTAATACCCCCGCGAATAGTGGCAGAGCCCATTCAAATATTTATTTATGCCTATACCATAAATATAATTTTAAAGAGAAAATATTTAATTTTCTCTGCTAATAAAGTTTAAAATAATAGCTAATAATAGATCCAAGGGATAAAAGAAAAAATATAATTGCTGTGTAAATAAACATGTGTAAATTATAATTTTGTGCGATATTTGGGAAAAAATTTATAGAAAATTAAACTAAAAGGAGAAACATTTATCATGACCAAGATTATTGATGGAAGAAAAATATCCAAAGAGATTAATGAGTCTTTAAAGGCAAAGGTAGAAGATTTTATTTCACCTTAAAAAACCACCTTCTTTGAAGGTGGTAATGGCTAAAAGGTTTTACCATAAAAACTGATTTTGGAGCCGGGGATATTGTGTAAGCTCTATAGGTTTGGATGAGAAAAAATAAGTAAATTTGTAAAATATCAAGAAGAGAGAGAAAAAAAAGAAGAGAGGAACCAGCAAGAATTTGGGCTCTTTTATTTTAGAGGCCTCTTAAAGCCACCTGCTAAGCGGGTGGATTGTTTACTCCGGTTACTAAAATCTTTCTTCGGTATCGGGTTATCCAGACAATATGATATTGGGTCTTATATACGGTATGAGCCGATTTATATAATTTCATATTTTCATTATTTCAAAGTACGAACGGAAGAAACAGGAAAATGCTCTCATCCCCACCTTTACAGGTGGGGATTTCCCGCTAGATTAAAATTTTGTATTGATAAAAACCTATGTTGTCTTAACCCATGTATTAAATATTCAAATAAATCCTTAGGACTTTATAATAAAATTTAATATATAATCAATTTATCATTATAAATATAGTTAAAATAAGAGTAGTGGTATAATTTATTGATAAGCAAGGGCTTATATTTAACTAGATATTACTTGGAAATCTAACAGGAAGATTAATTAACTCCTTTAGTTTAACTTGATTTTATATAGTCGCGGTTAGATTTTTCAGGTTATGATAAATATTATTGTTGTCATTTAAACAAAAGTTGCGAAACTCGTCTAATAGCCTCCACCAAAATAAATTAACCGCTTCAGTAGAGGTTCACTCTTACTTCCACGGTTAATTTAATACAATGGTATTTATTGGTATTGATTAGAAGAAGTCAATATTTTTTTGATGTGAAATTTAGGGATTAAAATCTCTCCAAGTTCATCATCTTATTCCAAACTGAAATAAAATCTTTTACAAATTTCTCTCCAGTATCATTACTAGCATAGACTTCTGCAATTGCTCTAAGTTCTTCGTGGTGGCCAATAATTAAATCAACTCTGGTTGCTCTCCATTTTATTTTTCCACCCTTCCTATTATAACCTTCAAAAGTGTATTTATAATCATCTACAGCTCTCCATTCAATATCTGTATCCAGAAGATTTACGAAAAAGTCGTTGGTGAGAGCCCCAGGTTTTTCCGTAAACAATCCATAATCTGGGTATTTATAGTTTGCATTCAACACTCTAAGCCCACCAATTAAAACCATCATTTCCGGTACTGTAAGTTTGAGTAGATTAGCCTTGTCGATAAGGTTGTATTCCGGAGTAGTGGAAAAATCGTTTTCATTAATTCTTTCTGGATATTTGAAGTAGTTTCTAAATCCATCAGCTAGTAGTTCTATAGCTTTATAAAAGTCACGATCAATATGTTCTTCCCCGACATCGACTTTGCCAGGAGTGAAGGGGACTTCTACACTGTATCCGGCATTCTTAACAGCCTTTTCAATTGCTACACAACCCCCTAGAATAATCAAGTCAGCGATAGAAATTCTCTTTTTACTGCCTTTATTTACTTGTTCTTTATTGAACTTCTGCTGGATTTTCTCATAATTAGAAATAACTTTTTTCAGTTCATCTGGATGATTAACTTCCCATTTGTTCATAGGATATAATCTTATCCTTGCTCCGTTTGTTCCTCCCCTTCTATCGGAATTTCTAAAAGAAGAAATCGATGACCAGGCAAAATAGATTAATTGCGAGATATTTAGTTCAGAGTTTTGAATTCTTTTTTTCAATTCCTTAATGTCCTTTTTATCAACCAGTTCATATTCCCTTTCTGGGAGGGGATCAAGTTGTAAGGAAGCATCTTTTGGAACATAAGGTCCTATATGACAATTTTTTGGTCCCATATCTCTATGAGTTAATTTGAACCAGACTCTAGCGAAAGCTTGCTCAAACTCATCAGGGTTTTTGATGAATCTATGGGCAATCTTTGAGTATATTGGATCGAACCTCAAAGCAAGGTCAGCTGTCAGCATCATTGGTTTATGCTTTTTACTTAGGTTATGCACATCTGGGATGATCTCAGGAGCATCTTTTGCTACCCACTGACTCTTCCCTGCAGGACTTTTTGTAAGCTCCCATTCGTATTGGAAGAGCATTTTAAGATAATTAATCCCAAACTTTGTAGAAGTCGGGCTCCAGGCAAGTTCAAAACCTGAGGTAAAGATATCTGGTCCCTTACCTTTGCCAAAACTATATCTCCATCCAAGTCCTTGTTGCTCTATGGGTGAGGAACTTGGATCTGGACCGAGATAATTAGCTGATTCTGCCCCATGGCATTTACCAAATGAATGTCCTCCAGCAATTAATGCTACTGTCTCTTTATCATTCATTCCCATTCTGTAAAACGCAACTCTTATTTCCTTAGCAGATCCTAAAGGGTCAGGATTTCCTCCAGGTCCTTCCGGATTGACATAAATCAATCCCATTTCTGTCGCTGCGAAGGGCTTTTCTAGTTCCTCTTTTTCTCCTCGCTTGGCAGTAAGCATCTCTTCTTCTGGACCCCAGTCTGGACTTTCATCTGGCTCGAAAATATCCTCTCTACCAAGAGAGAACCTCAGAATCTTAACTCCCATATCTTCCAATGCTATAGTGCCTGATAAAATTATCAAGTCTGCCCAGGAAAGCTCTTTACCATATTTTTTCTTTATAGGCCATAGTAGTCTGATAGCCTTATCCAGGCTTATGTTATCTGGCCAGTTTATGCGGGGTGGAAATCGGATACTTCCATCTCTAGCTCCTCCTCGGCCATCATAAATACGATAGCTACCGGCGCTGTGCCAGGCGAGACGAATAAAGAGTGGTCCATAATGTACGAAATCTGCAGGCCACCAGTCTTGAGAACTTCTCATCAGTTTCTTCAAATCTTTAATTACAGCATCTACATCAAGTGTGGCTACTTCTTGGAGATAGTTGTAGTCTGGACCATAGGGATTTGAGGTAGGGCAATTCTAACGCAATATCTTCAAATTAATTCTGTTAGGCCACCAATCTGTGATCCATCTTTTTTTTAGTTTTAGTTTTTTCTTTTCCATAATATCCTCCTTTAATTTAGAATTATTTAACCATTTTATGTGCTTTCAGTGTGGAGTGTGGAATTTATTGGTTCGTTTCTATAGGAATTTAAGTTATGGTTTTTGGCTATTTGTGGTATTTTATGAGAATTAAATTTACAATTATTAATTAAATTGTTCTTTATGAAATTATTCAATAGGCTTAGAAATAATGAGAAAGGATTGAAAGTATAAGGTTTCAAAGTAATAAAGTCTTTTAGTGAGTGTTTAAAAAATTTTTAGTCCAATGAGTTTGGAGTTCTATTTTGTTCTCGCTTTTGGCAAAGAAGCTTTTTATTGAGAAGATTTATTTAAATTTAAATCCTTTTTCTTTAAACAAACTAAGACAGGTATCCACTACTTTCGGGTCATAGAGGATTCCTCTATTCCGGGAGATCTCTTCTAAGGCTTGCTCAATAGTATAAGCCGGACGATAAGGACGGTGGGAAGACATTG
>DJVR01000019.1 GCA_002441285.1 Candidatus Atribacteria bacterium UBA6251 | reverse complement strand
TTACAGAAAATATAGCACAGACTCATTTTTTTAAAAATATTTTTAAATTTTTTATGATTTTATTTAAATTTAGACTATGTTATAATAAATCAGTCGTTAGTGAATAAGGAGGTATTAAAATGAGTTCTGGTTTTTTTAAAAAATTGTTTGGAAAAAAAGAAGAAGATTCCTCCGAATTTCTCTGGATTTATAGCCAGTGTGATAAATGTGGAGAAAAATTTAGAACCCTTGTCAGAAAATATAATGACCTTACCCCCACCTATAAAGATGAAGGACCTGCTTACATATTGAAAAAAGAATTAATCGGAGCTTCTTGCCTCAATCGAATTAATTTGCATTTAGAGTTTGATCGAAGTTACCGAAAAATATCTGAAGAAATTACTGGCGGCCACTTTATTTCCAAAGAAAAATATCAAACTGAAACTTTTTACTGAAGCTTAGGCTGTTTAATTGATTTTTTTATCAAAATAATAAAAATTCCTACTAACATCATCCCTATACAAAAAATCTGAGCTAAGTTAAAAGGGCCTAATCTAAAAGTTGCACAGGAAACCGGCTCTCGAACAAATTCGATAAAAAAACGGGCTAAACCATATCCTATAAGATAAAGGGAAAGAAAAAAACCGTCAAAATATTTTCTTTTCCTTATCCTCCAAAAAATTAAAAATAAGAATACCCCTTCAAAAAAAGCTTCGTAAAGTTGAGAGGGATGCCTTAATTTATGAGTAGGGTCTAAAGGAAAATACATTCCCCAAGGTAAGGTGGTAACCCGACCGTAAAGCTCACCGTTTAAAAAATTACCTAATCTGCCAAAGGTATAGCCTAAAGGAATAGCAGGAACAAAAAGGTCAGCAAAATGCCAATGATTTATTTTTTTCTGATAACAAAAAATAATATAAATTAATAATACAGCAATTAACCCACCATGATAAGCCATCCCTAAAATACCAGTATATTGAAGTCCATTGGAAAAATCAAAGGGAGAAATAATCTTCAATGGGTTAGCTAAATAATATCTAAAATCAGAAGAAATAACATATCCTAATCTACCGCCTACTAAGACCCCTAAGATAGCGTAAAGCATAAAATTAAATATAGTGTCTTCTGAATATTTTAATTTTTCTGTTTTAATTCTATAAATCACTAAGAAATAAACGCTAAGAAAAGCTACACCATACATTAATCCATACCAATGGATTTTCACCAAACCAAAAGAACAAAATATTGGATTTATGTGTTCTGGTATATTAGACCAACTGAAACCAAAGATTTGTTCCATTTATCTACGATCCTTCCTACTACTTACCTTACAGTCTAAACAATATTGATGTAGTAATCAAATTTATTCTTTCTGAATAGTGTTGTTATATTTTAAATATCAATTAAAAAATCACTTCTTTTATAAATAATTATAATTATTCACTTTTTATAACGTTTAGTTAAATATTTCTACCTTTTAGATTATCTTTGAAAATATCCTCCAAGCTAATCCAGCAACTAACAAACCGTAAATTATCGATGCACTTGTTAAAAGTATTGCTTTTTTAAATCCAAATTCTCTAATAAACATCCCTAAGGCAATTATGCAGGGAATCCCAATAGTAGAAGCCACGCCAAAAGTATATATTTGAAGAGGAGTTAAAACTGATGATATTTCACTGCCCAAAACTGACACCAACATTCCCCCGGTTAAATCTTTTTGTAAAAATCCAAATATCAAAGGAATAACGGCTACAGCTGGCAATCCTAACCAAGTAGT
The DNA here is from genome assembly GCA_002441285.1 of Candidatus Atribacteria bacterium UBA6251. GTDB lineage: Bacteria > Atribacterota > Phoenicimicrobiia > Phoenicimicrobiales > Phoenicimicrobiaceae > UBA6251. The sequence goes on along the minus strand of DJVR01000019.1, from coordinate 11,605 downwards.
GATTGGTGAAAGAGGTTCTATTATGATATTGGTAAGACCTAATATATCCAAAATTCCATAAGCTATTCCTCCAATTACCAACAGGGGCATAACTATATATACAAAATCTTTCATTCTAATCCAGCTTTTAGCAAGAACATTTTTAACCAAAGGTTTCCTATAAGGGGGTAATTCTAAAAGCAAAGGTTCACTTTTTATATGAATAATTTTTTTTATTCCAAAAGTCCAGATCAAGCCAGCAATTGATAAAGTAGCAAAAACAGAAAAAGCCAGCTTTATGCCTCCGTAAAATCCAACTATCCCCATTATTATGGCAATTCTTGAGGAACAAGGTACAAAAGCAAATAGTGAGGCAGTATGAAATTGCTCTTTTTTAGATGACAAGACTCTGGTAGCTCTAATTGCTGGTGCAGTACAACCCAAGCCTAATGCTAAAGGAACAAATGATTTCCCGGGTAAACGTAATTTTTTCAAAAACCTTTCTGCATTAACAATAAATCTTGAAAGAAGCCCTATGTCTTCTAACAAACCTAAAAGTAAATAAAACAAGAAAACATAAGGTAAGGCAATAGAAACACCTGCTGCAAGTCCGTTTAAACCTTGAACTAATACCATAGCAATAATAGAGTGTTCCGCTGTGCCAAAAGAAGATAAAAAGCTTTCTGTCAAGCCCATAAGAACACTTTGAATCAAATTGCCAAGAAATAACAGAGTACCAAAGATAGCTAAAAAGAATAAGACAGTTATAAACGGACTCCAAATCCTATGTAATAAAATATTGTCTACTTTCTCCTGCAAAATTTTTTCTTTTTTTACAGAAACTATTTGAGTAACTTTTTCTGCTATAAATGAGGCTGTGCCATATCTGGTTATGGATATATCCTCTGCAACTTTTGGATGGTCTTTTAAGCTTTCTTTAGCATCTTCAATTACTCTCTCGTCCTTCAAATATTTATGGAAATCTTCATCTCCTTCCAAAACTCTTAGTGCTATAAACCTCTTTGGTATAGAAGTTTCTTTTATCTGTGATGATATTTTATTTATCGCCCTTTCTATATCATCATCATATCTAATAGTAAAAGTCCGCTTTGGTATTTTTTTAATTTTTAAAACTGCATCTAAAAGTTTGTCTATCCCTTTTTTTGTTAAAGGGTTTAAGGAAATAACAGGAACACCAAGAATTTTCCCTAGTTTTTCGTAATCAATTTCTATTCCTCTCTTTTTAGCATCTTCTACAAAATTTAAAGCTAAAACAGTAGGTACCTGAGCTTCTAATATTTGCAAGACCATATAAAAACTTCTTTCCAGAGAAGTTGTGTCAGCAATTGTTATTGTTGCATCTTTATCTTCTTCAAACAAAGCCTTTTCAGTAACTTTTTCTTCTTCACTTCTATCAGAAATAGAGTATATCCCGGGAGTATCCACAAACTCAATTTCTGTGTTATTGAATTTCTTTCTAGCTTTAGTTATTTCAACGGTAGTTCCAGGATAATTGGATACTGTAACTCTCGGGCCAACAAGTGCATTAAGTAACGAAGATTTTCCTACGTTTGGCTGGCCAATTAAAAGTATTTTAAGATTCTCCATGTTATTCTATAACCCCTCTTTTTATTGTTTCATTCCACTTCTTCTTACAATAAATACAATCCACTAAATACATTAAAAATTATTTTAAACACCATGCAAAGCTTCACTTTTTTATAATTGCAATAGATTTAGAAATGGCCTCTTTGTTTCCTTTTTGCCTTCTTTAACCTTTTTCTTATCCTTCACCATATTCTATCACTTTAATTTTTCTTGCTATATCTTTATCTAAAGCAAATTTTTTATTTTTTATTTTAATGATCATAGCGTTAGACGCCTCACTCGTTATCATTACCTCTTCTCCTGGCACTATCCCCATACTGACCACTCTTTCAAATAGTCCGTTGTCCGAAATCACAATATTGGTAATTAACCCTTTTTTACGCAGCTTAAGCTTTGTTAAGTAAATACCTTCTTCTTTAAATGTAGATAATTTTTTTATGTTGTTGAAAACCTCTTCAGAAACATAATGTTCAAGAACATGAGCTATTTTATGTGCCTCTCTTTCGGTTCTAGTTTTCTTAAAATAATCTTCAAAGACAAGATGTTTCTTTAAAATTTCTTTTGCATTTTCTTCTCCTTTATCTGTCAATATAAAAAAACTCTGCTGAGATTGAATCAATCCTTCTCTTTCAAGTTCTTCAATCGCTTCATAGATAAAAGAAAGGGAAACTTTAATTTCTTCTTTAAAAATCTCCAATGAAACCCTACTTCTTTCTTCCCCTAATATTCTTAAAATATCTTCTTTTACTATTCTCAAAATACTAAATTCTTTAGTCATACTACCACCACATCTTTCAAGGTTGCGAAACAATCGAATCGAGTTATCTATCTCCGTCTATCTTATCCCATCCTCACGCCAGCCACCGGCATACCACAGTTGGGGCAGCGACCATCCGGTTGGACGCGGTTCTCCAGAATCCGGTAGCCAAGGCGTCGAATCAGTATCTGCCCGCACTTGTGACATACTGTATTGGCCTCACCAGGCACGTTACCTATATAAACATACCGCAATCCCGCTTCCAGTCCGATCTCCCGAGCTCGGTTAAGTGTCTCAACAGGCGTGGGGGACACATCGGTCATCTTGTAAGCCGGGAAGAAACGACTTATGTGCCAGGGAGTATCCACCCCCAACTCGTTAGCCACGAAATCCACTACGTCCTTCAGTTCTCCTTCATCATCGTTGATACTGGGAATGACCAGAGTGGTCACTTCCAGCCAGATGCCCAGCCGCTTCATCACTTTCATCGTGTCCAACACTGGCTGCAGCCGCGCCCCCACATACTTTCGGTAAGTCTTGTCGCGAAAGGCTTTAAGATCTACATTGGCTGCGTCCAGATAGGGCTGAAAGGTCTCCAGTATCTCCTCGATCATGTAACCATTGGTGATATATAGGTTGGCCAACCCTGCCTCGTGGGCTAGGCGAGCCGTATCATAGGCGTACTCAAAAAAAATGGTCGGCTCGGTATAAGTGTAGGCAATGCTGCGGCAGTCAGCCTTTTGAGCTGCAGCAACAACCTGTTCGGGACTTGCCTCCTCCCCCATAATGAAACGCCTATCATGGACTATTTGGGAGATATCCCAGTTCTGACACCAACGACAACGGAAGTTACATCCTGGAGTGGCTATGGAGTAGGCGCTTGAGCCGGGGTAAAAATGAAACAGTGGTTTCTTCTCCACTGGGTCCACGTGCTGGATGATAGTATGTCCATAAACCAACGTGTAGAGAGTTCCGCCCCGGTTTTCCCGAACCTGACAGATACCCTTCTTGCCATCGGTGATAATGCAACAATGAGCACACAGATTGCAGCACACCTTGCCATCTGGCAGTTTTTCGTACATCATAGCCTCTTTCATGATATGCATCTCAGTTCTCTCCCTTATGATATTTCCTGAATCTTCTCAAGTAAAACTTGTGTTCTCAGGTATGATCAAAATGAGCATGTAAAATAAAAACTTTATCAATCGTAATTGGATCTATATTTAGCTTTTCCATATTACTGAGCAAAATTATTTCAAGTATCAAACAAAATTTTGGGAGTATTTTTAGCCTTTAGCAAAACAGAAAATCACCAATCAGACTGAAAATCTTCTCTAAAAGCATTGATATCGTAAATAATAATAACTTTCATAATCGTACTTTCTTTTTATTATATAACCTTTTGCGGATATAAGAAAACTTGCCGATAGCCAAATTTGGAAAATCTTTAATTTTCCTTTTATCCACTGTTATATGACCCGAAGAGTAAGACTTCCAAAGGAAGCTACGTAATCACAAAAAATCAAACGTATCCGCTTTCTTGCTCTTCTTCTTCGCATTTATTTTTGCATACTTTTGCCCTTCTTCTCCCAGCCAGCGAGAATAAATCCGGTAAGTATAGATCTTTTTTTTGAAACTCTTTTAAATCCAATTAATTCTAAAACACCTATTCACTCTGAATTTCTTTTTCTGATATCCAAATTCTCTTCCCAATATAATTTTGAAAAATCTTCTTCTTTCATTCGCTGCAAAAATACCTTACCATCTAAATGGTCATTCTCATGTAAAACTACTCTGGTATGAAAGGGATGATTAATTTCTTCTATCTGCTCTTCCCCTTTAATATCTCGATATTTCAGCCTAACCCAACTCGATCTTTCTACTCGCCCATAAAGGGTAGCATAAAATATACTTAAACATCCTTCTAAATCACTATTAACTTCTGAAGATACAGCTAGAATTTCTGGGTTTAAGTAGGCACAGAGTCCGATTTTAGGTAATTGGGGATAATCTTTAGTTGGCATAATATTCACAATAAATACTCTCCGAGAAATTCCTATTTGAGGAGCAGCCAATCCAACTCCTCCATAATACTCTAAAGTTTTCTTTAATAAATTTACTATTTTTCTTCCCTGATTAAAACCCTCTACTTTTTCTGATTTCTGAAAAAGCAATCTACCTTCCTCAGTCCCTACTTGTTTTGGAAGTATAATACCCATAATTTTTAGTTCCTTTCTATATTATTGTTTCCTTATTTCTTCCTCAAATTCTGGAAAATATTGGTTGATAACTCTTAAATTAAATCTGGAAAGAATAGATTCTTTAGTTTCTCTCTCTAACAAAAACTCAAAGGACTTTTTTATTAATTCTTCTTTGGCTATTTTACCTCCGGTTAAATCTTGCCAATATTCATTATCTAAACTTACATTATATTTTTTCTCTTCCACTTTCACTGTGAATTCCTGTTGATTTTTCTTTTCAACTTTAATCATTTTTTACTCCTTTCTAAAATTTAATATTTGACCTTGCTCAGGTTTACCCTCATGGATAATCTTTCCTCGAAGTCTATTTATTAGATAAAACCCAGATTTCTCCATCTTTTGCTTAAGCTTTTCTGTTTCAATATGTTCAGGATAGACCGAAATTAAACCATCAGATTTTAAAACTCTATAAACTTCCTTCAACAGTTCTAACAATTTAGGACTTTGCAGTGAAAAATACCAGAAAATGTCATAGAGCAAGACCACATCAAAAGCACCATCTTTAAATTCAAAGTTCAACTCTCCAGAGGTTTTTATTGTTTCTATATTGTGGAGATTAGCTGATTTAGCTTTCTCTTGTAAGTCTTTTAATTTGTATCCATCTTCATCTACAGCATATACTTTTCCTTTATTTCCGATTATCTTTGCTGCAGGAATAGTATAATTTCCTCCACCACATCCAAAATCCAGAACAGTCTGACCTTTTTCAATACCGACTCTTTTTAAAATCTCTTTACATCTTTCTTCTGTATAATTTTCTATATTATTTTTCATTTTTAATCTCTTTTTTTAAAGTTCTCTTATTTAGTTTATCACTACTTGAAATGAAAACAAGCTTAATATAAAAAGCGGCCAAAAATCAGACCGCTTGTTTTAAACTTTTTTTGGTTTGCTTGGAGGCGTCGCCTTGTACGCCACCTCCTTCGATTCTTATAAAAAACTATCTTCTAAATTTCTCATTCTGCATAACTTCTTTTACTGCATCTGCATATTCAAGGCCAGTCTCAGTAGGAACTCCCCACAAATTTCTACCAATGATTCTTCCTTCACCACCTGCTTCCATTATTATCTCAGTTGAATTCTCCAAGGCAACTTTCGCCTCTCCAGTTATTCTCGGTCCCCCAGAGAAAATCACAAAAGTCCTGGTTCCAGCTCCCACTACAATCTTAGTTCTCTTAATATGTTGCTCTTTAGTCAGAAGAGAATCATAATTCGGTTTTTTTTGTTCTTCTTCCATCTTTTTTTTATAATCCATCAGTTTTTCTCTGTCTGGTTCAAGTTCTATATACTTTACCGCCTCTGGTATCTTGCCAGAGTACTCCTCTTTTATAAACTCTTCGTACTTCTCTCTTTTTTTGGGTTCTACTACTGAAGGGAACTTTGTTTTTACTATATCTACTCCTAAAGATTCAGCAGCAGAAACTGCATAGTGGCACCACAGTAAACTATCCTTTTTAGTTGCGTCAGGTACTGGACCCCCTAGGATAACTCCATAAAACTAAAGGTAATCCACTGCGGTGAGCTTCCTCTCTTATTTCCCCTATTCTTTCTACATCTTCTCCAGCCTGTCGAGAACCCAGATAAAAGATAAACCCACTGCTGCTGCTCCCACTTCCAGAGCGTCCTCTACTGAACCAAACATAGTAGGACGAGGATAATTTTCTATATTTGCTTCCCCGGTATAAAAATGACCATCCAGTTTTACCACCAAAGGAACAGAAGGATTAATATCATGTTGATACTTTTGAGCTTGACCTACAGATAGTACCAAGGCTGAAAAATCAGCTCGATTAGCCAATTCTATCACTGAGCTTGGTTTAGCTGCTCTTCCCCACTTCCATTCAGACCTGGTCCGTGTTCAACTAATTGATTAAAGGGAAGTCCCAGAAATGTACCATTACCGGGACCATGTTCGTAAAGCATTCTACTCAACTTTTCAGTCACTCCTCTTCTTAAATGTCTTATCTGGTTAAGTTTTGGTCTATTAATCATTGGACTACCTCCTTAATAATATTTTTGTTCGTAGATCTTATTCTTTCCGTTTTTAAATTACTCTCCTCAAAAACTCATCTTTTGCAAATTTGCTAATTCCTACTGTTATCGTGTTGTTTTTTCCTAATTTTTCACTTTTCTTTATTATCATTTCAAAATCATTAAAAGTCAAACCTAAAAAAGAATAAGATCTTTATTCAAAAAATTAAGCTTTTTTTCTTTTGCTAAGGGAAAATAATATTACCAAAGAAAATGGCAAAAGAAATATTACCGGTGGATAAGGAGGTGCATAGGTACTCAAAAATCCCTCTAAGGAATTAAACCAGGGACCATCTTCTCCACCAGGGATTGACTCGGTAATCCTTACAAATATATCAGTTCCTGCCAGTATCCATATTAATATACTTGCCATTAAGGCCTTGGAAAACTGGTGAATCTCTAAAAAATTTTTCAGACTGGACAAATAAAATAGTCCGGCAGATATTACAATAAGTCCTCCCCATCCTCCTCTAAACATGTCACTGGATATCTCAAGAATACCCCAAGAAAAATCATTACCGCCTATTGTTACTATTAAATCAGTAATTCCAAAAATTAAAGTAATAATTCCTAAAACTCCAAAATATATTCTTCCAATTTTCTCATTCATTTTATTGTACCCCCAATAATTTCCATATTACATTTATTAATCCACCATACAAAAATATTACCGTTACTAAGACCGCTAAACTCCCTAAAAGGTTTTTCCATCCTTCTTTAAGCAACATTACAAATGTTGCTACACAGGGAAAATATATGGAAACAAGTACAACAGATGTAATCATTTGATATTTACTCATTTCAATTGCACTAAGTTGGGCAACCGCAAGATCTTTTCTCAAAAATGCTGCAATTAAAGGTCCTACCGTTTCTCCGGGAACCCCGAACCAACCAGTAAGAAGTGGTGTTAGTACTCTAGCTAACCAATCTATAGTCCCACTAAGGTACAAAATATTTACTATAGCACAACCAAATAACACAAAGGGAACCGCAATTTTAAAAAAGCCTCCTAACCTCATCCGTAGTTTTCTTGATATATTATTCCATAGGGGTTTTTGATAAGGAGGGACATCAATTAGAATTTCAGGGGATTTCCCCGGAGTAATTTTATTTAAGATAAAACCAAAAAGGAAATATCCGAAAATTAAGTATAGTAAAACTATACCTATACTCTCAGGAATTACCTCTTGCATAATCCCCAGTTGAGCACCGCAAGGAATAAATATTGCCAACAAGGTCATCATTATAAAACGTTGTTTTTTTGTTTCTAAAATTCGAGTTGCCGTTACTGCAGGTACATTGCAACCTAAGGCAAGAATGGAAGGAACGATAGCATACCCATGTAAGCCTATCTTATGAAATATAGTATCAATAAGTACGGCCAACCGAGGCATATAACCCACATCTTCTAACAAAGCCATCATCAAATAAAATATAAATATTGCCGGTAAAACAACACCTATGGCTACAAAAAGTCCGGAAGTTAGAACTCCAAATGCCTCAAAGCAATTATCTGCCGCAGGGTCTCCAACAAAAATATAGTAAAACCATCCACCTTTCCCCGGAAAAACTGATTGTATCCAGGGCAAAAAATGTCCATCGAATAATTTGACAAAAAATCCATCAGTACATAATGTTCCGGCAAAAGAGGAAAATACACTCCAAAAACCATATAATACAGCTATAGCAATGGGAATACCAGTTAAAGGTTTAACGGTAAGCTCTCCCAATGCATCTTTTAGAGTGTGTTTAAATTTGCTAAAAGTTACCACTTTATTGGATATTTTTTCAATTAAATCCCATCTCTCATCAGCAGTTAATGTCATTTTATCTCACCTACCTTTTCCATAATTTCCTTTACTCCAACTGAAGCTGCTTTTTTTATACTTAATACTACTTCTTTAAATCCTTTGCCACTTATAGCAATCGTTGGTACTACTGGAATATTAAGAATGCTTTTCAATTTCTCTATATCAATCTGTATATTTTTATCCTCAGCAACATCCCACATATTAAGTGCCAATACAACTGGATAACCCCTCTCTATTATTTCTAAAGCAAGATAAAGCCCTCGCTCTATCTTAGAAGCATCAATTACACAAATTACCAAAGCATCCTTTTTTTCTTCTAACATTTTTACAGCTACTTCTTCAGCTTTGTCTTTTGGTTCCAAAGAGAATGTTCCGGGTACATCAATAATCTCGAAGTCCTCACTATTTCCTTTCATATACCCTTTAGTATAATCAACAGTGGTACCAGGGTAATTAGATTCAATAACATTTGCTCCAGTTAGTCGATTAAAAAATACACTTTTACCAACATTGGGATTCCCCATTAATAATATTTTTTTCATTTTTTCACCTCCACGACAATTCTATCAGCTACACTTAAGGCTAAAGAGGTGTGAGCACCATCAACTTCTATCACTATCGGACCTTTCAGAGGATGTTTGGTAATCATTTTAAGATTCTTACCAACTCTTATTCCCATTCCAGCTACTTTATTCTTCAAATTCTGTTCAATACTTTCCACCCTGCCTTCTTCTTCGTAATTCATTTCAGATAGTTTCTTTTCCATTTTTTCACCTTCCTTTTATTATTCTAATTTTTCGGGCCATACCTCTACCCAGAGCAATTATACTTCTATTGACTTCTATTACGACTGGACCTTGCATCGAGGAAATCATACGAATAACATCCCCCTCTTTTAACCCTCTTAAGTATAATCTCTGCCTGAAGCCCCATCCTCCTTCAATTTTAATAATTCTTGCCCAATCTCCTGGTTGTAATTCATAAAGAAATTTAGGATTCAAATTGTTACCTCCATTTTATCTGTCAATTTGTAATGCGTCTCATTTTCAATAATAACTTAAAAAAATTATTTATTCACTTTTTTAATTTTTTATAACAATCTTCACAATATCCCTTAATCCCTAATCGGTGTTCTATAGGTACAAAATTATGTTGCCTGCAAACTTCTTCTTGTAATTTTTCTATTTTTTCATTATAAAACTCGATAATTTTTCCACAATTAGTACAAACGAGATGATCATGATGTTCCCTATTAAAAACATTTTCGTAACTTGTTTTGTCTTGACAGTGGAGGGCTTCGGTAATCAATCCACTTTGGAGTAATAAGGGGATAGCCCTATAGATAGTTGCTCGAGATATATGGTTGCCCTGTTCACGTAATTTTTCAAAAAGTTCCTCTACATTAAAATGTTTATCAAATGAAAATATTGCTTTTAAAATAAGCTTTCTTTCAGAAGTATATTTTAATTCTTTTAATTTTAGAAATTCTTCAAATTTCTGATCTGCATTAATCAACTGAATCTCCTCATTTTTTTTCATTGCAATTAAGTCTCAATATCATCTTAAAATATTTATTTTTATTTGTCAAATAATTTTAAGATACTTTTTTATTAAAAATTATTATAACTTCCTAATTCGGTTCTTCTCGAAAAACCTATTTCCTTCAAAATACTTTCTATCCGTTTTTTATTCTTCACAAATAATAAATGAGTCAAACACTTACAATCTGAAGAACCAAAACCCTTTTTAATTATTTCAGTAGTTGGATCCTGGTAAAATACTTCCGCAGTTTGGCATTCCATCCTTTTATCAATAGTCCAAATCTGCAATATTCTCACCTTTTCATTCTCTAAAAGATAATCTATATGCCAATAAGTCTTTTTATCTTTCTTTAGATGTCTTCTCAGCCTGGCCTCTAAGCAACCTTTAGCTGAACCAATATAAATATAATTTCCTTTTTTAAAAGACACTTCTCCTAATTGACCCACTCTGATTTTTAAATCTTCAGATATATATATTAATAATACATAAGTAGCTTCTAATTTTTTAATAATATTTATAACTTAGTTTCACCTGCCTACTAAAACTATATCCCCCACCTTGCAACCAACATCTTCGGCTATTACCGGACATTTCGCTCTAAATAGAAAAAATATAGGTCTATCTTCTTCTGAAAGAGCTTCGTAATTTCCCTGTCCTTTACTAATAATTAATTCTGCCTTTTGGTATAATCTAATAAATTCAGGTGAACAATATTCAAGTAATGTCCCCGGTGCATCCGAACCACTGGAAATAATTTTAGTAATTTCGTTTATTCCACAAAATAAAGCATCTTCTATTAAAGCATCATTAATAATTGGCTTACCTCGTACCACATAGATTACTTGCTCCCCCAGTTCTTCTACCAATTCTTCTATTAGCAATCTATCAAAAACTACCTCTCCGGCGTTATCAGCCAGGTAAATTATGTTGTTAACTTTATTCAAGCTTTCTTTAAATTGATTATATTTAAAGGTAGTCGAATTATTTTCGTTGTTAATTGTGAAATTCCCTTGAAAAAGATGATCTATTTCTTCTACCACATTTAAGGAATTTTTCGCTCCGTAATCGATAATATTACCGATAATAGATAATTTTACAGCGGCCAAGAGTCTGTCCTCTGAACTATCTATTTCTTGCTTTAATTTAGGATAAAGCTTTAGGGCAAATCTATTACTATTTTCTTTAATCTCTTTAAAAGGATCTTTTACACCGGATATTTCCCCGACTAAACTATATATCTCTCTTCCCATCTCTGGAGGGCTCGCTTCTAAAGGGAAATCGGGTATCAATTGAGAAATTTTATCTACAATCTGCTTTTGCTTAATCTCATCTGTTCCCGCAATTCGAGCAGCATCTAAGGCCTGTCTGTAAAAACAGGGGATACAATCTAAATAGGTTTTCATCTAATCTATATATACTCCTAATAAATTTATTATCTTTTTCCTACATATCTTCCTAATCCGAAATAAACTCCCTGAACATAATACAAAGGATCTAATTGTCCCTTTTGTTTGGCAAAATTCTTCAAAAATAAATCTTGGTCTATTGAAACAGCTACCACCTCTCCAACTATAATAACTCTGGTCTTAGTTATTTCGTAAATATTCAATAATTTA
>DJVR01000058.1 GCA_002441285.1 Candidatus Atribacteria bacterium UBA6251 | reverse complement strand
GGAGTAAGTAAGGGGTTTGGTGGATACAGATAATCGACTGGCTATACTTCTCAGAATGAACATATTTCATTAACATCAATTATCTGGCTTGTTAGTTTTAGTTAAAGATTAGTAAACTAATCAGCAGTAAGAAAGGTGTATAGAAATACTTATCTCTTAACTGAAAATCAAAAATTAGAAAAATATATTTTGAGAAGATGATTGGTAAAAATTTTATTTAAAATTAAATGAAGGAAAGAAGAGATAGAGATAATACTAACTACTAACGAAATTTATTATTAACTAATTTATTGGAGAATTGGAGAATTGGATAAGGTGAGAAATGGTTTAAGGTTTATTTCTTTTGACTTAGATGGAACTTTAGTAGATTTAGAGTATAATGATCTAATCTGGTTTAAAGAGATCCCGGAATTAGTAGCCCAAAAGAAACAGATCAGCTTTAATGAAAGTAGGCAATGGGTAAAGGAAGAATATAACAAACTTGGTGAACATAATTTAGACTGGTATGATATTAAATATTGGATTTCTTATTTTGGTTTAGAGGTATCTTATCAGACTATTCTAAATAAATATGCATCAGAAGTAAAAATATTTGCTGATGTATTTCCAACCCTGGATGAGTTAAAAAAGGATTTTGAACTGATAATAATTACTGCTATGCCCCGAGAATTTCTTACTCCCAAAATAAAAAAACTCGAAAATTATTTCTCTTTAACCTTTTCAGCTCTTACTGATTTTAAAAAATTAAAAAGTTCGACGGTCTATTCTAAAATAAGTACTATCTTAAAGGTAGACCCTGAACAGATCTTACATATAGGTGATCACTGGGAATTTGATTATTGCTCTGCTCGTCAGGCTGGTTTGCAAGCACTTTATCTTGATCGCAGTAAAACCAGGAAAGAGAAAGAAGTGATCTATAATTTAGAAGAGATTAAGATAAAGATAAAAGATAAAGATTTAAATAGCTTTAAATAAATAATGGTATAATAAGTATATCAGGAAAAAATAACTTAATTTTACTTCAAAATTTATTATTTATCCGCTAAAGATTGCTAAGCATACCCAATTCGACAATATTTTAATCCAAGGTTTATTTTGTATAAGTAAATAATTTTTCAGATAGGGGTTTTAAGAAGATGCCTGAATTGCCCGAGGTAGAAACCGTAAGAAGAGAATTAGAAAATAAGATTAAAGAAAAGATAATCAAAGAGGTTACTATTGGTAAGACTGAAAAGATTATTCAAAGACCTGCACCTATAAAATTTGTTGCTCAATTAAAGGATAAAAAGATAATAGGGCTAAATCGTAGAGGTAAATATCTTATTATCTGTTTGGATTCAGGGGAAAGATTGATCATACATCTAGGAATGACTGGGGTAATAATCTACCCTTATGATGATAAAACTATCCAGCTTAAAGGCCTTAATTCCAAACATAATCATCTCAGTTTAGTCTTTACGGATCATACCCAACTAGTTTTTAATGATGTCCGAAGGTTTGGTAAGTTATATTTATTATCTAATTCAGAAGAAATAGAAAGCATAAATAAACTGGGGATAGAACCCTTAGAAGATAATTTTACTTTAGAGGTCTTTAAAAAAATATTAAACTCTACAAAGAAAACTAAAATTAAATCTTTTTTAATGAATCAAACTTTTATAACTGGGTTAGGTAATATTTATGCTAATGAAGTCTTATTTAGAGCTAATATTCATCCTTTAAGATCAATACTTTCTCTAACTGAAGAAGAGATAGAAAGATTATATCAGGAGATTAAAACAGTATTAACTATCGCTATACAGTGTGGAGGAAGTACGGTTGCTGATGAGGCTTTTCGTAATACCAGTGGAGAAAAAGGGAGTTTTGCAGAAAAGATTCAGGTTTATGCTCGCCAAGGGGAACCCTGCAAAAAATGTGGTCAACCAATTGAAGTGATCAGAATTGAAGGTAGAAGTTCGTTTATTTGCCCACGATGTCAAAAGTTATAGGACTCACCAGATAAAACTATCGGATAGTAGATTTCCAGTTTAGTTTAATATTTTTTATTTTAACCTCCAGTTTGATCATTAATCCAAATTTTAGAATATTTCCTTTGAGGTATTGCATTAAAAGTGAAAAAAATTTATAATAAATTAAACTTTTAATCTATTCTACTCTACCATAAAAAAATAATATTCTCCGAGCTATTTTACCTAAAGCAAAGTCCAGGGTAGGTAGCCGAAAGGGTATAAGAGGAAACTCTTATACCTCCCGTGTTTGGAAAGGAGGATTGATACTAGAAGCTCAATCTATCAAAACCAACACCAAACACAGTGTTGGTTTTTTGTTTACTGATTATTATTCTATAAATTAATACCAGAAAGGGAATATAAAAAATGAAAAAAAATATCCTGATTACTTCAGTAATCTGTTTATTACTTTTAACCACTTTTTTAATCAATTTTGGTCTTACTGAGTCCATTCATCTTAAATTAGCTACCACTACTTCTACCGAAAATTCGGGTTTATTAAATATTCTGTTGCCACCTTTTCAGGAGAAATATAATCTTAAAGTAGATGTTATTGCCGTGGGAACTGGGAAAGCAATAGCCTTAGGCAAAAATGGTGATGTAGATGTTTTATTGGTTCATGATCCAGAAGCGGAAAAGGAGTTTGTGGAAAATGGTTTTGGAGTAAATCGCCGCGAGGTAATGTATAATGATTTTATTATTCTAGGACCAGTTAATGATCCCGCCAAGATTAAAGGTATAAAAGATGCAATATTGGCCTTTAAAAAGATAGCAGAACAAAAATACTTCTTTGCCTCCCGGGGAGATGCCTCTGGAACTGATAAAAAAGAAAAGAATATCTGGAAACTAGCTCAGATTAATCCAGAAGGAGATTGGTATATGGAAGTTGGGCAGGGAATGGGTACAACTTTACAAATAGCTGATGAAAAACAAGCTTATGTCCTTTGCGATAGGGGTACATTTTTAGCTTATCAAGATAAAATTGAATTAAGAGTTTTGATTGAAGGTGACCCTTTGCTTTTTAATCCCTATAGCATAATAGCGGTTAATCCTGCTCTATATCCGCAAGTAAAATATGAAGAGGCAATGCAACTGATTGCTTGGGTGACCTCTATAACCGGGCAAAAAATAATTAGAGAATATAAAATAGAAGGGGAAATTCTTTTTCACCCAGTAGCAATTGAATAGTCATTAATAACCAGTTATCCAATTAACTGGATAACTGGTTTTAAACGACCAATCAATGAATCAGCTAACCATCTAATCGATTTTTAAATAATGTGGACAATATTATTAATTGAGGTGCTATTTGGATTTTATTATTGAAGGAATATTTAGATCTTGGCAATTAATCTTTTCTTTGGATAGAGAGATATTTAGTATAGTTCTACTTTCCCTGAGGGTCTCTTTAACTGCCACAATACTGGCTTCATTTTTAGGCATACCTCTAGGTTTTTTGATTGCGGTAAGAGAGTATTGGGGAAAAAGATTGACTATAGCGATAGTGAATACTCTGTTAGCTCTACCCACAGTGGTAGTCGGATTGTTGATTTATTCTTTAATCTCCCGAAGAGGACCACTGGGTGTTTTGGGTTTATTGTTTACTCCTTGGGCAATGATTATTGGCCAGTTTGTCCTGGCACTTCCCATAATTATTGCCCTAACTTATTCGGCAGTGCAGGGAATAGATAAAAAAGTTAGAAATACAGCTTTAACTCTGGGGGCAACTGATTATCAAGCCGCTTTAACTGTAATTAGAGAAGCTCGTTATGCAGTCTTGGCAGCAGTAGTTACTGGTTTTGGTCGGGTTATTGCTGAAGTAGGAGCAGCTATGATATTAGGAGGTAACATAAAGGATAGCACTCGGGTTATGACTACTGCTATTGCCCTGGAAACTTCCAAAGGAGAATTTGGATTTGCCCTTGCTTTAGGATTGATCTTATTACTGGTAGCTTTTAGTGTTAATATTTTACTTCACTATTTTCAAGGTAAGAAGGTTTAGAAAATAAATATGTCTGAGAAGATAGTTGAGATAAAAAGTATTCTGAAAAGTTATAATAAAAAAGTAGTGTTAGATATTGATTATTTAAGTTTCCAAGAAGGAAAAATTTATGCTCTGGTAGGTCCTAATGGCTCTGGAAAGACTACCTTGCTGAATATTTTAAATTTATTGATAAGACCTGACCAAGGAAAGATCTTCTATTTTAATCAAGAAGTTAGTTGGGCTCGGAAAGAACAAAGGATAGAGCTTAGACGACAGATGACCCTGGTAGAACAGTCTCCCTATCTTTTTAATACAACGGTATGGAATAACCTTGCTTTTGGTTTGCAGGCAAGGAAACTTCCTTATTCAATGCAAAAAGAAAGAATCAACAGGATACTTAATTTAGTGGGTCTATCTAATTTTCAATATAGAAAAGTTAATCAATTATCCGGTGGCGAAATGAAACGAGTGGCTCTGGCTCGGGCTTTAGTGTTGGAACCTCGTCTTCTCTTATTAGATGAACCTACTGCTAGTTTAGACCAGAGGTATATAGATATTCTAGAAAGGGTGATAAAAAGGGTAAATCAAGAAAACAAGACCACGGTGCTAATTACTACCCATGATTTATCTAGAGCTTACCGTTTAGCTCAGGAAGTGGTATCTCTACTAGAAGGAAAAGTAATTAGAGAGATTCCGGAAAATATTTTTCGAGGAGAAATGATTAAAAATAGAAAAGGGAATTGCTTAAAGATTACGGAAGAAGTAAGTTTTGTAATAGGGACTGAAAAAGAAGGAATATCCTATATCTATATTGATCCTAGGGATATTATTCTCTCCTTACAATCTTTTCAATCTAGTGCAAGGAATTCATTTTTAGGGAAAATAGTAAAAATTGTTGAACAGAACCATCTAGTAAAATTAGAGGTAGATATCGGAGTTTTAATGGTGGTTATGATTACTAAAGAATCGTTTCAGGATCTACGATTGAATCTGGGAAGGTCGGTATATTTAACCTTTAAAGCATCAGCAGTAAAGTTATATTAAAGAATAACTGGTATTAGCATTAGTCAAGATTAAATGTTAAATAATAAGAAATTTTACTAGTAGAAAGAGGTTGACAAAATGGTTAAGGATTTATTTCAGGTAAATACGCTCGAGAGAGTAATCCAGCTCTTGAGAGATAATATAGATTGGCCAGAAATTTGGCAAAATAGATGGGAAGAAATCGATATTCAGGATGCTTTGGGGAGAGTACTAGCAGAAGAAGTAATTTCTCCTCTTAATTTACCAGGATTTATTCGTGCTACTATGGATGGTTATGCTATTAGAGCTGAGGATTCTTTTGGGATCAGCGAGAGCTTACCTGCTTATTTAATTATTATTGGAGAAGTAAAGATGGGTGAACGACCAACCTTTCAAGTGAATCAGGGAGAAGCGGCAAAAATTTCTACTGGAGGAATGTTACCGGAAGGTTCTGATGCAGTAGTAATGTGGGAATATACTAATCAAATTGATGAATTTACTCTAGAGGTAAAAAGACCAGTTGCCCCAGGAGAGAACGTAACTAAAGAAGATGAAGATTTAAAAAGGGGAGAAAAGATATTAAGCATTGGTCATCGTTTAAGACCACAAGATATTGGAGTGTTGGCCGGGATGGGAAAAATCAATTTAAAAGTATTTAAAAAGCCTCAACTAGCCATTATTTCCACTGGTAACGAGATTGTTCCTCCTAATCAAGAACCCCTTAAGGGGGAAATTAGAGATATCAATTCATATACCCTGGGTACCAGTGTAATCAAATTAGGCGGTATTCCATTATATAAAGGGATTATCAAAGATAAACTAAAATCTCTCAAGCAAACCATAATGAAGATTTTAGAAGAAAACGAAGCACAGGGTCTGATTATTTCTGGAGGAAGCTCTCTAGGAGTAAGAGATATAACCCTGGAGACTTTAACTGGTTTAGGAAAACCAGGGGTATTAGCCCATGGAATTTCAATAAAACCTGGTAAACCAACTATTGTGGCGGTAATAAATAATAAACCGATTATTGGCTTGCCAGGACATCCGGTTTCTGCACTAATCATTTTTCATCTTCTTATGCGACCTTTAATCAGTTGGTTGGAGGGAGAAGATTATATCTCGGATTTTTCTCCTCAAATCGAAGCAATAATTGACACAAATGTAGCCTCAGATCCTGGTCGGGAAGAGTATATCCGAGTTACCCTGTATAAAGAAGATAATCAGTACTATGCTAAACCTATCTGGGGGAAGTCCGGAATTATCTCTACTTTGGTCCGAGCTTCAGGTTTGATTAAGATAGGATTAAATATAGAAGGTTTAAAAAAAGGAAGTAGAGTAATGGTGGAGTTATTTTGAATTAAAAAGGTCCAGGAAAGATCAATCAGGTAAGAGGGAGGATAGAGTTGAAAAGAAAAATTTATTTAAATAAATTACCTTTAATTGAAGCTAAAAAGAGGTTTATGCAAATTTTACAGGAAATAGGCCAAGACCAACCTCTTAAGGGAGAGTATATTTTTGCTAAAAATTCTTTACATCGAGTAACTGCTCAACCAATTTTTGCGCGTATTTCTTCTCCTCATTATCAATCTGCAGCTATGGATGGAATAGCAGTTAGAGCAAAGGATGCGTATTTAGCTTCCGAATCTTCTCCTCTTAAACTTAAAAAGGGGGGAGATTTTTACTTTATTAATACAGGTCAGCCAGTTCCTTTTGATTTTGATGCAATAATCAAAATTGAAGAGATTAATCCAATGGGAAAAATGATAGAAGGCTTAGATTCAAAAACTAATTCTATTGATGATAGTAAAAAGCAAGATGGAGAAGTAGATGAAGTAATGATTATTTCTCCGGCTATTCCCGGGCAACATATTCGGAATATCGGAGAAGATATTATTGCTAATCAATTATTATTTCCTATAAACCATTTAATTCGTCCCCTTGATATTGGTGCTCTCTTGGCGGGAGGGATAGAAAAGGTCCTGGTGCGTAAAAAACCTAAAGTAGGGATTATCCCTACTGGAGACGAGTTGATTCAAGTAGGAGAACCTCTGGTGGTAGGAAAAATTATCGAATATAACTCTTCTATATTGAAGAATCTAGTAGTGGAATGGGGAGGAGAAGCGAAAGTATACAGTGTGGTTAAAGATCTCTCAGAGAATTTAATGCAAGTTTTATTTAGCGCTACCCAGGAAAACGATATTATAGTAGTCGTTGCTGGTTCTTCCGCAGGATCTCGAGATTATACTGCTGAGAGTATTGAAAAAATAGGAAAAGTATTAGTGCATGGAATATCTATTATGCCTGGTAAGCCTACCATTCTAGGAATAGTAAAACAATTACCAATTATAGGTTTACCTGGCTATCCAGTATCCGCTATAATTGCAGCTGAACAATTTTTAAAGCCTTATATTTTCCGAAGATTAGGTTTACCCCTTCCCCAATTTCCTCATCTAAAAGCTAGAATGGCCCAACAGGTTATATCTCGGTTAGGAGATGAGGAGTTCTTGAGAGTGCAATTAGGAGAAGTGGGAGAAAAGGTTTTTGCTTTTCCCTTACCTCGTGGGGCAGGAGTAATTACCTCTTTAGTGGAGGCGGATGGGATAGTACAAATCCCTCTACTAAAGGAAGGCGTAGCTTATCAGGAAGAGGTAAGAGTAGAGCTTTATAGTGGTAAAAATCCGGAAGATATTAAGAATAATATTATTATTACTGGTAGTCATGATCTTATTATTGATATTTTAAAAAATGAACTCAAAGAAGAAAATTCTCCTTATAGTATAATCTCTTTCAATACAGGTAGTATGGGGGGTCTTTTTGCCTTAAAACAAGAAAGGACGCATTTGGCCACTGCTCATCTTCTGGACCCGAATAGTGGAGAATATAATCTTACTTATTTAGATAGAATGCTATGTGATAGAGAATTAAAAGTAATCAATTTAGCTTTTCGAGAGCAAGGATTGTTAATTCCTAAAGGAAATCCCAAACAAATAAAAAACTTGAGCGACTTAATCCGGGAAGATATTAGATTGATTAATCGACAAAAAGGTTCAGGAACTAGGGTATTATTGGATTATCTCCTTAAAAAGGAGAAGATTAATCCTCATAAAATCAAAGGATATTTACAAGAAGCATTTACCCATTTAATGGTTGCCTCAGCAGTAGCAGAAGGTGTAGTTGATGTGGGGTTGGGAATTTTTTCTGCTGCTCAAGCTTTTAATTTAGATTTTATTCCTCTGGCGAAAGAAAGATATGATATAATTATCCCAGAAAAATATCTCTCTTACCCTGGAATTCAAAAGATATTAGAGGTGATGGGAACTGAAAAGTTTAAAAGGAAGGTTTTGAGTTTGGGTGGATATGACCTTTCTCAAAGTGGGATGGTAATAAGATGAAAAAAGGATTAATAGATACTTGGGGAAGAAAGATAACCTATTTAAGAGTTTCAGTGACTGATCGCTGCAATTATAGATGTATTTATTGCCTGCCAGAAAAAGATTTTCAATTTATACCCCATCAAGAAATATTAAGATATGAAGAAATTTTACCCATTATCCAAGAAGCAGCACAATTAGGTTTAACCAGAATTAGGATTACTGGCGGAGAACCTCTGGTGAGAAAAGGTTTGGATAGTTTTATCTATCAATTAAGAGAAATAAAAGAATTAGAAGATCTCTCTATGACTACTAATGGTTATTTTCTAGCAGAATATGCTCAAACTTTGAAAAAAGCAGGGTTAAAAAGAATTAATCTGAGCCTTGATTCATTAAAGCCAGAAAGATATAAGATGATTACCCGGAGAGGGAATTTAAACCAGGTATTAAAGGGATTGGAAGTAGCTTTAAAGGTGGGATTATCTCCTCTTAAGATAAATGTAGTATTAATGAAGGGGGTAAATGATGATGAAATAGATGATTTTATAAAGTTTGCCTTATCTGAATCCCTAACTCTTCGTTTTATTGAATTAATGCCCTCTAATAAAGGTATAAGTGGAGAAGTTATTAGAAAATTTTTTCCTCTCCAGGAAGTAAAAGAAGATATAATTAAAAAATATTCTCTAAAGTTGGTAGAATCATTTTATGGTTATGGCCCAGCTGATTATTACCAACCTCCGGGTGCAAAGAGTACTATTGGTTTTATTACTGCTCTCAGTCAGCATTTTTGTCAATCTTGTAATCGAATTAGACTTACTTCCGAAGGAAAGATTAGACCCTGCCTTTTTTCCAATCAGGAAGTAGACTTAAAGAAAATAATCAGAGAATTATCACTTAAACAAGATAAAGAAGAGTTAAAACAAGTGATCAGAAACCAACTGATCAAGGCAGTACAAATAAAACCAAAGGGTCATAAAATAAAAGAAAAATTTTTAGAAGAGCAAGATTTTATGATGTCCAGAGTAGGAGGTTAAGCCTTGGAGAAAAAAGATTTAACTCATTTCAATATTCAGAAAAGAGCTTATATGGTGGATGTAAGCGAGAAAAAAGATACTGAGAGGATAGCTATTGCTCGAGGAGAAGTAATTATGCAAAGAGAGACACTGAGATTAATTAAGGAAGAACGAATTGACAAAGGAGATGTCCTGGCAGTTGCTCAAATAGGAGGAATTATGGCAGCTAAACAGACCAGTCAATTCATTCCAATGTGTCATAATTTGTTATTAACCAATGTAGATTTAGAATTTCAACTAAAAGAGGAAGATGGACGGATAATAATTACTTCTCAAGTTAAATCTATTGGTAAAACTGGAGTAGAGATGGAAGCTTTAACTGCTGTGGCCGTTGCAGCCCTCACCATTTATGATATGTGTAAAGCAGTGGATCGAGGGATAACTATTGCAAAAATTAATTTAGTAGAAAAAAGAGGTGGCAAGAGTGGGATTTATCGGAGAGTAGAGTAGAATAACTTCTAGGTAAGTTGCACAAATTGGTTAACAAAAATAAGAGGAGGACTAAAAATAAAATGGAAGAAAGGAAAAAAGGGAAAATATTAGCCGTCTGTCAGAGTAAAGAAAAAGGGACCGTAAAAGTAGATATTAAAGAAGGTCTATTATTAGAAAATTATGGTTTGCAAGGTGATGCCCATACTGGAAACTGGCATAGGCAAGTTAGTTTATTAAGTATAGAAAGCATCAATAAGATGAAAGAAAAAGGATGGGAACTGAAACCAGGTGATTTTGCAGAAAATCTCACCATAGAAGGGCTTGAACTTTTTCAGTTACCTCTGGGAAGTAAATTAAAGATTGGAGATAAGGCTTTACTGGAAGTAACCCAGATAGGAAAAGAGTGTCATCAAGGTTGCGAAATCAGAAAAAAAATAGGAGATTGTATTATGCCCCGGGAAGGAATTTTTACCAGAGTAATAAAAGGAGGAAAGGTAAAGGTAGGGGATATTGTTGAGGTATTAGAAGATGATGAAGATGATTAAGGTAGGTGTTTTGACTATCAGTGATAAGGGAGCAAAAGGAGCAAGAAAAGATGAAAGTGGACCTTTAATAGAAGAAATAGTAAAAAAGATAGCCGGAGAAGTAAAATATTATAAAATTATCCCGGATGAAATAGAAGTTATTAAGCAGGAATTAAAGAAGGTAGTGGATAAGTTGGATTTAGATTTGGTATTTACTACTGGAGGGACTGGTTTAGGTGAAAGAGATGTTACTCCCGAAGCTACATCTTCAGTAATAGATAAAGAAATCCCTGGAATTTGTGAAATAATTCGAATGGAAAGTTTTAAAAAAACCAGGCGTTCAATATTATCCCGAGCAGTATCTGGAATGCGCAAGAAGAGCCTTATTATTAATCTTCCAGGTAGCCCAAAAGGAGTAGAGGAGGCATTAGAAATAATTTTATCATCTTTACCCCATGCTCTGGAGATTATTAAAGGTGAAGCTAAGGAATGTGCCAGTAAAAGAAAAAAAGATTCAGGTGATTATTGTTGAAAATAATATTTTTAGGGACCGGTTCAGGGATGCCCACCCTAGAGCGTAATGTCTCGGCTCTTGCCCTGATTTTTAAGGAGAAAAATAAAATCTGGTTATTTGATTGTGGAGAAGGCACACAACAACAATTACAGAAAGCTGCCTTAAAATTATCGCGTATAGAAAAGATTTTTATTACCCATATACATGGCGATCATACCTTTGGTCTTCCTGGTTTACTTGCTTCTCGAGGATTGCAAGGAGGAAAAGAAGCAAACAAGTTACAGATATTTGGACCGGAGATTGTAGAAGACTACTTAAACTTGATTCAAGATATAACCAGAACCTATTTTCCTTATCCTATAGAAATTAAAACCATTCCTGCTGACTCTACCCAGGGGATAATCTATGAAGAAGAAAAATTTTTGGTTCGATATCTCAAATTATTTCATAATGTTAAATCTTTTGCTTATGCCGTAGAAGAAAAAAAAGAAAGGAAACATTTTTTGATAGAAAAAGCTAGACAATTAAATATACCTCCTGGTCCAGTGTATAGAGCCCTAAAAAATGAAGATAGAGTATGTTTGCCAGATGGAAGAGTACTGGAAGGAAAAGATTTCATTGAGAAATTCGCGCAGAAAAGAAAGATAGTAATCTGTGGAGATACTTATTATTCTCAAGAGTTGGTAAATTTTGCACAAGGAGCAGATTTACTTATCCATGAAGCAACTTTTTCTCAAAAAGAAGAGGATTTAGCTCAAAAAAATTTTCATTCTACTCCAGTACTGGCAGCTAAAATTGCAAGAGAGGCTGGAGTAAAAGAGCTAATTTTAACTCATATAAGCTCTCGATATAACTCACGAAATAAAGGAGAAGTAAAGGAGGAAGATTTATTAAAGGAAGCCCAGGAGATTTTTAAAGATACTTTCCTGGCAAGGGATTTAATGGAATTCTCAATTTAAACCTTCGCTTTATGATTAAATACTTAAAAAAAATGACTTGCAATATTTCAGTTTTTGGGTTAATCTATTATTGTTTTATCATAAAGATCAGTATTCTGACCCAAGAAGTTTATATCAATTACCATAAAAAATAAAAAGGAAAAAATTAACAAAAAAAGGAGGAAAATTTCAATGAAAGCCATCGTAGACAAAGACTTATGCACTGGATGCGGGCTTTGTGAAGATACTTGTCCTGATGTATTCGAGATTGTTGATGGGGTAGCTACGGTAAAGGTAAATAAAATATCCGATGATTTAGTGGATTGTTGCCAGGAAGCAGCCGATGGTTGCCCTGTAGAAGCTATTACTTTAGAATAAGGAATATAGAAAATAATACCAAATAGAAAAGGGTAGAGTAACATACTCTACCCTTTTCTATTTTAAAAATCGAATTTAAAGAAGTAATATCAAAATGCCTCATATTTTTTATTCTTTTTTGTTTTTATTTTTTTGGAATTTTTACTTTTTGGGTGAGTGAAGAAATACATATATGATTTGATTAGAATGAATATCGATATCTACTTCTTAAATGTTGACAATATTACTCATAAATACTATAATACTTTTAAAATATAAAGAAATAAAAAAAAATAAGAATTAAGAGGAGAAGATGAAATTATCAACTCGTGGAAGGTACGCTCTTAGAGCAATGATTGAGTTAACCAAATTGCAAGGTAATAAAACCAACCCCATATCTCTAAGAGAAATATCCCTTCGGCAGGATATCTCTCTTACTTATCTAGAACAATTATTTAATAAATTAAAGAAAGCTCAACTGGTAAAAAGTGTTCGGGGAGTAGAAGGCGGTTATTTGTTAGCCCAAAAAGCTGAACAGATTAGCGCTGCTGATATAATCAGAGCGGTAGAAGGACCTATCTTTATCTCAGCTTGTGTTTATCAACAGGTTCATATTAAGAGTAAAGCAAGAGAAAAATGTACCAAGGTAGATAATTGTATTGCTAAATCTTTGTGGGAAGAGCTTACCATTGCTATAAACCAGATATTAGAAAAAAAATCTTTAATGGATCTATGTAATTCAATTTTAGAAGAAAAGGGAATTAAAGTAGATGAAAGATAGATTAAAAGCTATCGCTTTATATTCTGGAGGACTGGACAGTATTTTAGCGATAAAGCTTATGCAAGCCCAGGGGATAAAAGTAATAGGGGTTAACTTTAAAACCCCTTTTTTTAGTTTGGAAAGAAATTCTTTAAACCATCAAGAATTAGGGATAGAAATAGAAATTATTGATATTACTAATGATTTATTAAAGATCATCCAGAATCCTGCTTATGGTTTTGGAAAAAATATGAATCCCTGTATTGACTGTCATCTATTGATGTATAAAAAAGCTAAAGAAATAATGCATAAAAAAGGAGCTTTATTTTTAATTACTGGAGAGGTTCTGGGAGAAAGACCGATGTCACAAAATAGGAACAGTCTGATAGTAATTGAAAGAGAAGCGGGATTAGAGAATAGAGTTTTAAGACCTTTATCTGCCCGATTAATGCCTGAAACATTACCAGAACAAAAAGGTTGGGTGAGAAGAGAAGAATTATTGGATATTTCTGGTCGAAGCAGAAAAAGGCAGCTGGAATTAGCTAAGGAAATGAAGATAATGGAATATCCTTCTCCTGCTGGTGGTTGTAAATTAACTGAGCCGGGGTTTGCCAGGAGATTGAAAGACTTATTCCAGCAAGAAAATTTTTCTTTGGAAGAAATAGAATTACTAAAATTGGGTAGACATTTTAGATTAGAAAAAAACCTCAAACTGGTAGTGGGAAGAAACCAGAAAGAGAATGAGAAATTACTTACTTTTGTTCAAAAAGAAGATTTAATCTTACGAGCCAGGAATTTAAAAGGTCCGGTTGCCCTCCTTAAAAGAGCATTGTTAAATAAAGATAATAACTACAATTTCATCCTAAAGGCAAGCCAGATTGTAGCTCACTATTGTGATAAGACAGAACAGGAACAAGAAGAAGTCTATATTAATTATTTTAATCAGGATAAACAATATTTTTATACTATAAAAGTGAAACCGATTTTAGAGAGAGAACTGGAAGAATTAAGGATTTAAAAATATAAAATCATCAAGTATAAAGTAAAAGCAATGACAAATAATCCAGGAAAAAGAGTAATAGTTGCCCTTAGTGGGGGTATAGATAGTGCCGTTGCTACTATCTTATTGAAAGAAGAAGGCTATACATTGGGTGCTATAACTTTTTATAGTAATCAATTAGGCAATAAAGAGAACCTAAGAATAGCTGAAAAGATTGCTCAAGACTTACAAATTCCCTGGCAACCTCTAGATTTAACTAAAGAATTTCAGGAAATGGTAGTAGAATATTTTTGTCAGGAATATCTCTCGGGTAGAACTCCCAATCCTTGTGTAATTTGTAATTGGAAGATTAAATTCGGTTTATTATTAGAGAAAATAAAATTTTGGGAGGCGGATTACCTGGCTACTGGTCATTATGTGGGCAAAGAATATTTAGTTGAAAATAAAGAATTTATCTTAAAAAAAGGATTGGATAAAAACAAAGATCAATCATATTTTCTTTATCGTTTAAATCAAACGGTTTTATCTAAAGTCTTATTTCCTTTGGGGAAATTAACCAAAGATCAGGTTCGTTTAATAGCGAAAAGATATAAACTTAAAAATCAATATCGAAAAGAAAGTCAGGAAATATGTTTTATTTCTGACAAAAATTATCAGGAATTTTTAATACAATATATTAAGAAAAAGATAAAAAGAGGAAAATTTATAGATCGGGAAGGAAAATTATTAGGTGAACACCGAGGCATTCCTTTTTACACCATCGGACAACGAAGAGGATTGGGTATTTCAGCAGATAGTCGGAAATATGTTCTTAAGATAGATGATCAGAAGAACGTGATTATCTTAGGAGGAGAGAAAGATCTCTATCAGAATAAAATGTTAGTCAGTGAACTAAATTTTATTTCCGGGGTGGTACCCCCTCAACCCCTAAAAGTAGAAGTAAAGATAAGATATAATAGCCAGGGTTCACCAGCAATGATTTATCCTTATAACCAGGATAGACAGAAAAGAATTTTAGTAGTTTTTGATCAACCACAAAGAGCTATTACTCCGGGTCAATCCGCAGTTTTTTATCAAAAGGATATAGTATTAGGAGGCGGTATCATCGAAAAAGGATAAAAATTTATAAAAAATACTTTACTTATGGAAGCATAAAGCAGTAAATCCTTTCCATTTCCCTTTCGGATAATCCCCCCATAAATTATACTTAAAATATTATAAAATTTAAATTTAAATGAAAATAAATTGCAATTTACTAAACCTTGTGCTATATTGTATGTATACATAAATGTGTACAGGAGATTTTCCAGATGCGCTTTATTCGTATTGGAGAAAAGGTTATTAATAAAGAGAAATTAAATAAAGAAATAGAAAAAATTTTACAACTTCGCAATCAAGGTATAACCCAGCTCGAAGTAGCTCGTAAATTAGGAGTAGAGAGAACTTTTGTATCTCGATTGGAAAGTTTAGGGGAAATAAGAAAGGGGAAAAAGATTGCTCTCATCGGGTTTCCTATTAAAAATAAAGAGGAGTTACTACAATTAGGAGAAAATCTAGGTATTGAATATATTCTTCTTTTAGACCAGGAAGAACGACAGGAATTCGTGAGGAGAAAAAGTAAAGAAGAATTATTTAATGAGGTTATGAGAATAATTGTTTATCTATCTGATTTTGATCTAATCATCTTTTTAGGTTCAGATATGAGGGTACCGATAGTGGAGAGAATTTTTAGTGTACAGGTGATAGGTATAGTAATTGGCTCTTCACCTATAAGGGAGAGTAAGTATGTAAATCCAGAAAAGATTAGGGAAATTATTGAACCATTAAAGGTTTAATTTTGATTAAAAAGTGAGGAATTAAAAATGAAAAAGGTTTTAGGGGTAAGTTTAGGCTCTTCCACTCGGGACCATAAGGTAGTAATTGAAGTTTTAGGGGAACAGGTAGAAATTGAGCGAAGGGGTACAGATGGAGATGTTAAGAAGATGATGCAAATCTTTGCGGAATATGATGGAAAAGTGGATGTCTTTGGCTTGGGAGGTACTGATTTGTATTTGTATTCCGGCCCTCGGGGTAAAAGATATACTATAAAAGAATCAGAAAGAATAATCAGAGTCATTAAGAAAACACCGATTGTAGATGGAAGTGGTATAAAATATGCCCTGGAAAAAAGGGTGGTTAAATATATAGATGAGCACACTGATATAACCTTAAGAGGTAAAAAAGCCCTCGTTCCTATAACTGTAGATAGATTTGGGATGGCAGAAGGTTTAATTGAAGCTGGATGTGAAATGACTTTTGGAGACCTGATCTTCTGTTTAAATATACCTATTGCCTTACATTCCTTCCAGAGTGTAGGATTTTTAGCACGCTTATTACTACCATTATTAGTACATCTTCCCATTAAATACTTGTATCCTACTGGTAAAAAACAGGAACAATCTAATTTAAAGTATGTGAAATACTTTCAGGAAGCAGATATTATTGCTGGAGATTACCTGGGGATAAGCCAGTATATGCCTCTGGATATGAGTGGAAAGGTGGTTATCACCAATACAGTAACTAAAGCAAATGTAGAAGATCTAAAAAAAAGAGGGGCAAGTTATTTGATTACTACCACACCGGAATTAAATGGGAGATCTTTTGGAACTAATGTTTTTCAAGCAACTTTAGTAGCAATCTCTGGAAAACATCCGGAAGAATTAAAAGCAGAAGATTATCTGGAGCTGGTCGAAAAGTTAGAATTTAAGCCCAGGATAGAGAGATTAAATTAATAAAATAAAATACTACTGGTAACAAAGGAGAAGAAGATGAGTATTTCATTAGAGGATAAAATAAAAGAATTAAACCAAAGATTAAGTCGAATGAAAAAAGAACAAAACTATTTTTACCTAAAAAGTATTGACGGAGCATCAGGTTCTAGGGTAAGTATTGATGGCAGAGAAATGATTATGTTTGCTTCTTATAATTATTTGGGACTGATTACTCATCCCAAGATAAAAAAAGCTGCTATTGAGGCTATCGAAAAATATGGAACTGGTGCTGCTGGGGTTAGGTTGTTGGCAGGGACTACCAAAGTTCACGAAAAATTAGAAGCAAAGATTGCAGAATTTAAAGGAGCGGAGGATGCAGTTACTTATAGCAGCGGTTATGTAACTAATTTAGCTGCTATAACTGCTCTTTGCCAAAGAGGGGATTTAGTTATAATTGATAAATTAGATCATGCCAGTATAATTGATGGATGTCTGCTTTCTGGAGCAACTCATAAATCATTCATACATAATGACATGCAGAGTCTGGAAAAAATTTTAGCCAATTCTGAAAAGTATGTTAATAAATTAATTATAGTTGACGCAGTATATAGTATGGATGGGGATATATCTAATTTACCAGAAATATCTCGTTTGGCTAAAAAATATAATGCTAAAGTTATGGTAGATGAGGCTCACTCTATAGGTGTATTAGGAAAGACTGGACATGGTATAGAAGAACATTTTGGCCTTAAAGGTGCTGTGGATATTTATATGGGGACATTAAGCAAGACTATTCCCAGTATCGGAGGTTATTTAGCAGGGGATAAGGATTTAATCAGTTATTTAAAACATAATTCTAGGCCCTTTATATTTTCAGCAAGTCTTCCTCCTGTGGCAGCTGCAACTGCGATTGCTTGTTTTGAGGTTATTGAAGATGAGCCTGAACGTATAAAAAATTTACAACAGAATATTGAGCATTTTAGAGAAGGTTTAAAGGCTATGGGTTATAATACTATGTATAGTACAACCAGTATAGTTCCAATTTTAATTGGTGAAGAAAAAGAGACCTTAGATTTATGTAGAGAGGTTAATAATGAAGGAATCTTTATTTGTCCTATTCTCTTCCCCGCAATTCCTAAAGGGACCAATCGACTTAGAGCACATGTACTTACTAATCATACTTCTGAAGATATTGATAAAGCCTTAGATATTTTTAAAAGGGCTGGGGAAAAATTAGGTTTAATCTAAAAATTTAAGGGTTATAATATAAAAAGTTGAGAGAATAGGAAGCGAGAAAATATAGAAAATAAAATTATTGTTAGTTAAACTTTAAAAG
>DJVR01000046.1 GCA_002441285.1 Candidatus Atribacteria bacterium UBA6251 | reverse complement strand
GGAATACGGTGGGATTATTCTAAAATGGTATTTAGTGAATCATCGTTAGTAGTTAGTAGAAGGAGATGATATTGAAAAATAATCAAAATAATTTAATTGAATAAAAAAATAAAAATAATAAAAAAGGAGAAAAAAAATGACTAATAAAATAATAGAAAATTTATATTATACCAAAAGTGATGAATGGGTAAAAGTTGAGGGTGATATTGCAATTATTGGAATTACCGATTATGCTCAGGATCAACTTGGAGATATAGTCTATCTAGAAAAAATTGAAAAAGGAAGAAAAGTAAAATCAGGAGATATTCTTACTACTATAGAATCAGTAAAAGCAGTATCTGATGTCTATGCCCCAATAAGTGGAGAAATAATCGAGGTTAACGAAAAATTGGTAGAAAATTCTTCTATTATTAACCAGGATCCTTATGGAGAAGGTTGGCTAGCTAAAATCAAAATTGATAAGCAAAATGAATTATCTAACCTGATGAAAGCAAAAGAATATGCAGAATATAGAAAATAATAAATTTTCAGAAATGAGGTATAAACAAAATGAGGTATATCCCGAATACTGAAGAGCAAAAAAAAGAAATGCTCCAAGAAATAGGGGTTTCATCATTTGAAGATTTAATCCAAGCTATCCCTGGGCATTTAAGATGGCAAGGAAAATTAAACCTTCCTCCAGCGATGAGCGAGATGGAAGTAGAAGAAAATTTGAACCAGATTGCCCAAAAAAATTTTAATTTTTCCCAAATGAAACCATTAATAGGAGCAGGAGCTTATCTCCATTTTATCCCGGAAGCAGTAAAATTCCTTTTACAAAGAGAGGAATTCTGGACCTGTTATACTCCTTATCAGCCTGAGCTAAGCCAGGGAACTCTTCAATCTATCTTTGAATATCAAAGCTATATAGCTAGACTAACTAAAATGGAAGTAGTTATTCCTTCCATCTATGATGGTGCTTCTGCTACCGGAGAGGCAGCTCTAATGGCCTTAAGACTGACCCATAAAAACAAAGTAATTGTATCCCAATTACTTCACCCTCACTATTTTGAAACTCTAAAAACCTATTTAGAACCGCATAATACGGAGATCATTGAATTACCTTACCTGGAAGGACTAACTAATTTAGATAGACTAAAAGAAATTATCAATGAAGAAGTAGCTGCTGTAATCATACAAAGTCCGAATTTCTTTGGAGGAATAGAAAAGCTAGAAAAAATTTCGGAAATAGTTCATAGCCAAGGAGTCCTTTTAATTAATGTAATTGTGGAAAGTATGGCTCTGGGAATTCTAAAAGCTCCAGGTGAATTTAAAGTCGATATCCTGGTAGGCAACACCCAATCCTTTGGTCTAGATCTAAATTATGGTGGTCCTTATAATGCTTATTTAGCAACCAAAAAACAATACATCAGACAGTTACCCGGAAGAATTGTAGGTGAAACAGTAGATTTAGATGGTAAGCGAGCCTTTGTAATGACTATGCGAGCTCGAGAACAGGATATTCGAAGAGAAAAAGCAACTTCTAATATCTGCACTAATCATAATCTAAATGTAACCGCCTCCAATATCTATCTATCTCTAATGGGAACAGAAGGATTATACCGAACCTCTCTCTTAAATACCAAATCTGCTCATTATTTAGAGAATTTGCTCTTAAAATCTGGTAAATTCGAAAGAGTATTTACTTATCCCTTCTTTAATGAGTTTCTTTTAAAAAGTAAAGAAGAAATAGATAAACTGGATAAGAAATTATTACAAAATAATTTTATACCGCCTCTAAAAATCTATGATTTTTATCCAGAAAATAAGTTTAAAAATACCTTACTTTTTGCCGTTACAGAAGTATTAAGCAAAAATGTTTTAAATAAGGTAGCTCAAATTCTTTCTGAATAAGGGGTGTGAAAAGATGAAATTAATATTAGAAAAAAGTATTAAAAATAGAATCGGTTATTCCCTCCCGCCTGATCTTTTTGAAGATATCTCACTAGAGGATTGTATACCAGAATATGCTCTGGATAAAAATAAAAAGAATTTAACTGCAGTATCAGAAGTGGATGTAATTAGGCATTTTACTGCTCTTTCCAAATTAAATTATGGTCTGGATGATGGTTTTTATCCCTTAGGCTCCTGTACTATGAAATATAATCCTAAAATTAATGAAAAATTAGCTTCTTTAAACAACTTCACTTATGCCCATCCTTTAGCTCCACAGGAGACTGTTCAGGGAAACTTAGAAATAATGTATCATTTAAATAAATTACTATCTGAAATAACCGGGATGGATGAATATACTATGACTCCAGCCGCGGGAGCGCATGGAGAATTAACCGGTGTATTAGTTATGCGTAAATATTTTCTGGATCAAGGTAAAAAGCGTTATAAAATGTTAATCCCAGACTCCGCACATGGGACTAACCCTGCTTCTGCAGCTATGGCTGGTTTTCAGGTGGTGGAAATAAAATCCAACCAAAACGGCACTATCGATTTGTCAGAACTAGAAAGATTGATGGATAAAGAGACTGTAGGATTAATGTTAACTAACCCCAATACTGTAGGATTATACGATGAAGGAATTGTGGAAATTGAAAAGATAGTTCATGGCAAAGGAGGCTTACTTTATTATGATGGCGCTAATATGAATGCCTCTTTAGGAATTTTAAGGCCAGGAGATGTTGGTTTTGATGTAGTTCATCTTAACTTACACAAGACTTTTTCTACTCCCCATGGAGGGGGAGGCCCTGGAGCGGGAGTGATAGGAGTTAAAAAGAAACTTATTCCTTACTTACCTACTCCCTTGGTAGATTTTGATTCATCAACAAAACAATATTACCTAAAAGAAGTTGGATCCAAGAGTATTGGTAAAGTAAGGGCTTTCTGGGCTAATTTCCCGGTCTTAGTTAAAACTTATGTCTGGATTCTAAGTATGGGTCCAGAAGGACTATATAAAGCTTCCGAAACCAGTATCATTAATGCTAACTATGTACTGGCAAAATTAAAAAAATACTTTAAACCAGTATATGACCGTTATTGTGGGCACGAATGTACTTTTACAGGCAAGGAATACAAAAAATACGGGGTTAAAACCCTAGATATCGCTAAAAGATTAATGGATTACGGAATGCATCCACCTACCATTTATTTTCCCCATTTTGAACCTTATGCCGAAGAAACTATCATGGTAGAACCTCCTGAATCAGAAAGTAAAGAAATGCTAGATGAATTTATTGATACTATGATAAAAATTTCTGAGGAGGCTAAAAGCAATCCCGAATTACTAACCTCTGCTCCTCATAAAACTCCCATTAGAAGATTGGATGATGCCTTAGCAGTAAAAATGGCTATTCTGACCTATGATGATGAATTAAACTATCAGAAAAGACAATAATTTCAAAAAATTATTTTTAAAAAAAGGAGAAAATCAAAAAATGGAAGAGCTATTAAAGACTCCTTTACATGCGGAACATCTAAAATTAAGAGCTAGAATGATTCCCTTCGATGGCTTTGATATGCCAGTACAATATAGCAGTATTATTGAAGAACACCTGGCAGTAAGAGAAAAGGTAGGTCTTTTTGATGTTTCTCATATGGGAGAAATTGAATTATTAGGACGAGATGCCCTACCCTTCGCTGATTATCTTTTAACTAATTCCATAAGCAATATGAAAGATGGAGAGATAAAATATTCTCCTTTATGTTACCCTTATGGTGGTCAAGTGGATGATCTTTTTGTTTATAAGATCAAAGATGACTTTATCCTGTTAGTAGTTAATGCCTCTCCTAACTACTCAATAAAAGATTATGATTGGATCATTCAGCACAAAAAAAATTATCAGGTAGAAATATTCAATAAAAGTAAAGAATATGCTGAAGTAGCAGTTCAAGGACCCAATTCAGTAGAATTATTAGAGCCTTTAGTCAAAGGCCCTATCCCTCTACAAAACTTAAAAAGATTTAACTTTATTTATGCCGATCTTTTTGGTAAAAAAATTCTTATTTCTCGTACCGGTTATACTGGAGAGGATGGTTTTGAAATCTACACCTTTCAACCCGAAGATATCCTGGATATCTGGAGTGGAATTTTGGAAGAAGGTCAGAAATTCAATTTGAAACCTTGTGGATTAGGAGCAAGAGACACTACCAGATTCGAAGTCTGTTACTGGTTATATGGAAATGATATAGATGAAACCATTAATCCCTTAGAAAGTGGACAAGGTTGGACAGTAAAATTTAATAAAGAAAACTTTATTGGTAAAGAAGCCTTACTTAAAATCCAGAAAGAAGGGATTAAACGTAAATTAGTAGGTCTTTTTGTCCCTCAAGGTGGTATCCCCCGTCATGGAATGGAAGTATGGTATGAAACACAAAAAATCGGCTATATAACTTCTGGAAATTACTGCCCTTCTCTAAAAAAAGTTTATGCTCTGGCCATTCTAAAGATTCCTTTTGCCAAAACAGGAAATAGAGTAAAGGTTTTAATCAGAGATAAAAATGTTGAAGCCGAAATAGTAGACATTCCCTTTCTGGCTCCTTTTAACAAAAGGTAAAAACCAGT
This sequence comes from Candidatus Atribacteria bacterium UBA6251, assembly GCA_002441285.1. Classification (GTDB taxonomy): domain Bacteria; phylum Atribacterota; class Phoenicimicrobiia; order Phoenicimicrobiales; family Phoenicimicrobiaceae; genus UBA6251. The sequence goes on along the minus strand of DJVR01000046.1, from coordinate 13,854 downwards.
CAATAGAAGTACAATTTTAGTTAACTAAAATATACTATTTTCTCAAAAAAAGGAGGTGATTTAATTAAAGAAAGGAATAAGGTAAAGATTAATTTTTTCTAAGGAGGTGATATATAAAGAGTAAATTCTCCGAATTTTTTGTAGACAGAATTATTTATCTAAATAAATAATTAATAAAATTGCATTTAAACCCCTAATTTTTAATAATATTCCAAGGAGGTTTATCGATGACTGCCATAATGAATTTTTTAACTGCTCTTGATGATTTTGTCTGGGGTCCCCCGATGATGGTTATTCTAGTGGGGACAGGTATATATTTGACTATTCGATTAGGATTTCCTCAGTTTTTGCATACCTCTTATGCCTGGAAATTAATTTTTAAAGGTGCCTTTAAAAAAGATACTGAACATCGCGGAGAAGGAGAAATTACTCCTTTTCAGGCTTTAACCTCTACCCTGGCAGCTACTGTTGGTAATGGTAATATTGCTGGAGTAGCTACTGCCTTAGCAGCAGGTGGACCTGGGGCTGCAGTCTGGATGTGGATTACCGCACTTTTTGGTATGTGTACTAAGATGTGTGAAGCAACTTTAGGAGTAAAATATAGAATTAAAGATAAAGACGGAGCCTATGCCGGTGGTTCAATGTATTTCATTGAAAAAGGTTTAGGGCAAAAATGGTTAGGCTGGTTATTTGCCTTCTTTGGAGCTATTTGCGCATTTGGAATAGGCGATGCAGTACAAACAAATTCCATGGCAGCTGTTGGCCAAAGTGTTTTTAAAATCCCAGTGGCTTTAACTGGTATAGTATTAACCGTGCTAGTTTGGATAGTAGTAGTAGGCGGAATAAAAAGAATCGGTGAAGTTACTGAAAAACTAGTTCCTTTTATGGCTATTTTTTACATTGTAGGAGCTTTGATTATTATCATTGCAAAAATTAACCTGCTACCCTGGGCAATAGGTGAAATATTTAAATCAGCTTTTACTGGAAAAGCAGCTTTTGGAGGATTTGCCGGAGCCACGGTTGCTCAAGCTATGAGATATGGGGTAGCAAGAGGGATATTTTCTAACGAAGCAGGCTTAGGAAGCGCCAGTCTAGCCCATTCTGTTGCTCAAACCAAACATCCAGTACGTCAAGGTACTATAGCTATGATTGGAGTAATGATTGATACCCTGATTATTTGTTCTATGACCGCTATAGTTATTGTCATAACTAAATCACTAGATACTGGACTTACCAGTACACCTCTTACTGCTCATGCCTTTTCATCTGTTTTGAGTGTTTTAGGGGGACCTATCGTAGCTATAAGTTCACTACTTTTTGGATATTCTACTATTATTACCTGGTGTTATTATGGCCAACAATGTGCTCGTTACATTTTAGGTCCTGCAGTTATTAAACCTTATGCTTGGCTCTTTGTTATTGTTGCCTTCTTAGGTGCAATAGTAAAAATACCTTTTGTGTGGTTACTTACTGATGCACTAAATGGAGCTATGGCTATTCCTAACTTAATTGGTCTACTCTTCTTAAGTGGCATAATGGCAAAAGAAATAAAAGAATACTTTTCCAACCCTGAATTATTAGGATAAACTGAAATAAGGTGGTGGTATTTTCCCCTCTGGTATAGAATACCACCACTCTGTTTCATTATTTATAAGGAGGAATACAAAAATAATGATTATTGGTGTCCCCAAGGAAATTAAAAATAACGAAAACAGGGTAGCCATTACTCCAGCCGGAGTAAAAGCCTTCTGTCAATCTGGGCATCAAGTATTAATACAAAAATCAGCCGGAATCGGTAGTGGAATAAATGACCAAGAATATAGCTTAGTCGGTGCGACTATTCTTGAATCAGCAGAAGAAGTTTTTCAAAAAGCCGAAATGATTCTCAAAGTAAAAGAACCTCTGGCAGCCGAATATAAACTTTTAAAACCCCAACAGATTCTATTTACTTATTTCCATTTTGCTTCTTCTTTAGAATTAACCAAGGCAATGATGGAAAGAAAAGTTATTTGCATTGCTTACGAAACTGTACAAACAAAAGATGGCTATCTACCTCTTCTAGCACCAATGAGTGAAGTAGCTGGGAAGATGGCTGCTCATATAGCTGCTTACTATTTAGCTCTGCCCTACGGCGGAACTGGCGTGCTAATGGGAGGAGTACCGGGAGTAAATCCGGCTAAAGTAGTAGTTTTAGGAGGAGGGACAGTAGGAACCTGCGCAGCAAAAGTAGCTGCCGGATTAGGAGCAAATGTTTGCTTATTAGATATAAATATTAGAAGATTAAGATACTTAGATGATGTTTTACCTAAAAATATTAGATTAATAGTAGCTAATCAACATAATATTGAAGAAGAAATCCAAGATGCCGATGCAGTAATCGGAGCAGTATTAATACCAGGGGCAGAAGCTCCCAAATTAGTAACTGAAGAAATGCTAAAAAAGATGAAAAATAATGCGGTAATAGTTGATGTAGCTATTGATCAAGGTGGCTGCTTTGCTACTAGCAAACCGACTTCCCACAGTGAGCCAGTTTACAAAATACACAATATTTTACATTACTGTGTCACTAATATGCCTGGGGCATTTGCACGAACCTCTACCTTCGCTTTGACTAATGCCACCTTACCTTATGCACTGGAAATAGCTAATAAAGGCTATTTAAAAGCTATTAAAGAAAATGAAGATCTAGCCAAAGGAGTAAATATTATCTATGGTAAAATAACCTATAAACCAGTAGCTGATGCTTTTAATTTCACTTTTCATCCTTTAAAAGAAGTAATCGATTAATTTGTTTATTAGTTAATTAAAATTAATTAATGGCAAATTTTACAAATAAAATAATCATAAATAAAAAGCCTCTATACTTTTTATCTTTATTTTATCGATATCAGTATAGAGGCTTTTTATTAATTACCTATTATCTCTTATCTTTTAATACATTCCTGCTGGAGGCATTCCTCCACCTGGAGGCATTGCTCCCTCTTTCTTTTCTTCTGGTTTATCAGTAACTAGACATTCGGTAGTGAGAATCATTGCACCAATGCTCGCTGCATTCTGAAGGGCAGATCTGGTTACTTTTGCTGGATCAACTATTCCTGCTTTAATCATATTAGTAAATTCACCAGTTAAAACATTAAAACCAACACCTTGATCCATAGTCTTTAATTTTTCTACGATTACCGCTCCCTCGTAACCACCATTAAAGGCAATTTGTTTAGCCGGTTTTTCTAAAGCTTTTTTAATAATCTCGACACCAATCTGTTCATCACCATCTAATTTTAATGTTGTTAAAGCTGGAATAATATTAATTAAAACAGTCCCTCCACCAGCTACTATACCTTCTTCTACTGCTGCTTTGGTCGCAGATAAGGCATCTTCTACACGATGTTTTTTCTCTTTAAGTTCGGTTTCAGTAGCTGCTCCTACCTTAATAACTGCTACTCCACCTACTAGTTTTCCTAATCTTTCTTGTAGTTTTTCTCGATCATAATCAGAAGTAGTCTCTTCAATCTGGGCTCGAATTTGGGCTTCTCTCTTCTTAATTTCCTTAGTATCTCCCTTCCCTCCGACTATAATCGTATCTTCTTTAGTCACTTTAACCTGATGAGCAGTACCTAGCATCTTAAGTTCGGCGTTTTCCAATTTAAGTCCAAGTTCTTCTGAAATAACCTGTCCACCTGTTACTACTGCTATATCCTGGAGCATCTCTTTTCTTCTATCACCGAAGCCAGGAGCTTTTACTGCCACACAATTTAAAGTACCTCTTATTTTATTTACTATTAAAGTAGCTAAGGCTTCTCCTTCTACATCTTCAGCAATAATAAGAAGAGGTTTACTGGTTTGAGCAGTCTTTTCTAATATTGGTAATACACCTTTCATATTGCTGATCTTAGCATCAGTAATTAAGATATAAGGATCTTCCAGAACAGCTTCCATTCTTTCCGCATCAGTAACCATATATGGGGAAATATAACCTTTATCAAACTGCATTCCTTCTACTACTTCTAAAGTAGTACCCATGGTTTTTGATTCTTCTACAGTAATTACTCCATCTTTTCCAACTTTTTCCATTGCATCAGAAATAATATTCCCTATCTCTCTATCAGCAGCAGAAATAGAAGCTACATTAGCTACAGAATCTTTATCGCTTACTTCTATGCTTAATTTCTTAATCTCTTCTACTGCACATTCAACTGCTTTTTCTATTCCTCTTTTTACCAATATCGGATTGGCTCCAGCTGCTACATTTCTTAATCCTTCATGAATAATGTCCTGAGCTAATACAGTAGCAGTGGTAGTTCCATCACCAGCAATATCATTGGTCTTGGTAGCAACTTCTTTTACAAATTGCGCACCCATATTTTCAAAAGGATCCTCTACCTCAATCTCACGGGCAATGGTAACGCCATCATTAGTAATAGTTGGGGAACCAAACTTTTTATCTAAGACCACGTTTCTTCCTTTAGGTCCTAAAGTAACTTTAACACAATCTGCTAATATATCTGCTCCTTTTTCTAGGGCTCTTCTTGATGCTTCCTCAAATAAAAATTGTTTTGCCATTTCTTTTCACTCCTTTTAGTTTATTTTAAAAATTGTAAATGATTAATCTTTGGGTAAACTATACTTATGTATTTTTATTATCCTTTAAAAAACCGCCAAGATATCTTTTTCACTGATGATCAAGTATTCTTCATCATCATCTCCCTTGATATCAGTTCCGGAATATTTAGCATAAACCACTTTGTCTCCTACCTTTACGGTCATAGGAATTAGCTTACCATCTTTGTCAGTACCTCCAGGTCCTACAGCTAATACTTCTCCAACTTGAGGCTTTTCTTTGGAGACGGTATCCGGAAGGAGTATTCCCCCTTTGCTTTTCTCTTCTTCACGCATCGGTTTTAGCAATACTCTATCTCCTAGTGGTTTAAGTTCTTTAATATTCATTTTTTTGACCTCCCTTAAATAATTTTGTTATTTCCTCATTAATTGAGGATATTTTAAATTAATTAGCACTCTCATACTAAGAGTGCTAAGCCTTTTATATATTATATAAACTTAAAATGAAATGCAAATCTCTTTATTTGTCGTTATTTAGGAATATTCTTTATTATAAACGATTAAAGGCCATTTTATTACTTTTTTCTCTATTTTTTTAATTTTCTTGTCCTAATTTTAATCTGGATATGGCTTCTAAATCTAATGAAGATTGCCCTACATTTTTCAATTTATAATAACCTGCTGCAGCCACCATAGCAGCATTATCTGTACATAAATTTATAGATGGGAAAAAAGCCTTTATTTTTTGAGCTTTAGCTTTTTCACTAATAGCCTTTCTAAGTAATTGATTGGCAGATACTCCTCCCGCCAGTACTACATACTCAGTTTTAAAATCGTTTACTGCTTTTATGGTTTTTCCTACTAAGGTATCAATAACTGCTTTTTGAAAGGAAGCAAGTATATCTTCTAAAGGTGGAAGTTGTTCTCTACTTATTATTTTATTCTTTAAGTAATAAATAACTGCAGTTTTAAGTCCACTAAAACTAAAATCATACCCTTTTGCTCTGGATAATGGTTGGGGAAATCTTAAGGCTAAAGGGTTACCTTCTTGAGCTAATCGTTCAATAACCGGTCCACCAGGATAACCTAAATTTAAGAATTTGGCTATTTTATCGAAAATTTCTCCGGCTGCATCATCCCTGGTTTCTCCTATGATCTTGTAACTTCCATAATTCTGTACATATACTAAAGTAGTATGCCCTCCAGAGACTACCAAACAAATAAAAGGAGGTTTTAAATTATTATTTTCTAAAAAATTTGCATAGATATGGGCTTCTAAATGGTTTACTCCCACTAGAGGGATACCCCAGGCATAAGAAAGTGCTTTAGCCACACCTAGCCCTACTAAAAGCGAACCAATTAAACCAGGACCATAAGTAACCGCTATTCCCGATAAGTCTTTACCCTTTGTTTGTGCTATTTTTAAGGCTTTATCAATTACGGGAATAATATATTCTAAATGCTTTCGAGAGGCAATTTCAGGAACTACTCCGCCATATTTCTGATGAATTTTAATTTGAGAAGCTATAAGGTTGGACTTTATTATTTTTCCATCCTCTACTATTGCTGCTGATGTTTCATCACAGGAGCTTTCAATACCTAATATTAATTCTGACATCTATTAGTTCTCCAAAATTTTAACTTTCTTTCCTTTTTTCCCAGACAACTTCAGCTTGTGATTTTCTTAAATAAAAAGGGATCATGGTAAAGATATCATCTTTTTCTCCCTTTTTTAATCTTTCTAAACCTAAACGAGCTACATTTGCTCCACCAGGGAAGTAAGGGGAAGTTTCTATTAGTATTACTTTTTGCGATAATTCTTTTTCTATTTGCGTTCGATAATTTTCGATCCTTTCCCCTATAATAAGTATCTTTTCTTTCAGAACTGATATTTTCATTAATAGTCTATCCAGACTTTCACACTTATAATCTATAATCTTTTCCAGACCATGGAGATATTTAAATACCCCATAAAATAATTCGCCCTTTTTACATTCCAAAAGGGGACAAATCAAAAAGGGAGCTTCTTTCCATGAGTAAGCTAAAACATCTAAAGAGTTTACCCCAACCACTGGCAAGGAAGTGGCATAGGATAAACCCTTAACCACTCCTAAACCTACCCTTAATCCAGTAAAAGAACCAGGGCCTAAAGAAACTGCCAGACCATCAAGCTCATCCAATTTCCAATCTACTCTCTTTAATAAATCTTGTATAGCTAAAACTAAAATAGAAGATGTTTTTTTATAATTACTGTTTATATTCAATTCTACTACTATTTCTTCATTTTCTATAATAGCCAAACTAGAAATTCTGGTAGAAGTATCAATCCCTAATATTTTCAAAAATATTTTACTCCTTTATTAATACTTGATATTTTTTTTGAGTAGATTTAAAAATTATTCTTCTCTGATAGTAACTCACTGAATTTATTTCTATTTTTAAATAATCAGGAGGTAAAAATCCTTCTATTTTTCCCGCCCATTCTATTACAGTTAAACCTTTTCCATAAAAATATTCTTCATAACCTAAATCCAGAAATTCATCAATACCGTTTAAACGAAAAAGATCAAAATGATAAATCGGTATCTTGCCCTGATATTCATTAATAAGGGTAAAAGAAGGACTGTTAACTCCTTCCTTTACTCCCAAGCCATAACATATTCCCTGAATAAAACAGGTTTTCCCCACCCCTAACTCACCATAAAAGGCAAACAAGTCACCTGGTTGTACCAGTACGCTGATTTTTTTCCCTAATTTTCTAGTCTCTTCAGGATTATTGGTAATTATATTAAATTCCAATTTCGTTTCCTACCACTTCTTTTACTATTTGTATTTTCCAATAAAAAATTAATTTTAGAGAGAATAAAGGTAATAGGTTATTTTAATAGTCGCCCTTCTTTCTAGATAACTGTTTAATTATAAAAGATATTCTCCCCATCTACTTTTTACTTTCCAGGGTTGGCCATTCTTGATAAATAATTTTGGAACTCTACCTTTATCAGGAAGGTGGATAATTTCATAATTGATAGTGTCCAAATATTGAGCAACCTCTTCTACAGTTATTTCAGCATTTTTTTGTTTTCCCCATAATACCACTTCATCTCCTACTTCTACCTCAGGTATATTAGTTACATCAATCATAGCGTGATCCATACATATTCTTCCTATTACTGGAGCACGCTTCCCTTTTACTAGAACTTCACCACGATTAGAAAGAAGTCGATTATAGCCATCAGCATAACCAACCGGCAGGGTAGCCACTAAGGTTTTACCTCTAGTGGTATAAGTTCTACCATAACCGATACTTTCTCCTTCTGAAAGTTCTTTTATACAAATTATTTTGGTTTTAAATGTTTGAACTGGTATTAAAGGTATAATTTTTTTAATATCTTGGGAAGGGTATAAACCATAAATAATAATCCCTGGACGAACCATATCCAGCCACATTTGAGGTAAATCCAATATAGTAGCACTATTAGCCACGTGTTTAAATGGTATATTTATTTTTTCCTTTTCTATTTCTTTCAACACCTCATTGAATTTGGTAAATTGATTTAGAGTGTATCTCTTATCTTTTTCATCAGCCACCGAAAAATGAGTAAAAATTCCTTCTATCTGAATATTTTTTAAGTTTTTTACATTTTTAATAAAATCTAAAACCTGCTGAGGGAAAAGACCAATTCTATTCATTCCGGTTTCTACCTTTATATGAACTTTAGAAATTTTTTTATATTTAAGTGCCATAAAAGATAATGCTTTTACCATTTCTAAATCAACTACCGTAGAAGTAAGGTCATAGAGAACTATTTTTTCACAAAGTTCACTTAAATTCAAACTCAGAATTAAAATAGGAGCATTAATCCCGGCTTTTCTTAATAGCATTCCTTCTTCAACTCTAGCCACTGCCAATCTGTTAGCACCATGGTCAAGAATTATTTTAGCTACCTCAATTAGATCGTGACCATAAGCATTTCCTTTTACCACCGCCATTAATTCAACTTTTTTACCAATTAATTTTTTAATTCTTCTAACATTTTCTCTGAGAGCATCAAGATTTATTTCTAACCAGGTAGGGCTGATTAGTTTTTGCATTACGCTCCCTCCTTTTTTCTTGTGCCTCTTATAAAATATATGTTAAACTTTGGGATTGATTCAATTATCCAAAGATAAAAAAGCAAGGGGAATTTGCTCCAGGATATCACCTGCAATCATCCCTCTCTCTCCTTTTATTTTTCGAGCCAAATTGCCTGCCTTACTATGGATATATACTCCTATTAAAGCTGCCTCAAAGGGGTTAATTTTTTGGGCTATTAAACCACAGATAGTACCAGTAAGTACATCTCCAGAGCCAGCGGTGGCCATCCCTGAATTATCACCAATATTAATGTAACCTTCCCCTTTTTGATTAATAATAATAGTCCTTGCTCCCTTTAATAATACTATAACTCCAAAAGTAGAAGCAATTTCTCGAGCTATCTCCAACTGATTGTCCAAAATGTAATTTATATCTTTGTTTAATAAATTAGCTAATTCACCAGGATGAGGAGTAATAATTATTGGACTACTAATCCTCTGGAAAAGTTTTAGATCTTCTCTCAAAGCATAAATCGCATCGGCATCTAAAACTAAAGGAAGGGATATTTTTTCTAGCACTCTTCTTACTAATTTCTGTGTTTCTGGATATCGGGATATTCCAGGACCTATTCCCAAAACTGAGTACTCTGAAAAAGAATCTATAATTTCCTCCGCAGCTCCTTCTCCTAAAGATTGAACCTTGGTTTCTTGCATCGGAATAGTAATTACTTCTGTTAATTTCATTTCCATTATAGGATTTAATGACTCTGGGATTCCTAAATAAACTAATCCTGCCCCACTTTTTATGGCAGCCATGCTGGATAAATAAGCAGCACCAGTCATACCTTTCGAACCAGCTAGCAATAAAACTTTTCCAAAAGTTCCTTTGTGTCCATAAGTAAATCTCGGAGGTAAAATTTTTTTTACTAATTCCCTATCTAAGGTATTTATCTTTAATTTCTGATTCTCTAACAGTGGTTTAGGAATCCCAATATCTTCAATAAATACCTTCCCGGCATATTTAGCCCCCGGATATAACCATAAGCCTATTTTGGGTAAACCTAGGGTAATGGTAAGATCAGCTTGGATGCATGGACCATTTATTATCGATTGATCAGAGTTTAAACCTGATGGGACATCAATAGCAATTACCTCTTTCTTTAATTGGTTAATTAGATTAATAATCTCAGCTATTAATCCTCGGACTGAGCCCCTTAATCCAGTTCCTAGAAGACCATCAATTACTAAATCTGCTTCCTGAAGTTGTTTCTCGATCAATTCTTTTTTAAAATCTTCAAGAAGTATATTTTCCAATCTCAGCTTATTTATTATTTCCCAGTTCGTTTTGGTTTCTTTGGTAAATTTAAGAGGAGAATTAACCACCAGAACTTTCACCCTAACTCCGTAATTATAAAGATGCCGGGCTACCACAAAACTATCTCCTCCATTATTTCCGGAACCAGCTAAAACTACTACTCGTTTAGATTTTAAGTCTGGATAAACTTCTTTGATCCTTTGGAAAATCTTTATTCCTGCATTTTCCATTAAGATCAAACCAGGGATTCCATACTCCAGTATAGCCTTTTGATCAATTTCTTTCATTTCTTTACTGGATACTATTTTCATAGTTACCCCCTCTTTTACTTTCTATTATCTCTATAAAAACTGAATTCTCTACTTTGTTTCCAGAAGAACTTCAGCTATTACATAATTTTTGGTATGCGTAATAGAGATCAAATGGTTATAAATCTTTTTTTGGGTAAAAATCTCTTTTATTCTTTCACTACTATAAATAAAAGGGCGCCCCTTATTATCATTTAATATCTCAATTTCTTTCCACTCAATTTTCCATAACCCCCAACCTAAAGCTTTAAGAAATGCTTCTTTTGCAGCAAATTTACCAGCATAAGATTGGTACTTATTATTATTTTTATCTTCACAATATTCTATTTCCTGCTGAGTAAATAAACGAGTAATAAAAACTTCTCCCCATCTTTGTATTATTTTTTTTACTCTATTTATTTCTACTAAATCTATTCCCAAACCAATAATCAAATTAATTACCTCTTTAACCAGTTTAATAAAAAACCTCTTTCTTTTAACCTATCTATCAAGATCAAGTTAATAATCTTTCCATTTCTTTTTGTCTATCCTGGGGAATAACAAAAAATTTTCCCCATGCTTCTGCTAATAAAGTCCTATCTTCAAGGCAAGCTTGGGCTTCAGTCTCAATTATTCTCCCTTTATCTTTTACCATATAAGCATTAAAGATTATCTTTTTACCTAAATGAGCCTTCTTTCTGTATTTTATCTTTATTTCTACAGTTAAGGTTAATACTCCTTTATTAATTACCGCTGTTCTACCCATTAATTCATCCAGAATAGAAAATATTATTCCGCCATGAACAATTCCCGGAAAACCCTGGTGCCGAGAATCAGGAATAAATTCTGCTTTTACTATTTTATTCTCCCGGTAGATATTCAGATTTAATCCTATAGGATTATTTTTACCACAGACAAAACATTCTCTATATCCTGGTAGACTTTCCAAAGATTAAACTTCCCCCTTCTAATTAATTATTCCTCCAATAAAATTATTTAAACTATATAAATAATAAACGAATTACTAATTATCTAGCTAACTGAATAGCAGCTAATCAATTAACTAACTAATTTTGAATAAAGATGATATTTTAATTTCTTTCCATTATTTCCTTTATGGCTTTTATGGTGGTTAAAATATCTTCTTTACTAATCCCATAATGAGTAACCAATCGAACCTTGGAAGGTGGTCGAGGAGAGCCTAAAATATTATATTTAAATAACTCGTTTAAGAATTTATAAGTATCTATATCCTCTTTCTTAATCTCTAAATTAACCATATTAGTTTGTACAGTAGATAAATCTACGGTTATTCCCGGTATTTTAGCTAAGCCTTCTCCTAAAATCCTAGCATTTTGATGATCCTCTTCCAATCTATCTATCATTTTTTCTAAAGCAATAATCCCAGCAGCTGCTAAAATACCTGCCTGTCTCATACCTCCGCCCAACATCTTTCGATATTTGAGTGCCCTTTGAATAAATTTTTTATCTCCCGCTAAAATAGAACCTACTGGGGCACTCAATCCTTTAGACAAACAAAACATTACTGTATCAACATCTTTAGTAAGTAAAGTTGGATTAACCTTAAGAGCTATGGCGGCATTAAATATTCTTGCTCCATCTAAATGCACATATAGACCTCTCTGGTGCCCCAATCGACAAATTTCTTCCATAACCTTAGGGGGAATTATTGTGCCTCCCGCTCGATTATGGGTATTTTCTAAGCAGATTAATCTAGTTTTGGGATAATGAATATTCTCTTCCCTAAATTTCTTTTTTATCTCCTCTGGATTAGGAACCCCATGATGACTTTTTACTAATTTCGGAATGACTCCAGCTAAAGCAGAAATACCTCCTACCTCATAGTAATACATATGACATTCCTCTTCTAAAATTGCTTCTTCTCCTCTCTGACAATGAGTTAAGACTGCAATTAAATTACCCATTGTTCCACTAGCTACAAATAAAGCTGATTCTTTCCCTATCTTTCGGGCCGCTAATTCTTCTAATCTATTTACCGTAGGATCTTCTGCGTAGACATCGTCTCCAACTTCGGCATTTCGCATAGCTTCTCTCATTTCCTCAGTCGGAAGGGTTACTGTATCGCTTCTTAAATCAATCTTAGGAACCTTTTTTTTTATTCAGGTTATTTAGTTCAGGCATATTATCCTCCCTCATTTCTAATTCTATTTAGTTGCTCATTACTTTATTTATCTATTTACTTAAATTTAATAAATAGTAAGATACCGATCTAATTCCCATTGATGAACTTGCATAGTATAGGTATCCCATTCCTCTTTTTTAGCCCTAATATAATTTTTGAAAATATGAGTAGTTAAGGCTGACTGAATCACTTCATCTTTTTCCAATTCCTCTAGAGCCTCTTTAAGGTTTGCGGGTAAATTTTTTATTCCTAATCTTCTTCTTTCTTGCTCGGTTAGATGATAGATATTCTGACCAATAGGTTCTCCTGGATCAATCTGATTTTTTATCCCATCCAAGCCCGCTTCTAAGATTACCGCAAAGGCTAAATATGGATTACAGGAAGGATCAGGATTTCTTAACTCTGCTCTGGTACTTTCTCCTCGAACCGCAGGTATTCTAATTAAAGGACTGCGATTCCTTTCTGACCAGGCAATATAAACGGGTGCTTCATACCCCGGAGTTAATCTTTTATAAGAATTGACTAAAGGATTGGTTATAGCAGCAAAACCCGAAGCATGCTTCAATAATCCTCCAATAAAATACAAAGCTTCTTTGCTTAATTGATATTTCCCTTTAGGGTCATAGAAAACATTCTTTTCATTCTTAAATAAAGAAATATGGGTATGCATTCCAGAACCAGAAATACCAAAAATTGGTTTAGGCATAAAAGTTACATGCAGATTATGTTTCAAAGCAATAGTCTTAGCAGTTAATTTTAAAGTCATTATCCTATCTGCGGCAGTAAGAGGATCACAATATTTAAAATCGATTTCGTGTTGTCCTGGGGCTACTTCATGATGAGCCTTCTCCACTTCAAAACCTAATTTTTCTAAGGATATAACCATATCTCTTCTTGCTTCTTCTCCTAAATCTATTGGTAAAAGATCAAAATACCCTGCCTGGTCATGGGTTTGAGTGGTAGCATTGCCATTTTCATCTCGATAAAAGAGAAAAAATTCTACTTCTGGTCCAAAATTGGCAGTAAATCCTGTCTCTTCAAGTTTTCTTATAATTCTCTTTAGATTATTTCGAGGACATCCAGCAAAAGGAGTACCATCAGGATTAAAAACATCACAGGTAATTCTTCCTACTTCTTTATCTTCTTCCCAGGGATTAACCATAAAAGTATTATAGTCTGGTTTTAGATACATATCTGATTCTTCTATACGAACAAATCCTTGTATAGAAGAACCATCAAACATAATCTTATTATCCAGAGCCTTTTCAAATTGCTGGATGGGAATTTCAACATTCTTAGGTATACCCAGGATATCAGTAAATCTTAAACGAATAAACTTTACCTTTAATTCTTTAATCTTTTTTAGTACTTCTTCTTTAGTGACTTTCTTTTTCATTTTTCAAATCTCCTTGGTTCTTCTATTTTTTAATTTTGGTAATACTATACTTAAGTTGCAC
>DJVR01000025.1 GCA_002441285.1 Candidatus Atribacteria bacterium UBA6251 | reverse complement strand
AGTACACTATACTTAAAGTTAGCAATGCGTTCAACTGTGGTCATGTGTGCTGTACTCCTTCCTATTAGATTTTATTTAATCAACTTTATTCTATAGGAAAGACAACATGCATGACCAGTTTTTTAGTTACATTTTTAGGCCAAACTGTAAAGACGACTCGAAATTAGTACACTTTATCTTTCCTATCTTCACTATTACTTTTATTTTAAAAGAAAATCCACTTGATTTTGGATTCCGACTCGGTGATTATAGACGTTGGTGTTGGTATGTATTGATTACAGTGCTGATTGCTCTTCCTTTACTCTATATAGCTTCACTTTTATCTTCAGTGGATAAGTATTATTCTAAAAATTTTAATTTCCTTATCTTTTTTGGTCAGACTATTCCTTTACTTTTATTCTGGGAGTTCATTCTTCGAGGATTTTTACTTTTAGGACTTCAGAAAAGGTTTAAAGAGGGGAGTATCTTAATCCAGATGATCCCTTTCGTACTTCTTCATATCGGAAAACCTGAAATTGAAATTCTAATGTGTATTCCTGCAGGATTATGGTTTGGCTATATTGCTTATCGGGGTAAATCATTCTGGCCTGCTTTTCTTTCTCACTCCTTCATCAATTTTATACTCAACTATCTGGTCAACTATTAAAAATTAATGGGTGTAAATAAGTATCTTTAAGCTTTTTTCTTAAAGATAATTAATATCAACAAAAAGCTTTCGGTTTGGTAGATTAAAAAATAGGTTAATTAAAAATAGACAGTAAGGTAAAAATATGCTAAGATAAATAAAATTCGATAAAAAATGAATTCATCTTGATTTTGATAGTTAAAATTGATCTTAGGAGGAAGAAATGCAAAAAAAAGTGGAAGCTGCCTTAGAAAAGATTAGACCATCACTACAAGCAGATGGGGGAGATGTTGAATTAGTAGAAGTTACTACCGAAGGAGTAGTGAAAGTAAAATTTTTAGGGGCATGTGCTGGTTGCCCAATGAGGCAGATGACCTTACAGATGGGCGTGGGAAGGGCTTTAAAAAAAGAAGTTCCCGAAATAAAAGATGTAGTTGCAGTTTAAAGACTAACTAAAATTTACTTCTTTTAGATTATTATGTTTTGTGTTAAATTCAAGAGGACATTATTTTGTATTAGGTGTCCTCTTTATTTTTTATAGGTTTATTAATTTAAATAATCATCCTTTTTTTCTATAAAATTTTAAAGTTTTAAGTTATAATAAGGAAAAGATATTTATTGGTGGTTTATTCGACTATGAGGGAAAGTAATACTCTAATTTTAAGTAAGAAAGTACTAACCAGAATAACCCAGAGAGGAAAACTGGATCTAGGATTAAGTGAAAAAAAGTTAGTAAAAAAGCATTTGGAAAGTAATGAATTTAACCATAGATTAAAACTAATGCTTGAGGAGAAAGATTTTACTTGTAAATCAGTTTATTCTTTGGGACAAGAATTATTCTTTAGACTTGATCAAGAACATCAAATAAAAGACTGGCTTTATAAAGTATATCAATTTGCTTTATCTCGTTCTTTCCCGGAGGCTATAGAACTTGCTACACTAAAAATTGTTTCTAGTAATACTCGTAAGACTTTTTTACTTTATTTGGAATTATTAAGAGTAATTTCAGGTTTACAAAAATCTTCTAACGATAACTCCTTCCAGGGCAAATATCCTCTCCATTTTTTGACTACGGAAGAAAAGTCAAAACTAGAAAATTCTTCTGAATATAAAAGGTTTATAAAAGCTTTTAAAGATGATTATATTTATGAAATGATGAAATTAAGTCAGGAAGTTTTAAATTATAGTACCCTTGATCATATCTGTGGAGTAAATTGGATTGCTCTCAATGTTGCTCGTCAATTATCTAAGAAAGGTATCCCGGTGGATTTAGGAAAAGTC
The DNA here is from genome assembly GCA_002441285.1 of Candidatus Atribacteria bacterium UBA6251. GTDB lineage: Bacteria > Atribacterota > Phoenicimicrobiia > Phoenicimicrobiales > Phoenicimicrobiaceae > UBA6251. The sequence goes on along the minus strand of DJVR01000025.1, from coordinate 9,297 downwards.
TCTGGAGCAGCTATTGGACATGACATTGGAAAATATGGATGTAAAAAGGAAGAGGTGGAGAGAACTCCTTATTTACATTATTATTACACTGATAAATGGTTTAAAAGGCATAATCTTCCTTACCTTGGTCATATTGCGGTAAATCACTCTGTCTGGGATCTGGAGTTGGCTAATTTGCCTCTAGAATCACTTATCCTAATCTATTCCGATTTTAGAGTAAAGGATGATAACAATCATAATAATTCGGGAAAGATGAAAATTTTTACCCTCCGAGATTCTTTTCAGATCATTTTAGAAAAACTGGATAACCTAAATAAACAAAAGAAAGAAAGATATTATCGGGTATATTCTAAATTAAAAGATTTTGAGGATTATCTCCTTGATTTGGGAATTAATGTAGACATTGAAAAGGAAGGAATCCATTTACCAGAAGAAAAAATAATCAAACATTATTCTCTAATGCAAAGTAAGGAAATTATTCAGAATTTAAAATATCTTTCTATTGAGCATAATATTCGTTTGATGTATCAGTTAAGAAGCGAAGATTCTTTAAATTCTCTATTAGAATTAACCCAAAACGATCATGATTGGAAGAATCTTAGAGAATATATACAAATATTAAATGAATATTCTACTTATTTGACCCAGAAACAAAAACTTATTACTTTAAGATTTTTATATGAACAATTAATCCATCCAGAAGATGAGATAAGGAGAAGGAGTGCAAAGCTTATTGGAAAGTTAATTGCCACTTTTGAAGAGGAATATCGCAAAGAAATTCCTAAAAATGTAAAACTCGATCCTCCGGAAATCAATGGTATAGAATTATTTCAGAAATATCTTAAAAAATTTTTGTTACCTGATCACAAAAAACCTCTTTTACTACGTTATCGAATTCTGCATAGCACTGATATAATGATTTCTTCTCTTTTCAATAACTGTCAGAGAGAACAAAATCAACAATTTATAAAAATTATCTGGGAATATTATCGGAAAGCAGATCATAATGATAAAGAAATCCAATTAGTTTTGTTAAAAATTGGCCCGCATTTACCGGTACACCTTTTTGAAGAATATCTAAATGAAATGATTGTTTATCTTTCTAGTATGTTAACTGAAGAGAATATTGAGTTTAGACTTTTAACTCTAGAAAATATTAACATTTTAATTCCCCGAATTGACCAAAAAACAAAATTTTTGCATCGTTTAGAAAAATATTTTTCTGAAAAGGTGGTTGCATCTGTACTTCCAGCGGAAAATTACTTGAAATGGAAAATTGTTAGATTGCTTAATTTAGAAAAAGATTTAATTGAAAAGTATTATAAATTTTATAAAAATGATTTAAACAAAATTCAAACCATCTTTTTAAGTAATTTAAAGACTTCTACTTGTTGGATAGTAAAAAAAATACAAATAGAGCTTTTATTAAATTATGTTTTAGGCGCTAAAAGGGAGGAAATATATACTGCTCTTCATTTTTGTAATATTTTGAAAGTAAGTGGAGAAGAAGCAATCAGGAATTTAGCAGGCCAGGCTTTAATAAAATTAATTTCCAATCTATCTTTAGAGCAGAGAAATGAGATTATTATTGAATTGTTAAGAGCTCTGGAGATGGAGGACTATCAATTTACTAAGTATATTCCTTACTATTTGGGTCAGTTAATAAATTATCTTCCTCCTCGTGAATTAGAAGATATTATTTATGAATTAGTTGAGAAAGTAAAACAAACTGAGCCTCGGTTAACCTCTTTATTGCTAAGAACTATTGGAATAATTATTGCCTTTTATCCACCTTATCGAGAAAGATTCGCAGAGGAGGAATCTGTTTTTCAAAATAGACTGCAAAAGATAGTAGGCATTCTTCTAAATGGACTGGTACATTATAGTTTGCAGGTAAGGCAAGAAGCTTTTAGGGTTATTGGTCGGGAATTATTTGGCTCGAAACATCTAAGCCTAGAAGAAAAGAATAGGCTTTTTCGACTTATGGCTAAAAAGATTTTAACCTTATTAAACCAGGTAAATGATACAGGACTAATGTTTTTAAGTAATTGTAATGGGCTTAGTTATATTTATAAATTTATTAGTGATTATAGTTTTAGTAAGGGATCTATGGATGTTGATGTTCCCTCTAAAGTAGCTTTTTTCCCTGGATCCTTTGATCCTTTTTCTTTGAGTCATAAAGAGATAGTTAAAACCTTAGCTTCTCTCGGTTTTGAAGTATACCTAGCAGTTGATGAATTTTCCTGGTCCAAAAGGACCCAAGCCCATTTTTACCGCAAGAATATTATTAATCTTTCTATTGCGGATGAGTTAAAGGTATTTTTATATCCAGAGGATTTGCCGGTAAATATTGCCAATTCAGATGACCTAAAGCTTTTAAGAGAAAACTTCCCTTCTTCTGAAGTATTTATAGTAGTAGGAAGTGACGTTTTAACCAATGCGTCTTCTTATCAAAAAGAAAAGACCCAAAATTCCATTCATACTTTTCCGCATATCATTTTTGATAGATTACCTCAGGGTGGCTATCAGGATAATAAAAATAATTTATCTGAAGTATTAAAGAAGATAGATAAGGAAATTATTAAACTTAATCTGGTATCTGAATATGAAGAGATAAGTTCTAGTCAAATAAGAGGTTATATTGATGAAAATCGAGATATTTCAAAATTTGTCGATCCTTTGGCTCAGAAGTATATTTATGCTAATAGTTTATATCAAAGAGAACCACAGTTTAAAGGAGTTATGCAAACTATTTCTTTGGATATCCAACTTATGGAAGATGTATCTTTAAAAGAAATGGAGGAGTTGTGTGAGCAAATATTTTCTTATTCTAAAAAGAAAGAGATTTTAAGGAGTTTTAAATCTCTTATTAATAAATCTAATTTTCGAATTTTAGTACTTAAAGATTTAGAACATCAAGGAAAGGTATTGGGATTTTCTGCTTTTCATTGGGTTCGTTCTAGCAATCTTTATCAAGAATTTAAAAATAATCTGATTTCAGAATACATTAGAGAGAATGCAGTAGGCAGAATAATCTTAATTGAAGGGGTATTTATTACTAATAGGGTGAAGAATAATCTAGAAATAGAAAATTTAGAACAGATTGTTCTTACTGAAACTCTATCTTTTTGTATTTCTAAAGATTATGGTTATGCAATTTTTAGAAATATTCTTGATTTCTATACTACAGGTTCACTTAACGAAAATTTAGAATTGATGGGATTTTATTCTTTACCCTTTAAAGAAGATAAAAAAACTATTTTAGTAGTGGATATAAATAAACCTTGTATCATTAATTTAGAAACCGAGAGTGTGATCAAGGAACCCTTTAATCAGAGTTCTAAAATAAAAGAAGCCATTATTAAGTCTAGAAAAAAAATATTGAAATCAATTACTACCTTTTATCCTGGGAATATCGTTTTGCCCTTTCAGATTAACTTTATTAATCAGATGATTGTTAAGAAGATCTGTCAATTAAATAATGTTTCATTCATTCCTCAAGTTCCGAGAGTACTGGGAGAAGCAATGTGTGTTCCTTTTGGAAAGATTTTACATAAAATGGTAGTTCCTAATACAGTTACTAAATCCTTGCATACTGAAAAGACATTTCATTCTGATGTAAGAACTTTCAACATTGATGCCTTTCCTAATTATTTGAGTTTAGATAACCAAGTGAAGGTAGTTCGCTCTTTTAATATGCCAGTAATACTAGTTGATGATTATTTACATAAAGGATATAGAATCAAAACTTTAGAGCCACTATTTCACAAATACTCTATTCAAGTTAAAAAAATTGTAGTGGGTGCATTGTCGGGGAGTGGAAAAGAAATTGCGTCTATTTTAAATAGAGAAGTTGATTCGGTATATTTTATTCCTAATTTAAGATTATGGTTTAATGAGAGTGAATTATATCCCTTTATAGGGGGAGATGCTATAAAAAGAGCAAGACATTATCAAGGAAACTTAGTTAAATCCATTAATTTAATTTTACCCTATGCTTTTCCCTCTTTTATTAAAAATGTTTCCGGAAAGATTATTTATGAATTTTCTAAAATATGTATGGAGAATGCCTGGAATATTCTAAAAACTTTAGAAGAGGAATTTCAAGGCAGGCGGCAACAAAAATTAACTCTTAGCCGTTTAGGAGAAATAATTATTTATCCTCGTTGTCCTGACCAGGGAGAGGGTTTGGAGTATAATTTGAATATTAGCCCATCTCATTATTTGCTGAACGATCTTGAGCTATTAGAAAGAAATAAAGAAATTGTAAATAGATAAATATCACTATAGTATAATCTGATTGAAGACAAGCAATTTAATATTTTTTAAAAAAAAGTTTGAATGATTAATTAACCATACCTTTCTAGAAAGGAAATAACAACTTTTTATTAAGTTATACATATAAATAAAAGAGTGACAAAAATGTTTTATTACCAACTGCAAAATAAATTCCTGATCTCTTCAGAGGAATATAATAAATTACAAAGAGTATCCGAGAAAGAAGTAAAGGAATCTTCAGAGACCATCTATGCTCTTACCCGAATTAATCCTTTAAAATCCCGTAGAAGTTTTTGTGCCAGTGACCCATCTCTATTATTTTTAAAAGAAGAAGGGATTAAATTAATTCAAAAAGCTCCAAAAAGAAACAATAATTTACCTGAATGGTTGGTGAATATGATTAAGAAAAAAAGAGTTTGTATGCTTAACACTGCATATCCAGAATGGCAAAAAGTGTTAACTGATAAATTTCCCTGGAACCAATTATGGAAGATTAATATAGTGGGGTTAGGAGACGTAGGAGGTAGCATTCTTACTGGGTTAAGATTGTTGGGTGGAAAATGGATTAAAGATATAGGTATATATGATAAAAGTGAAAAATTGGTTAGAAGATGGGAAATGGAAGCTAATCAAATTATAGATCCAGTTGGGAGAAAAAGATTCCCCCAAGTACATATAGTAGAGAAAGATGAACTTTTTGATAGTGATTTATTTATTTTTTGTGCTACTGTTGGAGTACCTCCTATTTCAGCGGAGAAAAAGGATGTACGTATGGAACAATGGGAGGGCAATGCTCGAATAATTTTAGAGTATGCAAAAAAGGCACGAGAAAGTTACTTCAAAGGCATCTTCGCTGTAGTTTCTGATCCGGTAGACTTACTTTGCAAAACAGCTTTTTTAGCAAGTAATAGAGATCAAGAAGGAAGATTAGATTTTAAAGGTTTAGCTCCTGAACAAATCAGAGGTTATGGTCTGGGAGTAATGTATGCAAGAGCAAGTTATTATGCTCAAAAAATCTCTGAAACTATCAATTATAATAAAGAAGGAAGAGCATTTGGACCCCATGGTCTAGGCTTAGTTATAGCTAATAGTATAAAAAATTATAATCAAAATTTATCAGAAATGCTTACCAAAAAGGCTTTGAAAGCAAATTTAACTATTAGAGAGCTAGGTTATAAACCTTATATTGCACCTGCTTTCTCTTCTGCTGTTCTACCTATTCTGGCTACTATTCAGGGAAAATGGCATTACAGTGCTACCTTTTTGGGGGGAGTGTATATGGGCTTAAGAAATAGATTGCATCCTACTGGGATAGAACTGGAAAGACAAAATATTCCAACTCCCTTAATGGAAAGGATTAAAAATAGCTATCTTTCTTTAAGTAAAGCTAATGCATTTATAAATTTTTTTTAGTTTATGAGGTAGATTAGAAATGAAAGATCTATACTTAATTTTCCCTGATAAAATATCTAGTGGATTTGCCCAGATTATTGAAGAAGCTACTAGTGATTATAAATTAGTTACTATTGATCATGCCCTAAATATTCCAGATTTAAGAAATAAAAGAATCTTATTTGCAGTAGAGTTAGATGAGTGTGGATTTAACTTCTCTTTATTTAAAATTTTCTACAATTTACAAAAAAAGGGGAAAGAAGCACTAGCTAATTCTCAGGGAGCACTGATCGTTCAGAGTCAAAATCAATTGTTTACCAAGAATATGGCTCGTCGAATAGTTTTTTTATCCAATCTTATGGGTTGTAAGTTTTTTGGTCATCCTTTAGTTGAAGCAACCAATGATTTGAGTAATTTTATCACCTGGCAGAAGATTTACGGTAATTTATCTTTACGAGAAATTTATCAAAAGAAAGCTAATGAATTAGTAAACAGATTAGTAAATGAACGAAGAAGCATCATAAAAGATCCGAAATTATTAGTTTTGCATTCCAGTTCATATAAAACTTCTAATACCTTACAATTATGGCAGATGGTGAAAAGAAATTTAGCTTATGAAAATACCAAGGAACTTCATGTAGAAAATGGAACTATAGTCGATTGTCGGGGATGTTCTTATCATACCTGTATACATTATAGTGAAGAAAAGAGTTGTTTTTATGGGGGAGTAATGGTAGAAGAGATTCTTCCTGCTATTGAGGAAGCAGATTTTATCCTCTGGTTGTGTCCAAATTATAATGATGCCCTATCTGCAAAATTAATGGCAGTAATTAATCGATTAACTGTGCTTTATAAACGAGTAAATTTTGGCGAAAAGACTATATTTTCTATTATTGTTTCTGGAAATTCAGGTAGTGATTGTTTGGCTGAGCAAATTATTGGAGCTTTAAATATTAATAAAGGATTTAATTTACCTTCTTATTTTAGTTTAATGGCCTCCGCTAATGACCCCGATTCAATTAGAAAAATAAAAGGTATAGAAAAACGAGCGGAAGAGTTTGCTAGGAGAATATACACTGAAATTGAAAATAGGAAGAAGGAAATAAATGCGACGCAAGGAGATTAAAAATTTTACCTTAGATGAATTAAAAAGCGAGATGGAAAATCTAGGAGAAAGGAGTTTTAGAGCAACACAAATTTTTTTCTGGCTGTACAAAAAAGGGGTTAAAGATTTTAAGGCAATGTTCAATCTTCCAGAATGGTTGAGGAATACCCTTAGTGATAATTTTTATATTGACAATGTTGAATTGATTAAGCTTTTAAAATCAGAAGATAATACGGAAAAATATTTACTTAAATTAGAAGATGGAAGTATAATTGAGAGCGTATTAATCTTTTCAGAGCGGAACAAAATAACTGAATGTATTTCCTCTCAGGTAGGATGTAAATATAATTGTAAATTTTGTGAAAGTGGGAAAAAAGGTTTTTTTCGTAATCTTTCAGTTAGTGAAATAATTAATCAAGTATTATTAATTAAAAGAGTTAAAGGGATTAACCCTCACAATATAGTGTTTATGGGTATAGGGGAACCACTGGATAATTTTGATGCAGTAATAAAATCAATCTATATTTTAAATTCTAAGGAAGCTTTTAATATTGGAGCAAGAAAGATAACTATTTCTACCTGTGGAATAATACCAGCTATTAATAAATTGCAAGAGCTCAACTGGCAAATAGAATTATCTATATCATTACATGCTCCAGAAGATAAGTTAAGGTCTGAGTTAATGCCAGTGAATCGTAAATATCCTCTTAAGGAGTTATTGGAAACCTGTAAAAATTATGTTAAAAAAACCAATCGACAGATTACTTTCGAATATATCTTAATTGAAGGGGTAAATGACTCAATGGTACAGGCAGAAATGTTAACTCAATTACTTCAAGGATATAATTTTAAAGTAAATTTAATTATTTTTAATCCTCTTTTTTCTTCTAATTTAAAACCATCTTCTTTTCAGCAGGCAAAAAGATTTAAAGATTTTTTAATAAAAAAGGGGATTAAAACTACCACAAGAAAATCTAAAGGCGATAATATTTTGGCTGCTTGTGGGCAATTAAAGGCTCTTTATCAAGAAAATGACCAAATCCATAAAAATAGCTTTAGAGATGGAATAAAATATTATTGACTTTAAGACTATTTCTGATATACTCTTAAAGAAGAAATTAAACACTTAAGCAAGGGCCCATAGCTCAGCTGGTAGAGCAACCGGCTCATAACCGGTCGGTCCCTGGTTCGATCCCAGGTGGGCCCACCAAAAATTAAATGAAGGTTATTTCAAAATTGAAAAAATTTAAAAAAATAAGTCATTATAAAAGTAAAGCCTTACTTCTTCTTAGTAAGAGGTAAGGCTTTTTTATTTCAGAAAAGAATATAGCTAGAAAAGGGAGGAAATATATTTTGAAAGAGCAATTAAAAATACTTCTAGAATTACAAAAAATAGATGACAAGATAAGCGATGATGAGGGAAAAGAGAAAGAATTGCCTTTAAAGCTGGAAGAGATTAAACAAGAATTAGAGAAAACCAAGAAATGTTTGAAAGAAAAAAAGAAAACATTGAAAGATATGCAAGTAAAATTGAGTCGAAAAGAATTAGATTTATCCGAAAAATCTAATAAGATTATGAAACATCAACAAGATTTATATGGTGGGAAAATAACGGATATAAAAGAATTAAGACAATTGCAATCCACCATAGAAAATTATAAAGAAGAAAAAAAATTAATGGAAAATAATTTGCTGGACTTGATGATAGAAATTGAAGATTTTCACAAAGAGATTAGTCAACTGGAAGAAGAAATGAATAAACAAGAAAAATGCTTAAATAAATATGAACAGGAAATAAATGTAAGTATTGCTGAAATAAAAGAAAGAATTAGGAATACTTATAACTTGCGGGAAAAGGTAATAGAAAAAATTACGGATAAGCGCTTACTTTCCGAGTACGAAATGTTAAAAAGAGGAAAAGAAGGCAAAGCCATAATGGAAGTTGACGAAGCTATTTGCCCGGGTTGTTATCTTAATTTACCCAGTGATACTATATATCAATTGAAAAAAGCTGAGATAATCGTAACTTGCCCCAATTGTGATAGAATTCTGGTGTGGAAAGAATAAAAATTTCCATTTGACTTTTTAAATTTATCGTGTTATCTTTTTATGCAACAGAGATTAAAGTAGATCAGGTAATCGCGGAAGAGGGATATCTTCTTTCGAGGAAAGTCCGAGCTCCGCAGGGCAAAGTGCTGGGTAATACCCAGTGAGGGTAACCTCAAGGAAAGTGCTACAGAAAATACACAACCTGGTATATTTTTACCAGGCAAAGGTGAAAAGGCAGGGTAAGAGCCTACCAGTTGTTAGGTGACTAACAAGCTTAGCAAACCCCACTCGGAGCAAGACCAAATAGGAAGAGTTGTGGTGGCCCGCTGAATCTTCGGGTAGGTCGCAAGAGGTGTAAGGTAACTTACATCCCAGATAGATGATTACCACCCTTATTATTGGTTCGTTAGTTAGTTAGTTACTTGGTTAGCTGGTTAATTAGTTAATAAATTATTAGTATTAAACTAGCTAAC
>DJVR01000033.1 GCA_002441285.1 Candidatus Atribacteria bacterium UBA6251 | reverse complement strand
TACAGAAAAATTGGGATTGACTCTTTAAAGAGGAATAATATTTTAAAATCTAGTTTAATAGATAAGAAAAGCTCACACAAGCTCTTGACACCAACAAGAAAATCAATAAAAATAGTATCAAGAAAGGACTGTGGTAAAATGTACGGTTATTGGGGAAAAGTACTGAGAATTAATTTAAGTAAACAAAGTTATCAAGTAGAAGATGTTCCGGAAGAAGTATGGAAGAAGTTTGTTGGGGGGTCTGCTTTTGGAGCCAAGATGCTCTTGGAGGAAACTCCACCTAAAGTAGATCCTCTGTCAGAAGAGAACAAGATTGTCTTTGCAATTGGAATCTGGCAATCAGCCAAAAATCCGGGGAGTGGTAAATGGAGTGTGGTAACTAAATCGCCTTTGACTAAAACATTTTTAGACTCTTCTGCCGGGGGTAACTTTGGTTATGATCTAAAGAAGGCAGGATATGATGCAATTATTATTGAAGGCAAGAGTCCTTCTCCTGTTAAAATTACAATAAATAATAAGCAAGTAAAAATTGAAGATGCTAGCTCGCTCTGGGGTAAAGATGCTATGGAAACACATAATAATTTTAAGGCATCTCTTGATGATAAACGTTATAGTATTGTTTATATTGGTCCAGCTGGGGAGATGGGCCATCCTATTGCATGTATAGGTTGTGATGGGCATAGTGTCGCTGGGCGCGGGGGCGCAGGCGCAGTTATGGGATCAAAAAATTTAAAAGCTATTGCCATTTTGGGGTCTAAAGAGGTACCTCTCTATGAACCCGAAAAAGTTAAATCTCGTGCACTGGAATTAATGAGGGAGTTCACCAAGCGTTCAGCTGAAAAAAGAAAAACAGGAACTACTTCTGCGCCGGCTACTTTTGAAAAAGTCGGGAATTTACCTTTAAAATATTGGGTTGGTGAAACCTGGGGGCTATCAGAAAAGATTTCCACACCCTATTATAATGAGATATTACATACTAAGCCAACTTTTTGTGCTAACTGTCCTTATGGTTGTCATCGCCATATTAAGCTTGAGGAACCAGTAGAATATGCGGTAGAAGGACCTGGACCAGAGTATGAAACTCTAGGTTTAATGGGTGGAGCCTTTTTATGTGCAGATTTACCTGCCATAGCTAAAGCTAATGATATTTGTAATAGAATGGGGATTGATACCATTTCTACCGGTGCCTGGTTTAGTTTTTTAGCAGAATGCTATGAGAAGAAACTGATAAATGAAAAGAATACTGAGGGGATAGCAGTAAATTGGGGTGATGGTAGAGTATTAGTGCAATTAACTGAGAAGATCGCTAAATTAGAAGGTATAGGCGCTTACTTTAAAGAGGGAATTGTGGGCGCAGCTAAGAGAATTAGTCCAATGGCTGAAGATCTAATTGTCCATGTGAAAAATCTTGATTATCCTGCCCATGATCCTAGATGTCACATAGCAGCCGGTCTTAACTATGCTACTGGTACTAGGGGAGCCTGTCACGAGAGGGCAGATGCTCAGGGATTTTTCTATCCTGAGTTAGGAATGAAAGGACCAGCTACCACTATGGAAGAAGTTCCTGAATATGTTGTACATCAGCAAAATATAAGTAGCTTGGCTAATAGTCTAAGTGTTTGTAAATTTATTCTAAGGGTTCCTAAACTTTCCTTGACTGAAATACTCGAAATTTTAAATGCCGCTACTGGATGGAATTGGACTATTCAGGATTTAGAAAAAGCTGGAGCAAGGGGTTTTTTAGTAGAAAGATTAATTAATGTCCGTGATGGAATTTCCCGTAAAGATGATATCCTTCCTAAGAAGATGACTGTCCCGGCACAGAGTGGCCCACGGAAAGGGAGAGTGCCTATGCCCCATGACAAGGCTTTAGATGAATACTATAACTTGAGAAAATGGAATGAAAATGGTATACCTACCCAAGAAGCTTTAAAAGAAGCAAATCTAGAAGAATACCTGGATTTTTTACCTTAAAAGTATCCTAAAAATAAGTATGATTATATAAAAACGATAGTAGTGGTGGAAAAATGATCAAAGTTAGGGTAATTCTTACTGGTTATTTAAAGAATAGATATTTTGAAGTAAAAGAGATGAAATATTCTAATCCAATAAAAATTAGTCAGGTGATAGAGGATGCTAAAATATCTAATGCAGATGTTTATATTGTAGTAAAGGATGATCGTATAGTAAAATTGGATGATTTAATTACTACCTCAAGTGCAATTAAGTTAATTCCGGTAATAGGAGGAGGGTAGTAGAAAGGAAATATTATTCGAAAATGGAAAATTTTACTAAAATAAAGGATTATGAATTGCTCAGCAAAAAGGTATACCGCCTTATAAAAGATAGGATTACTAAGGGTGATTTTAAATCTGGAACAAAGATCTATGAAATAGGTATTGCCAGAAAATTAGGAGTGAGCCGTACCCCGGTAAGAGAAGCTCTAAGGGAATTAGCTGCGGAGGGATTAGTGAAAATAGAACCTAATCTTGGAGCAATGGTAATAGACTATTCAATAGATGATTTACAGGAAGTTCTACAAATTCGTAGACTTATAGAAGGATTTGCTGCCTCTATTGCTGCACAAAAGATTAACGAAGTAGAACTCAAAGAATTGGAGAAAATAATTTCTAAAATGAACCTCTGCATTGAAAAAGAGGATGTAGTAGGTTATAGTGAAGCCAATGCTGAGTTTCATGACTTAATCTTTAAAATATGTGGCAATAAAAGGTTAAGCAAGATCCATGAAAACTTAAGTGATACCGATCATCGCTTCAGGATCAGGGCGTTAAGAAAAAATTCAGGGAGACTGAAATATTCTTTGCAAGAACATAAAAAAATATTTGAAGCCCTAAAGGGAAAGAATTCTGAGAAAGCGGAAAGCTTTAGTAAAGAACATATTGATAAAGTTTGGAAAAATATTTTAAAAAACAGTTCAAAAGAAGAAAGAGATTTTCCTCAATAATTCTAAAAATGTATTAAGGTAATTAGAAAGTGAAAATCAAGTAAGCATAAAAAATTATAATTTTCTTAAATTAAACCTAATATAGATTCTATAATCATTAGTCTTTTCTTGACCGTAGCAGTAGAATATTATATTTTGGTAAATACTAATAGAAAGAGATAAAGAATTTAATTTATTTTACCATTCCCAGCTGTGAAGGAGAGAGATAGAAAATTGTCTAAAGAAATTTATTTAAAATATGGTAAGGGGAAAATCTTAATACCTATTTTGGAAAAGAATATTCTCGGGATGTTGAATCCTGTAAAATTGAAACTTTTAAAATCTCCCCAAGACAAATTATTTGCTTTACTAAAAAGCCCTTTAGGTTGTCCCTCTTTGAAAAATTTAATCCAAAATAAAAAAGCTAAAAAAGTTTTAATTATTGTAAATGATATTACCCGCCCTACACCTTATCGAATAATTCTTCCCTCCTTGCTTAATGAATTACGGGAAGCGGGAATTAAAAAAGAAGATATTACCTTTCTTATTGCCACTGGTATTCATCGGGGGAATTCACCACAGGAGATGAGAAAAATTTTGGGGAAGGAGTTTTTTTTAAACTACAAAATCATCAACCATAATTGTGATCATCCGGATTTAAAGAGTTTAGGCAGATTAAATAGTGGCAATGAACTTTGGGTAAACCCCCTGGTTCTTGATTCCGATTTTATTATTACTACCGGGGTAATTGTTCCTCATTATTTTGCTGGTTTTTCTGGGGGAAGGAAATCAATTCTTCCTGGAATTTGTGGAAGAAAGACTATTGAGGTCAATCATGCTCAAATGACTCATCCTAATGCTTACTCGGGGAATCTTGACGCTAATCCTGTCCATCAGGAGATGCAGGAAGCCGCTGAGAAAGTAGGAGTAGATTTTAATCTTAATGTAATTACGGATGATAATCAAGAGATAATAGATATAGTAGCTGGTGAATTATTTGAATCTTGGAATCAGGGGGTAGAAATAAGTAAAAAAATTTATCTTAGCCCTATCCAACAAAAAGCAGAAGTAGTCATTACCAGCCCGGGAGGTTATCCCAAAGATATCAATATCTATCAAGCACAAAAAGCCTTAGATAATGCTTATCAGGCAGTAAAAGTTGGTGGAACAATTATCTTACTTGCCGAGTGCCCCGAAGGGTACGGAGAAAGCACCTTTGAAAATTGGATAGAAGAAGCAAGTACTCCTGATGATATAATCAGGCGCCTGCAGAAAAAATTTGTTCTGGGTGGACACAAAGCTTATGGAATAGCCCGGGTGGTAAAAGATGTAAAAGTACTATTAGTATCTTCGCTGCCTCAAGAAAAAGTTCGTAAGCTATTTTTTATTCCAGCAGAAAATATTTCTCAAGCCTTAAAATGTGTCAATGAAAAATATAATAAAGATTTTAAGGCGTATATCCTTCCTTCAGGTAATACAGTAGTGCCTCAATTAATTTAAAAATTGGGAAGATAAGTATGAGGATATTATCCGAATCAAATCCAAATTAAGATTAATGCTCATAAAAACTTCTGGAGAAGTTAGGTTAATTAAGAAATTTTTTCCTCTAATTTTACCAATCTTAAAAAGAGGAATAACTCCTTCTTTAGAAGAATTTAAAGAATATACTAACTTTTCAAGTTAGATTTATTGTATTGAAATTTATTAGTTGAGGGTGATTTTTATGTCTTTTTCCATTGCTTTCATTGCTCCCTATAAGAAAATGGCAGACCTATTAACCGAAGTAAGTAGGGAGATTAATAAAAAGATCATAATAAAAGTTGGAGATCTCGAAGAAGGCGTACGTCAAGCGGTTGAATTAGAAAAACAGGGGGTCATTGATGTTATAATTAGCCGAGGGGGTACTGCTATTGCCATTAAAAAAAATATTATAGATCTTCCGGTAGTAGAAGTACAGGTTAGTGGGTTTGATTTAATTCGAGCCCTTCATCAAGCTAGAAAGAAAACTAATAAAGTTGCTATTGTAGGTTTTTATCCTTTTACTTATGGAATTAGAGGATTAGGAGAAATTATGAACCTTGATATTAAAATATTGACCTTAAAAGAAAATTGGTATATACGTCCTTTTTATATTAAGGAAAGATTAAAAGAAATAAAAGAACAGGGTTATAATTGGGTAGTAGGGGATAATATTTCTGTAGAAACTGCTGAATGCTTAGGAATGAATGCTGTTTTGGTTGAATCCGGAGAAGACGCTTTAATGCAATCAATCTTGGAAGCTGAAAGGGTAGCTGAAGTTAGAAAAAGGGAGTTAGAAAAAACTGAAAACATAAAAAATATTGTTGATTTTGCTTATGAAGGAATAATTACTATCGATAAAAAGGGGATAATCGATACCTTTAACCCTGAGGCAGAAAAAATTTTTGGGAAAGAAGCTTACCGGGTAATAGGGGAAAATATAAATGATATTTTCCCAGAATTTAATTTTTCCAAGATAATTAAAATGGGTCAAAAAATAGAAGGCAAAATTTGGACAGTTGAAAATATAAAAATTGTGGCGAATATTATTCCGGTTAAAATTAATAAGGAAATAGTCAGGATAGTAATTACTTTTCAGAAAGTTTCACAAATACAAAAAACAGAACAAAAAATAAGAGAAACTTTATATTTAAAAGGAAATATTGCGGAAAATACTTTTAATGATATTATTGGTCAAAGTAAAATAATTAGAAAATTAAAAGAAGAAGCTAAAAATTACGCACAAGTAGATTCACCGATTTTAATTTATGGTGAAACAGGAACCGGGAAAGAACTTTTTGCCCAGGCAATACATAATTATAGTTTAAGAAAAAGCAAACCTTTCGTAGCTTTTAATTGCGCTGCTCTACCAGAAAGTCTGCTTGAAAGTGAACTTTTTGGTTATGTGGGAGGCGCTTTTACCGGGGCTAAAAAAGAAGGGAAAGTTGGTCTATTTGAGCAAGCCCACGAGGGGACCATCTTTCTTGATGAAATAGGAGAAATTTCTGCTAATATTCAAACCAGATTATTGCGAGTCCTTCAGGAAAATAAGGTAAGAAGATTAGGAGATGATAAAGTAATACCGATTGAGGTCAGAATTATTACCTCCACAAATAAAAGATTACTCCGCTTGGTTAAAAAAAACAATTTTAGAGATGATTTATATTATCGAATTAATGTTTTAAACTTAGAAATTCCTCCTCTCCGGGAAAGAAAAGAAGATATATTTTTACTAGTTAATTTTTTTATCAAGAAATATAGTTATAAATTTAGAAAAAATATCGAAGGCATCTCTGCTGAGGGAATAAAAGTATTAGAAAATTATCATTGGCCTGGTAATGTTAGGCAGTTAGAAAATATTGTGGAAAGATTAATAGTGAGAACTGATAAAAATTTTATCGTTACTGATTTAGTTAAAGAGATTATGGAACTAGAGTACGAAAGTTGCCTTGTTGATGATTTTCCAACACTAGAAAATGTAAATTATTCATCAAGGGGAAATTTAAAAAATATTGAGAAAGAAGTGATTATGAATACCTTAAAAAAAGAAAGGGGGAATAAAGCAGCCACAGCAAGAAGATTGGGAATTAGTCGTACAACCTTATGGAGAAAAATAAATAAACAGTTTAAGCTTAAGTAAAAAAGATAATTTAAAAATAGTTTTTAGTAGAATGATAGTTTAATAATGAAACAATAACATTATGAAACACAATAGATTAAAATTTATTTTTAACTTAAATAGGTAATATTTTTTATTTTATAGTTACATAGTGAAACTTTTTTGTTTTAAAAAAGGTGATCATTTTCCGGAAAATAAATTTTACCCTTCACAAAAATAGCTTTAAATTACTAAGGCGTTCAAGATAACCACCTTATTTGGATTAAAATTTGGCATAAAATTTGCTTTTAACTAATAATGGATAAATATTTATAAAAATAAGAAAATTATTCCTTTATTTTGCCTAAAGATGAATATAATCCCTTAGTTTTTGGTTGTCTTAAAGAAAATTAAAATAATGAAGGGGGTGATTTATAGATTCCAAGATAATATTTTGCCTTTCCAAATTATATAGGTTAGGCAAAATCAGGTATTTTTTCAAAGTTTTACAAAAAGTTTAATTATTTGAGGAGGTTAACGATGTTTTCTTTTAAAACAAAAACAATGTTGTTTTTGGTAGTGCTGGTGATTACTTTGCTGATTGTTGGTTCTTTCTCTTTTGCGGCAGACAAGATTGTTTGGAAGTCTTCTAGTTTTGGTCCCGCTTCGAATTACTCCCAGATTCACCATGATAAAGCTTGTGAAGCAATTACCCAGGCTAGCGGGGGAAGAATGGAAGTTAAAGCATTTGTAGGTGGTTCAATTGTTCCTGAAACAAAAGAACTTGATGCAGTAATTGATGGGGTAATAGACTTATGTTATACCTGCCCTATGTATAATCTGGATAAATGGTCAGCAGCTGGTTTAATTAGCTCTAGACCTGGTGGTTTACCTGGCCAATATTTAATCCAATGGTTTGATTATGGTGGCGGATATGAACTGATGAACAAGATGATGGAAGGTTATAATGTAATCACTATGCCTGGATTTTTATCTCCTGAACCACCAGAAGTATTTCTTCATTCTAAAAGAAAAATAGAGACCGTTAAGGACCTTAAAGGATTAAAAGTGCGAACTTCTGGAGATGGTGGCGAAATTTTAGCCAGAATGGGTGCTAGTCCAATATTTTTACCTGGTGGTGAATTATATGAAGCAATGCAGAGAGGCACTATTGATGCTTTTGAATATGCAGGTTTATCCACTAATTGGAGCATGCACTTTAACGAAATTGCAGAATATGTTATTTTATCACCTGTTCGGGCACCAAGTGATCCCCATGTTTGGTTTGTAAATAAAAAATCCTGGGAAGCTCTTCCTGATGACCTGAAAGTTTTGGTACAAAATGTAATTGCCAGATGGACCCAAGAACAACAAAATTTTGAAAGTCATTATGATTTAGAAGCTTTACAAAACTTTAAGGATGCGGGATGCACCGTATATAATCTACCTAAAGAAGTGGAAGACGCCCTCTCTAGAGAAGCAAAGGCATTCTATGCCGAAAAAGCGGCCAAAGAAAGTCCAATATTTAGTGAAATTTTTAACTCTATGTATGAATATGGAAGAAAATCTGGATTATGGGAGTAAACAATTAGCCGTTAAATTATTTGTTTAAATATATGAATAATAAGGAGTTAAGAAGTATGGTAAACTTGAAAAAGATAATTAGAGGCATTGATACATTAAGCAAATATGCTGGTTTAACGGCTAGATGGCTTGCTTGGCTCCTTGTCCTGGTAGGCGCATATGAAACAATTTTAAGACATTTTTTCAATGCGCCTACCATTTGGGCATATGAAACTATGACTATGTCGGGTGGAGCGTTATATATTCTCGGGTGGTCTTACTGTCATTCGATAAACTCTCATGTTAGAGTAGATCTTATTTACCGTCTCCTTTCTGACAGAAAAAAAGCTTTAATGGACTTGATCAGCTCTTTAATCTTTTTCTTTCCATTAATGATAGTGCTAGTACAGGTTTCTTATAAATGGGCAGTTAAAGCCTGGAGAATTAATGAAATTATGATTTCTACTTATTGGTATCCACCAGCTGCTCCATTTAGAACTGTATTTGTGGTAGGAGCTTTTTTATTACTTCTTCAAGGCATAGCTAAATTTATCCGTGACCTATATTTTGTAATAAGAGGTGAAGCAATTGATTGAATTAAGTGAACAAGTTGTTACTGTTTTAATGTTAGGAGGAGTGCTTACCCTGGTAATGACAGGTTTCCCGATTGCTTTTGTAATAGCCAGTGTAGCACTAATTATGGGCTCTATTTTATTTGGAGGAGCTACAACCTATCATATCTTATACAGTCGAATGTATAGTATGGTGCTAAGTTATCCATTTCTGGCTGTTCCTCTTTTTACTTTTATGGGCGTTATTCTACAGATGTCTGGAATTGTTGAAGAATTATATACAGTATTATATGAGAGTATGCGCGGATTCCGGGGTGGTTTAGCTATTGTTACAATAGTTTTTGGTACCATTCTGGCAGCATGTTTAGGTGTTATTACTGCTTCTGTCACTATGTTAACCTTAATTGCACTGGGTCCTATGGTAACAAGAGGATATGATAAATCAATTGCTTCAGGTTCAGTGGTAGCCGCTGGCACTTTAGGAATACTTATTCCACCCAGTATTATGTTGGTTGTTTACGCACCACAAGCCGGTCTTTCCATCGGACAAATGTTTATGGCAGCTTTTATTCCCGGTTTAACTCTCTCTGCTTGTTATATTGCTTATGTTGGGATTCGATGTTATTTAAATCCAAGATTGGGTCCACCAGTTTCTGAAGACCAACAGTTGAAAGCCTCTTTTTTAGTGAAAACGATAAAATTATTAAAAGCATTGCTTCCCCCAGTATTAATCATTTTAGCAGTATTAGGTACTATCTTTTTAGGAATAGCTCCTCCAACTGAAGCTGCAGCTATAGGAAGTTTAGCTGCTGTTCTCTTAGCAGTAGTTTACCGAAAGATGACCTGGGATCTTGCTAAGCGAGCTGCCTTAGAAACATTAAGGGTGAGCTCATTTGTACTTTTAATTGCGGGAATCTGTTATGCCTATGTCGGAGTATTTATGAGTGCAGGTTGTGGTGAAATTGTGAAAAATGCAATTTTAAGTGTACCTGGTGGAAAATGGGCTTCTTTTGGGGTAGTAATGTTTATTGTATTTATTCTGGGGATGTTTATCGAATGGATAGGTATTGTATTTATTATTGTTCCAATATTATCACCGGTAATAACTGCCTTGGGATTTGATCCATTATGGGCTGGTATGATGGTTTGTATCAATTTACAGATGGCTTTTATGACCCCTCCAATGGCAATGTCGGTTTTTGTTTGTCAGGGAGTTGCTCCACCAGAACTAGGAGTTACCTTGAAAGATATAATAAAAGGAGTCATTCCATTTATCGTTATTGTAGCCATTTGTTTACTTCTTTTTAGTATATTCCCAAAATTTATCACTTTATTACCTAGCCTTATGATTAAATAAAGTTTCTATTAAGAGGAAAATCAGAATAAATAATTGAGTAAAAGTAAAATTTAAAATAAGGGAAGAAAGGAAGTAAACTAAATAAAAAAATATTTTAGTTATATTCATATAATAAATTAAATAGTTTGGAGGGAAAGATAAACTTTTCCTCCAAACTTAACCCACCAGAAGCTAAAAATAATTTCTTAATCTTTATGAAATATAAAAAAGAATTTTTTATAAACAAAAAACAATCAAAATGATCTAGATTTAATTATTTCTTTAGTAAATAACCTGGGTATTTTAAAAATTATTATATCTTTAAGAAGTTTAGTATGATTTTTAATTAAGACATTATGAGGAATTATCAATGATTTATGTAATAGCTGATGATCTTACTGGTGCAAATGATACGGGTGTGCAATTTACAAAAAAGGGCTATAATACAATAGTATCAATCCTGGATGACCAATCAACGATTATTATTCCAGATGATCTAGATGTTCTTGTAATAGATACTGAAACCAGAGGATTAGAAGAGAAGATTGCTAGGGAACGTTTAAAAAATATCTTAGAAAAATTAAATATAAAGAAAAGAGATATAGTATATAAAAAAGTAGATTCGACTTTAAGAGGTAATATCGGTAGCGAGCTTGAAGAGATAATACAAATACTAAATAGAGATATATGTATTTTTAGCCCCAGTTATCCTTCTCACAAAAGAATAACTGTGGGTGGATATTTGATTGTCGATCACAAACCCCTCGAACTGAGTGAGTATTCTTTGTATAATTTTAAGCGAATAGAAAATTCTTTTATTCCCCTTTTATTAAAAACTCAAACTATTTTTCCTGTTGGTCAGATTGACTTAAAAGATGTTATTAAAGGACAAAAAACAATTTTTTCAAAAATAGAAGAGTTATATCAAAAAGGGAATAAAATCATTGTTATTGATTCTACCAGTGAACAGCACTTAGCGGATATATTTACCTGTGGCTTAAAATTTGAAGGAACAGTTTTATTTTCAGGGTCAGCCGGGTTAGCTAATAATTTTCCTAATCTATATAATAAAGAGAAAAATATTCAAACAAAGATTAAAAAAAATGATGGACCAGTTATAGTTGTTGCGGGTTCGAGAAATTCTATAGTAGAAAACCAAATAAATTATCTTAAAAATAAGTCAAATTTGAAAGAATTAAAAATAGATTTAGAACAGATTTTTACAAATAAGGAAGGCATTTTAGAGTATTATACTACTAAAGGTATTGAGATATTAAAAAGTAATAACGATTTGGTAATATATACTGATGCTAGATATAATGAAGAAAAGTTAATTAATAAAAAGTTAATGAACAAATACAAACTTGAATTCCGAGAATTAGAGATTAAAATTAAAAGCTTTTTTGGGGAGTTAACTCGTAAAATAATTGAAAATAGTAATATAAGGTATCTAATTTTAACTGGCGGAGATATTGCTTTAGGGGTTTGTAAGGAATTAAAGATATATAATTTAAATATTATTGAGGAACTTATGCCAGGTATTCCTTTAACTGTGGCTAATTATAAAGATTATAGTTTAAATATCATTACCAAAGCAGGTGGATTTGGCAAAGAAGATACCTTATATAAATTAATCAATAAACTAAAATCTATAGAAAACGAAAGAATATTTCTTTAGTATCAACATTTGATGAGGTTATTTTATATGAAGAAAAGACCGATTATTGCTATTACTATGGGGGATCCAGCAGGCATTGGAGCAGAAATTATAGTTAAAGCTTTAGAGAAAAAAGAGATTTATAAGAGATCAAAACCATTAGTGATTGGAAGCAAAGATGTAATCGAAGATGCCTTAAGATTTATCCCTTCAAATTTAAAATTAAATGTGGTTAAAGATACGAAAGAAACAAAAGGGGAATTTGGAATAATAGATCTTTTAGACTTAAAAAATATTAAACTTAATGAATTTAATTATGGAGAAGTGAGTGCTAAAGCAGGTAAGGCTTCCTTAGATTATATATATAAGGGGATTGATTTAGCAATGAAAGGCTTAGTAGATGCGATAGTGACTGGGCCCATACATAAAGAGGCTATTCAAGCTGCCGGTTCACCTTATGTTGGCCACACAGAGATATTTGCCTCACTTACTAAAACAAAGGATTATGCTATGATGTTGGCAGATAATCACTTAAGGGTAATTCATATTTCTACGCATGTTTCTTTAAGAAAAGCTTGTGATTTAGTGAAAAAGGAGAGAATTTTAACTGTTATTCATTTAGCCAATAAGGCGTTGAAAGACTTAGGAATTAAGAATCCAAAAATTGGAGTTGCTGGGTTAAATCCTCATGCCGGAGAAGGAGGGCTTTTCGGTAACGAAGAAATTGAAGAGATTATTCCAGCTATTGAACAAGCTAAAAAAGAGAATATCATTGTTGAGGGTCCAATTCCTCCAGATACTATTTTCTCCAAAGTAATCGGTGGACAATACGATATTGCAGTAGTTATGTATCATGATCAGGGTCATATTCCTATGAAAGTTACTGGATTTAAATATAATAAAACTACCAATAGATGGTCTAGTATGAGCGGGGTTAATGTTACTGTAGGATTGCCGATAATCAGAACTTCAGTAGATCATGGAGTTGCTTTTGGGAAGGCTGGAGAAGGTCGTGCAAATGAAGAAAGTATGATAGAAGCCATTAAAATGGCAATAGATTTTGCACAAGAAAAATAATAATATGTTATTGCAGGCATTGATACAAAAATAAGGGGATAGAAATAATGTTAGAAGAAATTAAAATAAGAAAAATTAAGCAATATTTTAACCAGACCAAAATAGAAAATTTATCTGAATATATTCATCAATCTTTCGAAAATTCTGATTTGGGGAAACGTATAAAGCCAGGGAGTAAAATTGGAGTTACGGTAGGCAGTAGAGGAATTACTAATATAAAACCTATTGTAAAGGCCATCATATCAGAATTAAAAAGAAAAGAAGTTTATCCTGTTATCTTAGCTGCTATGGGAAGCCATGGAGGTGCAAACAGTGAAGGGCAAAGAGGGATTCTAGCTTCTTATGGTATAACGGAGGAGGAGATGAATGTTCCAATCTTGACTTCTATGGAAGTGGTAAAAATTGGCGAAGTGGAAGGCCGGGTACCTGTATATTTTAGTAAAGATGCCCTGGAAGTTGATGGAGTTATTGCCTTAAATAGAGTTAAAATGCATACAGATTTTAAAAGTGATTTTATTGAAAGTGGAATGTCCAAAATTTTAGTTATAGGATTAGGTAAAGAACGAGGGGCAAGTTCCATTCACTCCCTGGGAGTTTATGGTTTGAAAAATATTATTCCCCAAGCAGCCCAACTAATTATTGAAAAAGCCCCTATCATTCAGGGCATAGGGATTGTAGAGAATGGTTATGACCAGACTATGAGCATATCTTTTGTCCCCCCAGAAAAAATAATTAAAGTAGATAGTGAATTATTAAAAATATCTAAGGAAGTAATGCCCAGATTACCGATAGATGACTTAGATGTAGTAATAGCCCAGGAGATGGGTAAAAATATAAGTGGGACTGGGCTGGATACAAATGTAATAGGAAGACTTTATATCAACGGAGAAAAAGAAAGTATGAAACCATTTATAAAAAGATTGATAGTTTTTGATCTTACCGAAGAATCTCATGGTAATGCTTTGGGGGTTGGCTTGGCTGATATCACCACCAAACATCTTGTTGATAAAATAAATTATAAAGATACTTATGCCAATACCATAACCAGTACTTTCCTGAATAGAGCTAAAATACCCATAGTTGCAGATTGCGAAAAAGAAGCTCTTGAAATTGCCCTAAAAACTTGTTGGGAATTAGAACCAGATGATATAAAATTATTAATTATGAAAAATACTTTAGACCTTGAATACTTATATGTTTCGAAAGCGGTTTGGGAAGAAGTCAAAGATGATAAAAATATTGAACCTTGTGGAGAGTGGGAAAACTTATTATTTAATGAAAATGGAAAAATGAAAATAAGATTGTAAATAAAAAAGATTATTTTTACTGGTTACCCATACCATTAATCAAAAAAAGATGGGTAAATATTGGATGTAATCTTATTTTATATTTTTTACAATTTTAGATTTTTTAATCTTTCTATTGCTTCTGCAATTCTTTTTTCTTCTACGGTTAAAGCAATTCTCACGTATCCTTCTCCATATTCACCATAACCAATACCCGGAGTTACAATTATTCCACATTTATCCAGCAGAAGATTGGCAAATTCTACCGAACTCATTTTATTAATCACCGGTACCCAGACATAAAATGTACCTTTAGTGGGTTCAAGATTCCATCCCAGCTTATTTAAGCCACTAATTAATAGATCACGTCGGGAAGAATATATTTTATTCATCTTCTCTATATTATCCTGGGGACCGGTTAAGGCTTCGACACCAGCTTTTTGAATGGCCTTAAAGACACCTGAATCAATATTACTTTTTACGATAGATAGAGCTGAAATAGCTTCTTTTTTCCCTACTGCAAAACCAATTCTCCACCCCGTCATATTATAAAGTTTGGAGAGAGAATGAAATTCTATGCCTACTTCTTTACCGCCTTCTACTTCCAAAAAACTAGGAGCTTGATAATTATCAAAAGTTGTTTCTGAGTAAGCAAAATCATGGCAGATCAGGATATCATATTTTTTAGCGAAATTTACGACCTTCTGGAAAAATTTTTTATCAGCTACTGCTGCGGTGGGGTTATTAGGATAATTAATAAACATTAATTTGGCTTGTTTGGCTATCTCTTCATCAATTTCATCTAAATCAGGTAAAAAATTATTTTCTTTAAGTAAAGGCATCATATAAGGAATACCATTGGCAAATAGAGTACCGGTTTTATAGACCGGATAACCGGGGTTAGGAAGAAGGGTAAAATCTCCAGGATCAATAAAAGCTAAAAAGATATGGGCTATCCCTTCTTTTGAACCAATAAGGGCTATAGCTTCTTTTTCTGGGTCTAAATCAACTCCAAATCTATTTTTATACCAGGAGACAATTGCCTGTCTAAATTCAGCTGTCCCTTCGTAAGGAGGATAATTGTGCGTTTTAGGGTCTTTAACGCTTTCTCGCAATTTTTCGATTATATGTGAAGGGGTAGGTTGATCAGGATCACCTATTCCCAAGTTAATAATTTGCACACCTTTTTTAATTGCTTCTTCTTTTTTCTTATCGATTTCTGCAAAAAGATAGGGAGGAATATTTTGTATTCTTTGTGCAATTTTCATTTTGAACTATTCTTCCTTTCTATATTTTAGTTATTTTTTAAGCAGGAGAGGATATTTTGATTAATTTATTGTATCAAAATATTCTTTCAAAACCAAATTCTTTTGCTATAGATTTATAGAGCCCTCACACCAGGTTTTTTATTAATTCTTTTTTATTTCCCCATAAAAGGTCAATTACAGGAATTTCGATTAGAGTATAACAGCCTGGTTTTTGTTTTAGCGAAGCTCTGGCAGCACTCACCATTATTTGAGCAGTTAAAGCAGGGTTATTAATCTTCATTTGGAATTCAAATAGCTGGTTATGGGTCTTACCGGATACTCCTTTTCTTTCCATCTTTACTCCATGACCCATATCCATTAATTTATTAACTTCCTTAACCTGAATAACATGGGTTTCATCGTGTATGAAGTAGGGGTCATTTTTTATAGAGGTAGCTATCTGATCAAAGGGATAGCCCTCTTCCAGTTCTATATAAACCATTCGTCTATGCACACCAGTCCCCACAGGGATAGTTAGTGATAAAGCATTTTTTACTCCCTGGATAGATTTTACAGCGGTAGAATGTCCCATGCTCATCCCTGGACCAAAATTAGTATAAGTGATACCTTTTGGAGCCATAGCTTGAAACAATCCTCTTACCACAGAATCACTTCCTGGATCCCAACCGGCTGAGATTATAGCAGTAGCATTATTTTTTTTAGCAATAGCTTCTAGCTCTTCTTTAAGCTCCCAAATCTTAGTATGGATGTCATAGCTATCTACCGTATTTATTCCTAAAGATAAGATTTCTCGAGCAAATTTAGGAACTTCCCTGCTGGGCGCACAGATTATGGCTACATCTATTTCCTTCAACTCATTAAGATCCGCGGTTACTATAGTATTATTAAGTTCTAAAGGGGTAGATTGATTTGTAAGAGAAGAAGCTCTTCTTATTACTCCTTTTAATTCAAAATCTGGGGCTTCCTGGATAGCTTCCAGAACATATCTACCTATATTTCCATATCCTACGATGGCGGTGTTAATTTTTTCCACTTTTGTTTTGTTCTCCTTTCAGTTTAAATTTTTTATTTGCCTATCTATTTTAACGCAAATTATTTTCATAGTTTTTCTTTTCTACGATTTTAATGAGTTGAGCCCCTACCTTATATGATAGATAACTGAGACTTCTATCCTATGATTGGTAGATTTAATAAATTAAATCCCTACAAATTAATCATTACCCCTTACTTATCATTAATATACTCTAATTTTCTACTCGGGTAACTAAGCAACCAACTCTTTGCTTGTTATTTATTACTAATTACTTATTATTATTTTTATATCTTTAACACATCTTGCATAGTATAAAAACCGGCTGGTTTACCTTGCATAAATTTTATAGCTTGAATAGTTCCGTAGGCAAAAGTTTCCCGACTATGTGCTTTGTGGGTTAATTCCAATCTTTCTCCCAGGGTAGCAAATAAAACTGTATGTTCTCCAGTAACATCTCCACTACGAATGGAGTGAATACCAATTTCTCCTCTTTTTCTTGCCCCGATCAAACCTTCTCTTCCATAGATAGCTACTTTATCCAGATCTACTCCTTTATTCTGAGCAACTATCTGGGCTAATTTTTTAGCCGTACCACTCGGTGCATCCTTTTTAAAGCGATGATGAGTTTCGATAATTTCTATGTCATAATCATCACTGAGGGCAGCAGCAGTTTCGCCTACTAGTTTAAATAATAAGTTTACTCCCAGGGACATATTAGGAGAGAAGAGGAAAGGGATATCCTTGCTTAATAGATTAATTTTTCCCATTTCTTGACTAGAAAAACCGGTAGTTCCCATAATCATAGTTTTTTTATTTTTTACCACTATTTCTAAATGTTGTAAAGCTGCTTGAGGGTTAGTAAACTCAACAACCTGATCAGCATCTTGAACTATTTTTTCTAAATTATCCTGAACAATTATTCCGGTATTTCCCAGACCAACAGTTATTCCCCAATCTTTTTGTTTTTGGGGATGAGTGGGCGATTCTACAATGCCAACCAGTTTAAGGTTATCATCACGATAAACTAAACGGGCTACTTGCGAGCCCATTTTCCCACAGCCACCACAGACTATCACTCTAATCATAAAAATGTTCCTCCTTATGGATATTAATACTATCCAGGCTAACTAAGCCGATTTATATTAAACCGAACTTTTCTAAATCTCTTTTTAGTTTTGCTAAATTATTTTCCTGCATAGGAGCAAGCGGTAAGCGCAACTCGCCAGAAGGGAGTCCCATCAGTCGGGCGCTGGTTTTTACTGGTATAGGATTAGTTTCGTAAAACATGGCACTACTTAAAGGGTAGATCCTGGAAAGAAAAACCTGACGGGCTTGTTCATAATTGCCTTTCTCAAAATTTTTGATCATTTCAGCTACCTCTTTAGGAATAATATTAGCTACTACCGAAATTACTCCTTTGCCTCCTATGGATAAAACTGGTAGTAATAGTTTATCATCTCCAGAGAGAAGGGTAATTTTTTCCCCACAGAGTTCTACAATGCTGGTCATCTGCTCTAAATTACCACTTGCTTCTTTTACTCCTACAATATTTTTTATTTCAGCCAATTCAGCTAAAGTTTCAGGAAGTAAGTTTACTCCCGTTCTGGAGGGTACATTATAAATTACGATAGGAATATCTACTTCTTCGGCAATCTTTTTAAAGTGCAAATATAAACCTTTTTGGGTTGGTTTGTTATAATAAGGAGTAATTATTAAAGCTCCATCTGCCCCAACTTCTTTAGCATGTTGGGTTAATTCCAATGCCTCCCTGGTACAGTTAGAACCTGTTCCGGCTACTACCGGAATTCTACCTGCCACTGCCTTAACTGTAATTTCCACTACTTTTTTATGTTCCTCATGAGAAAGGGTTGGTGATTCACCAGTGGTACCACAGGGAACTATTCCATTGGTACCATTTTTAATATGAAACTCTACCAGTTCTTTGATGCCTTGTTCATCGACCTCTCCATTTTCGGTAAATGGAGTTATCATTGCCACTAAAGATCCTTTAAACATTTTTTAATCCTCCTTTTTATTTGGTTGGATAGTTATTTGGTTAGTTAGTTGAAGATTATATTTTTTAATTTTATCCTCGAACTCACTAACCAATGAAATAATTAACTAGCATATTCATTTTTTCACCAATCACTATTTATTAATTTTAGAACAAGATACGACTCAAGAAATTTGTTACTGTGAAAACCGGAATATGAGATAGGTATTTGATTTATTCCGGATTTAATTGGTAACCATAATCCCAGCTTCTTCCAAAGACTTACTGATGATCTGATGGGCAAATTCCTTTTCGCCCCATTCTAGAAAGACTAAAATATCTGTCTTAATAGTAATCATTTCAATAATGTTAATATGATGTTGAGCTAGTGGTCTAGAGATTTGTTCAATAATTCCAGGAGTTTCGATAAAATCTCTACTTCTGGCGATAATTAAACCGATCTCATTTTTTAGGGTTATAGATTTTAATTTTTCTTCAGTAATAACAATAGGATGGATTAGATCATAAGAAAGTTGAGCATCTTCATCCTTTACATAGATCCCGATATGTTTGGTCCCTATAGAAACTCCATAAAGATTTATTTGCTGTTGAGAGATAGGTTCTATTATTTTTTTTAATAATCCTGGTGTGTTAAATATATTTGTTCCTAGGATAGTCAACATAGTTAACTTTTCCTGGAAGGAGATTAATTTACTTTTAAAGGCCCCTACAATCTCTGTCCCTTCTGCAGATAAATCTCCATTTTGAAAATGAATAATCTTTGCTTTCATTTTATCAGTTTTATAATTCAAAGCTCGAGGATGGAGTACTTTTGCCCCTCCTTCCGCCAGGATTCCCATCTCTTCTACGCTTATCTGTCTTAGAGTAATAGGATTTTTCACCAGGCGAGGGTCAGCGCTTAAAACCCCTACTGCATCAGTGACAATAATTACTTCATCTGCTTCTAAAAAATTTCCCAGGGCAAAGGCAGTAATATCACTCCCTCCTCGACCTAGGGTGGTAACACTTCCATCTTTAATACTTTTCCCTAAAAAACCACATACAATAGGAATAATTCCTTTTTTCAGTAAGGGTTCTATGATTTTTTTACAGTTTTCCATACTTTCTGTAGTTAAGATTTTAGCATTATTAAAGCTATCATCAGTAATAAGAGGGAAGTCCTGGTCTGCAGGATCGAAGTATTGAGCTAAAAATCCCATAGATTTGATAGTATTAGCTAAAAGTCTGGCGCTTATTCGTTCCCCGATAGAAACAAAATCGGCATAATCTTTTTCGTTAATGTTATTTTTAGTAGATTCTTTTAATAGATTAATTAAATTATCGGTAGTGTCGCCCATGGCAGAAACCACGCCTACAACTTCATTACCTTTTTTTATCTGATCAATAATTGATTGAGCAGCCTTTTTAATCCTCTCCGCGTCCTGAACGCTTGTTCCTCCAAATTTTACAATTATTCTACTCATAAAGATCACCTTTTCTAAAATTATTTTTTAATTAGCCATTCTGGAATTACATCATTTCGAATGATATCTGGATAATCTTCTCTTTTTACCATCAAAGCATCTTTCCCCTGATTTACCAAAACTACTGCTGGTCTGGGAAGACGATTGTAATTACTGGACATAGAGTAATGATAAGCTCCGGTAGTAAAGACTACTAGTAGATCCCCCAAGGAAGCTGGTGGTAGTTTTAAATCTCTAATCAGAATATCTCCTGATTCACAACATTTACCCGCGATGGTGACTACTTCCTCGGGTGATTTATCATCTATGTTTTTAACCAACCCGGCTTCGTATTTTGCTTCATAGAGTATGGGTCGGGGATTGTCAATCATTCCACCATCAATAAGGAAATATTTTCTTATTCCCGGAATTTCTTTGATATTGCCAATGGTATAGAGGGTGATACCTGCTTCAGCTACAATAGATCTCCCTGGTTCTAATAGAATCTTTGGTAAGGGGAGATTATTTTTCTTAACCTCTTTTTTTACGTCGTTTATTATTAAATCTGCCCAGGATTCTATAGCAGGTGGTTGGTCTTCCCGAGTATATCTTGCTCCCAATCCTCCTCCTAAATCTAAACAGGGTGTATCCAAGCCCCAGAGGTCCTTGATTTGTTTCATTAAATTTACCATTCTCTGAATAGCCAGAGTATAAGAAGAGAGGTTCAATATCTGTGAACCTATATGACAATGTAAGCCTTGAAAAATAATATTCTCCATAGAGATAATTTTTTTCATAAAAGTCGGGACATAATCTATATTTATCCCGAATTTTGAATCTACTTGCCCAGTCTGGATATATTGGTGGGTATGAGTATCTACCCCAGGGTTAATACGAAGTATTACTTTTACTTTTAGATTCATATTTTTAGCCATTTCATTAATCAGGGATAGCTCATTTTCGCTATCTACCATTAATGTACCAATTCTATTTTTAAGGGCAAATTCAATCTCTTTGGGAGATTTATTATTTCCATGAAAGAAGATTTTTTCCGAAGGAAATCCAGCAGAAAGAGCGGTATAAATTTCTCCTCCAGAAGAAACGTCCAGGCTGGCTCCTTCTTGGGAAAGAATTTGGCACATTGCTTTTACCAGAAAGGCTTTACCAGCATAGACTAATTCAAAATCTATCTCGCTCTGAGCAAAAGATTGAATAAATTGCCTAATTCTTTTTCTGATTATATTTTCCGAAAAGAGATAGCAGGGAGTTCCGTATTTCTTAGCCAGGTAGTTAAGTTCACACTGCTCGAAAGAGATTTGCCCGAGAGTATTGATAGAAAATCCTTCTCGGTTAAAAGGGAAGCTTAAACTGTTCTTTTTACTGTTCATCTATTTTCTCCTATTTTTATAAGAATATAAAATAAAATTTTTTCTAAACCAAAATTACCCTAAAATTTAGGTAGAGATTATTTTATCTTTTGGATAATTAGATAAAATAAAAAAGCAATTGATAAGCGCTATGCCCATCAATTGCTTCCGAAGTTATTACAATTGATCCAATACCCCATTTCTCATTAGATGAGATAGCGCTCCACCAGAAATCAGGGTAGAATTTCTGGTGACAGTCTTATGGTTATTTACCATAAGCCCAGCCGGAAGATTAGAGCCATCCTCTTCAAGCTTCGGCGGGAATACCTTTCTTAATGAATTTGTTAGCTCGTTAAATCATTAATACTCTTTATTACCCGCAACCTCTACCTCACTTAAGAAAAGTGAGGCAAAATATTAAATTTTACATAAGATAACATATTTATGAAAAAAAGTCAAAGTAAATTATTCTTTTTGTTATTTAAGAATTAAAAGT
>DJVR01000001.1 GCA_002441285.1 Candidatus Atribacteria bacterium UBA6251 | reverse complement strand
TCACTTTTAAAGTTTAACTAACAGTAAAAGATGAGTTTTCACACAGTCTGACGGTTCTCTGTGTTTTAATTCACAGTGGACTATTCCCTTTTTTATTATTCATATCTAAGAGCTTCTACGGGATCCATCCTGGCAGCCTTCATAGCAGGATAAAGCCCAAAAAACAAACCGATAATCAAAGCAAAACCAAATGCTAGTACCACTGAAACAGGGGTAATTACTAAAGGCCATTTACCAACCTGAGCAATAGTATAAGCTCCCAACCAGCCTAATAAAATTCCTACCAAGCCTCCCATTCCACTTAAGCTTAAAGCCTCAATAAGAAACTGGCTCATAATATTCTTATTTTTCGCTCCCAGAGCCTTGCGGATTCCAATTTCTCTAGTCCTCTCGGTTACTGAAACCAACATAATATTCATAATACCGATTCCCCCAACCAACAAAGAAATCGCTGCAATTCCTCCCAACATCAAACTAAGAGAGGCAGTAACCGAATTTACAGTTTCTAAAATTTCATCTTGACTCATAATATTAAATTTCTCTTTTTCTTCATCTTTTAGATATTTAGTCAAAAAAAACTCTATCTCGCTTACCGCTGAGGAAGCTTCTCCGCTAGATCTGGCTTGTGCTATATAATAAGAAACAAAGCGAGAATTGGAAAGCTTTTTCATAAAGGTGGTAATGGGTATATAAGCCTGGTTATTAAGATTTCCCATTAATCCTGCCCCTTTTTCTTCCATTACTCCTATCACTGTGAAGAGTTGATCTCGATTTTGAAAATTCAGTTTAATCTTTTCACCCAGGGCATTATTGTTTCCAAAAAGATTCTCCGCTACCTGCGAACCTAACACTATTACATTACGATTATTTTCTAGATCTTCTTCATTTATAAACTGACCCTGGGCTAGATTATAATTATTTACTTCAGGATAATAAGTATTCACCCCATTTAAGGTAGCCTGTACATTTAATTCACCATTAATTAATAAGCCTGAACCCTGAGATAAAGGAAGTACTCTTTTTACTGATGGACATACCTGCTCAAGATAATCAGCTAATTCAAGAGTAAATATATCCGTAGAACTTCTACTTACCCTGCCTCCCCAGCCCCGACTGGTACCAGGGAGAATGTTAATAATATTAGAACCTAAGCTAGAAATTTGAGAGGTAATCTGTTCTCGAGCCCCCGAACCAATAGATACAATTGCAATTACTGCCCCCACCCCAATAATTATTCCTAGCATAGAAAGAAAGGTACGTAATTTATTAGTTCTTAAGCTATCAAATGCTAATTTTATTATTTCAAAAAACATTAAATTTTTTCATCCCTTTCAATTAAACCATCGCGTAAATGAATAATTCTTTTAGCATGTCGGGCAATATCCGGCTCATGAGTTACCATAATTATGGTATGACCTTCCTGATTTAACCGGTTAAAAATTCTCATAATCTCTTCCCCAGTTTTAGTATCCAGATTACCAGTAGGTTCATCAGCTAAAATAATCAATGGATTATTAACCAGAGCTCGGGCAATGGCGGTTCTTTGTCTTTCTCCTCCAGAAATCTCGTTAGGCCGATGCTTTAATCTATTGCCCAAACCTACACTCTCTAAAGCTGATTTCGCTAATTCTCGTCTTTTTTTTACCTTCAACCCAGCGTAA
The DNA here is from genome assembly GCA_002441285.1 of Candidatus Atribacteria bacterium UBA6251. Taxonomy (GTDB): domain Bacteria; phylum Atribacterota; class Phoenicimicrobiia; order Phoenicimicrobiales; family Phoenicimicrobiaceae; genus UBA6251. The sequence goes on along the minus strand of DJVR01000001.1, from coordinate 42,517 downwards.
ATAAGAGGAGTTTCTACATTGTGTAAAAGGCTTGCTCGTGATAATAAATTAAATTGCTGGAAGACAAAACCAATACTTCTATTTCTTATTTCCGCTAATTTATCATCATCTAATTTACTTACATCCTTACCATCTAAAAAGAAATTACCTTCCGTAGGTTTATCCAGACATCCAATAATATGCATCAAAGTAGACTTACCTGATCCAGAAGGACCCATAATTGCCACAAAATCTCCCTTTTCTATCCCAAAAGAGACCCCTTTTAAGGCTTCTACTTTTACCTTTCCTAATTGATAAATCTTTTTTATCTTTTTTATTTCTAACATTGAATTATTGCTCCAGCTCTCTACATGCTTGTTCTATTCTTAAATTAAATCAATCAAAATAACGAATTATCGAGGTGGTCCACCCATACCTGGCATCATAATAGTACGGCTTCTTTCATTAGCAGACTTTAAAGCTGCTGCACCAAACATATACGCATTAGTAATTATCTCATCTCCTTCACTTAGACCTTCTTCAATTACCGTATTAACTCCATCACTCAATCCAGTCTTTACGAGAATAGAGACTGGTTTATTATCTACCATTTTAATCACCATTTGTTTTCCATTATTATTAACCAAAGCAGTAACCGGGACTAATAATTTTCCTTCTGCCTTCCCCACGATAATCTCTACTAGAGCAGAGAAACCGGGTTTAAAATAGGGATCCACTTCATTAAATTGTACTACTACCGGTAGGGTTACTACTCCATTTACATTAATAGTATAATGATGAATCTCTACTACTTTCCCCGAAAAGGTTCTTTTAGGAAAAGCATCCAGGGTAATAATAGCTTCCTGATCCACTTTTATTCCCAGACTATCCACCTCATTAATAGATACTTCAACTTTATAATTACTATCATCAATCAGGTAGCCCACTTGTGTCCCTGCGCTAATGTAATCCCCTGGTTTAACTGACACTTCAGTAATTAATCCCGAAAAGGGCGCCCTCAAGATAGTATCTTCTAAATTTTTTTGTACAATTTGAAAATTTAATCTTTGTTCTTCTATTTCACTTTCTGATCCATTAATCTTAATTAGTTCATAAGCATTTTTTGCTTTTAAATAATTTAATTCTTGCTGACTTCTTTCCAGAACAATTAGTTCTTCTCCCTCGGTAACACGCTGTCCTTCCTTGATCAACACCTTTTCTATTTCACCACTCAAGTTAAAGACTAATGCTTTTTGATCTTCTGGTTCAAGATATCCGCTGGTAGCGACTATATTTTGTAGATTTCCCTTTTTAACCTTTGAAATCATTTGAGGAGTAATAGTAATATTCTGATTTTCTAAACCATTCTGTTCTTTCTTTACTAAAAACCTTCCCCAAATAGTTGGAACAACCACGATTACAACTATTATAATTCCAATAATTAGCCATTTTCTTTTTATCTTCATCTTTCACTCCTTAATTATAAGCTACCCATTCCTAAAAAATGAAAAATTCGCAATTTATTAATTAAAAGGGCGTCCTGGGCTGATTTAAAATCTATCTCCGCATTTTCTACAATAAGCAAATTATGTTGAAATTCACTTTCGCTAATTAATCCTCTTTGTAATTGCTCCTGGTAAAATCTATTTTCTAATTGTGCTTTTTCTACGTTGATTATTTTCTCTTCCAAGCTTAACTCTAATACTTTTTGCTGATTAAGTAAGTTAGACAACTCCAATGCTAATTGATCAATCATATGTCGATAATCTTCTTTTAAGTTTTCTAATTTTACCTTATATTCTTCTTCTCCTAGCTTTTGTTTTCCTCCATCAGTAATATTATAGCTTAATTCAGCCCCTATCCCCCACACATTATTTTTACTAGAATATGCTCCGTTTAAATCTATCCGGGGTTTTTTATTAGCTTTTTGCCATTCTATCTCTTTCTGAGTAGTCTCCTGGTCTAATAGATTATTTTTTAGCTGATAGTGAGTAGCCATTACCAAATCCATCAATCTTTCTATATTATCTAGGTCTATTTCTAAGGATTCAATTTTTTGAGTTAACTCTTTTACAAAATTGTTCTTTTCCTCTAGGATAATTTCTACATCTTCAGTCAGACCTAAATCTAAATACCAGTTAGCCTTTGCTTGTTGAAAATTATTCCGTGCTTCTAAAAGATTTATCTCCGCTGTTTTAAGGGCGATCCTCGCCTCCATTTCTTGGATTTCTCTTGCTTCTCCTATCTCTATACTTTTTAATACTCGGGCCAAATCCTCTTGCGCGTACTCGAAATTCTTTTGAGTTAAAGCTAATTTTTCTTTTAAGCGTAAGATACTAAAATAGGTTTCCAGAAAATCGATCTTTTTAATCCCCTGTTGCCACTCTAAGGCTCTTTGTTTTTTAATTAATTCATTAGAAGTAGAATATTTTTCTTGCTCTACTTCAATAGGAATTAAGGGATAAATGGTTTTACTTACACTAAAAGTTCTTTTCGCCCCCTCAGTAAGTCCTTCTAAATTAAACCAATCTTCTTCTGCTAAGGAAATCTCAGATTGAATACTAATACCATTAGAAAACAATTTGCTGGTCTTTAATTTAATTCCTGGACTAGCAGTGCTGGTAGTGGAGCTATTATCCCCCTCTTTATCGCTTTCAAAACCACCAGCAATAACTGGATTAGCACTAATTTGTGTTTTGAAACCATATTCAGTCTCTAGAATATCCAGGCTTCTTTGAATACTTTCCAGATTGTTTCTTATTTCTTTAAGAGAAGAATTATGTTCTACCCCCCAGGAAATAGCTTCCTCTAAAGAAATCTCCTTAGCTTGAGCGATATCAGGGTAAAAAATAATAATCATAAGTATGGCTGAAACTATGATATTAAAATAACCAAGCAAAATTGGTCTCTTGCTCACCCAACTCATTCAATTTCTACCCCCTTTATGTCTTGTCCCATTAATTGCTGTAAGGTCAATTTTGCCAGATGATAATTAAGAAGGGCAGAATTCAAATTATATTCTGCTTGAAGCAGGTTTATCTCTGCAGATAGTAAGTCATTTTTTGTTTTCAAACCTGCTTTCACCTGTTCTGATAGAATATAATAATTTTCCTGTGCTTGTTTTAAATTTTGTTGACTTAAATTCAAACTATTAATTGCTTGCTTGTAAGAATAATATTGTTTACTGATAGAATTGTTTAACTCTTTTAAAGTTTTTTCGTAATCTAAATTTGAGAGAACAATATTATTTTTTAATTGTTGTATCTCTAAAGAAGGACTTGAGGCAACTATGGCCCTTTCTAAATCGATTTGAGCCAACTCTATTTTTCGCTGGCATAATTCTAGAACAAAGCTCTGTTCTACTGCCTCTTTTAAGGCAGTTTCTTCGTCTATATTCCAGATCTGTGGATAACTAATTTCCTTTAAGTTAAATTCTTGTTCTTGTTCCTCAGCTTCATCTATTCCCAATTCAAATATAAATTCCTTGAAAGATTGGTTATAGTCATTATTAGCCTTTTCTAATTCAAACACAGCGTTATAGTATTCATTTTCTTGTTGCAGTAACTCCAGGCTCCCTTTATGACCGGCATCAACTTGTGCTTTTACCTCTTCAAATAGGTTCTTTTCCAGCTCGGTTCCTTTCTCTTTCAAAAAAATATTTTTCTTAGCCATAAGCAACTGTATATATTTTTGAACTACCTCAATAATAATTTCGTTTCTGGTTTGAGCATAATTATCATTTGCTTGTAATAAACCTAACTCTCCCTGCAATTCCACATACCGAGAACTAGTAAGTAAATTATCCGCCTTAGTCTTATCATAATCTATTTCCGCATTCTTTAATTCTAAATCGGCAATTTTAAGGCTTAGATTATTTTTCAAAGCCAGATTTATAGCCTGGTTCAGATCTAATTCGGTAACTTCTTCAGCGAATATCTCTAGATATGAAAAAAATATGATACTAAATAATAAAATAAATATTAGCCTACTTTTTATGGCCTTTTTGATCAAAGAAAATACCTCCCTTCATCTCTTCTAATCTTATTAAAGTAATTTCCTTTACCTCTAAAAATATCTAATTTAGATGAGTTTACTAATTAAAGACTTTTCGTCTATTATGTTAGCAAATTCTATACCAACCTATTTTTTAATTCTAAAGATATTATTATCCATCCTTTTCATCAATCGAAATAATTGAATTAGCTCAAATCTTCACAATTACCACCTTTAATAGTGGGCAAGATTTTCCCAGAAAATATCAGAAACAGAAATATTTTGTTTATTAATAAAATAATAAAGATTTTATTTTTTTATTTTAACATAATTCTATAAGAACTTCTTTATTTTTTCCGAAACTTTTTCTCTTATCCTCCTAAATTCTATCTCTATGCGTAAATATAAACAAAATAGAGTAAATGCACTAATCAGAATTTGGTAAAAGGGAATTAATCACCATCTAAATGATCTGCTACCGTTAATGAGGGTTAATAATAATCCTTTTTTGTCTGGACTTTTTCTTTAAATCCTTTTCCACATACAGAGCTTTTCGGTTAAATGGATCCTTTTCGGTATAATACATTAAGGTAGAATAGGTAGAAGGAATAGGCGTAAATATTTGAATCTGTTCAGGAATTATTTTTAATTCTCTTTTAATATAATCTTTCAAATGATACATATCTTCTTCCCGACAACCAGGATGGGCAGCTATTAAATAATAAGTCAAGAATTGTCTTTTCTTTTCCTCTCGATTGATCCTGTAAAATAATTCTTTAAATCTTTTTAAATATCCTTGATTGGGTTTACCCATTTTTTCTAAAACCTGGCTACTAATATGTTCAGGAGCTATTTTAATCTGTCCAGAAATATGAAATCTGATTAATTGCCGCAAATATTTTTCCCCATATTTCTTATCATTTAACAATAAATCAAAACGTATTCCAGAAGCAACAAATACTTTTTTTACTCCTTTAATTTTTTTGATCTTATGCAAAATTTCTATCTGTCCTTGGTGCTCTAATTTAAGGTGGGGACAAGGTTCGGGATATAAACATCTTTTATTCGGGCAACTGCCAGATTTTTTTCTTTTCGGACAATCTATCCCATACATATTGGCAGTAGGACCACCCACATCCAAAATATAACCTTGGAAATCTTTTAGAGAAGTCAATAATTTGGCTTCTTTTAAAATAGACCTTACGCTTCTTGCCTGGATCAATTTTCCTTGATGGACAGTGATGGAACAAAAATTACACTCCCCATAACAACCTCGGTGAGTATTAATAGAAAATTTAATGGTTTTTAAAGCTTTTACCTCTCCTTCTCTTTTATAAAAAGGGTGAACATCTCTTTCATAGGGCAAGGCATAAATTCTATCTAGTTCCTTCTGACTAAGAGGTAAGGGAGGTGGGTTTTGAATTAAATATCTATTTCCATGTTTCTGATACAAGCCTGAAGCGGTAAAAGGATCAGTATTTTGATAAAAAGTATGAAACATAGAAATAAATTTATCTTTATTTTCTTTTACTTCTTCATAAGCAGGAAGTAATTGATAATTTTGAGGGGGAGTAGAAGAGATATAACATATCCCTTTTATATTTCTCCATTCCTGATTATTTTTTAAGCTATTAGCCAGTTCTAAAATAGCTCTTTCGCCCATTCCATAAACCAGGATATCTGCTTTAGCATCAAAGAGAATACTTCTCCTTACCCTATCCTCCCAGTAATCATAGTGAGCTATTCTCCGTAGACTTGCTTCTATGCCCCCTAGAACAAGAGGTTTAGTTTTCTTAAAATATCTCTGAATCAGATTGGAATAAACGATAGTTGCTCGATCTGGTCTTTTAGTATTTAACCCACCGGGGGTAAAATCATCCTTTTTTCTTCTCTTTTTCAAGGCGGTATAATTAGCTACCATAGAATCTATGGAACCGGCTGTAATTCCCCAGAATAATTCTGGCTCCCCCATTCGGATAATATCTTTTCCACTCTTTATATCTGGTTGAGCAATAATACCCACCTTATAACCCGCTGCCTGCAGTACCCTTCCAATTACCGCCGCCCCGCAGAAAGGACTATCGATATAAGTGTCCCCGGTAATAATTATTATATCCAGTTTATCATAAGACAATTCTTGCATCTCTTTTCGTGTGGTGGGTAAAAACATCTCAGATCTCCTTTTTAACCAGGGAAACAGGCAGTCCCAAAATTTTTCTAGGAGAAATCAAGCCAGCCTAACAATTTTGCAGACATTAATAATATGGATATTACGATAAAAACTCTAATCCATCTATCTCCTTTATTTACCGCAAAATTGCTTCCTAAATAAGCTCCCAATGCATTACCAGCAGCTAGCGTAAACCCTAAAATCCAATCAACCTTACCATTCATGATAAAAATTACAAAAGAAGAAAAGATATACATAAGAATAATAAATACTTTTAAACAATTAATTTTTACTAAAGATAATCCAGTAATCAAAGCTAAAGCCGTAATAATAATAAATCCTACTCCGGCTTGGATAAATCCACCATAAATACCCACGCCAAAAAAAACTATCATCGCAATTATTAGACGGGTAGAACTCAGATTTTCTCCTTCTATCTTTGTTAAAAATTTTTTTTCTGGACGAGTAAGAATTAAAACCAGGATTACCATCATAATGATCGCTAAAATTTTTTGAAATAATTCTTCCTGAATATTTATGGCAATCCTGGCTCCTAAAAAAGAGCCCAAAACTGCAGGGATACCTAAAGCAAGACCTAATTTTGGATAGAAAAATCCCTTTTTTCGAAAATTACCTACTGCTACTACATTCTGAACTATCAGAGCAATACGATTAGTGCCATTAGCTACCGCTGCTGGCAATCCTAAAAAGATGAGCATAGGTAAAGTAAGTAAAGATCCGCCTCCCCCCAGAGTGTTCATAAATCCAGCCACTATACCTGTTATTAAAATTAATCCTACCTTTAATATATCCATTAAAACACCCTATTTTATATTGTTTCTTTTTTAGATATTCTTTCATAATTACCAAATTGATTAAAAAATACCCTATTGTACTCTAAATCTTCTTCTTTTCTGGGCATTTTATTTTCATCAGGATAACCTATCCCAACCATAGATAAGATTCGTCTATCCCCTGGTATCGATAATAAATTTTTAATATATTCTTCGGCATCTATAGTATCAGAATATTTTCTTTTTCTAATTTGTATCCAGCAGGCTCCTAACTCCAGAGCTTCAGCAGCTAATAAAATATAAGTAGTGGCAATAGAAGTATCCTCTATCCATACGTCTGATCTGTTTGGATTTGCAATAACTACAATAGCTAGAGGTGTATGGGCCAAAAAAGCAGAACCGTGAGGCTTGGATTCTGAAAGTTTTATTAATAACTCTCGTTGATCTACTAAAATAAACTCCCAGGGATTTCTCCCTTTTGAGGATGGAGTAAGCAACATTGCTTGTTTAAGCAGCTCAATTTTTTCTTCCTCGATCATCTTTTCTTTAAATTTTCTTATACTTCTTCTTTTTTTAATTAAATCAAAAAACATCTTCCTCTCCTCATATGATCAAGAGGGCTGCCCTCTTGATATGATTATTTTTTCTGCTTCTGAAAATATTTCTTCAATTATTTCCTTACAGCTTTGTTCTTTTTTCACTAATCCAGCTATTTGACCGGCCATTATGGAACCATTATCCATATCTCCCTCTCGAACTGCTCGATAAAGTGCTCCTTTACCTAGTTCATCATACTCTTCCAGGGCTGCTTTTCTCTTTTCCAGCTCCTGGAATTCTCTAGCCAGCTTATTTTTTATTATTCTGACTGGATGACCAGTTGGCCTCCCGGTAACCATAGTGCTGGTATCTCTAGCAGTAATGATCATTTGTTTATAATTTTTATGAACATTGCATTCATAGGCCACCAAAAATCTGGTACCCATCTGGAATCCCGATGCTCCTAACATCCAGGCAGCTGCCAAACCACGACCATCAGCAATCCCCCCAGCAGCGATAACTGGAATATTTATAGCATCTACTACTTGGGGAACAAGGGACATAGTAGTTAATTCTCCTATATGTCCTCCGGCTTCGCAACCTTCGGCAATTACTGCATCTACCCCAGCCCTTTCCATTCGCTTAGCCAGAGCAACTGAAGGAACCACTGGTAATACTAAAATATTATTTTCTTTCCACATTTGAATATATTTTCCAGGATTGCCCGCACCAGTAATTACTATTTTTATTCCTTCTTCAACAGCTATACGAGCAATCTCATCAGAATTTGGGTTCAAGAGCATAATATTAAGTCCGAACGGTTTTTCAGTTAATCCTTTTGCTTTACGAATCTCTTTTTTAATCCACTCTACAGAAGCATTACCCGCAGCAATTACTCCAAGAGCACCAGCATTAGACACTGCGGAAGCAAGTTCTGCATCGGCAATCCAGGCCATCCCTCCTTGAATAAGGGGATACTTAATTCCTAAAAGTTCACAAATAATGGACTTAAACATTAACCCCTCCTTATTTTTAGCTTATTTATCAACTATTAATATAGGTTATTATTAAAAGCAAGTATATATAATATCTTATTGCTTGTCAATGTAAAAGGGGGCGGGCTACTTTTTATAAGTTATAAAATATAGCAATACATTAATATGCATTTATAAAAAGTAACCCATCCCCTTTTTTAAAATGAGTAAGTTAAACCAACACTAATCATTCCCTGGGGTTTCAGTTGGACCTCATCAGAAAGATTAGAACCAAAAAGAGTGTTTTCCTTACCGAGAAAAATTGCTGTACCCAGATCAAGATTTAAATTATTGCTCAATTGATTGCGATAACCAGGCATAACAATTATACTACCATCATTTATGCTGGAAATGGTCATTAAATTAACTTGAGAAAACTCATCAATTTTATAATTTATCATACCTAAAATTAAACCAACCCTTTCATCCAAGTCATTATCAAGATTCCCAGTAAAGAAAGACCCTAAAACAGACGAAAGTTTATTTTTTTTCATTGATAAATATTCTACTTGGAAGTAGATCTTATTCCCTGCTTCGAAGAAATAGCTATAATCACCACCGATTAAAAAGGCTAAATCACCATTATCATTATCTTCAAAATAATAACCTAAAGCTCCATATATTCCTATTGGACCCAAATCACCTTTTACCGTAAAGCCTATCCTCTGACTGGAAGGAATTAAATTTCCCAAAAGATTCATTTCTGGCTCGCGGACATAATTCAGAGTAAGGTCATACCCTTCAATCATTGTTCTACCTCTTAAACCCCACTTGACCTCCTGACTGGCTTCTGGAAAAGCAGCTACTGCAGAAATACTTGTATTCCAGTTTAGAGGGACATATGCCTCTATCGCATTCTGGTATTTAGAACCGGTTTCTTCATCCATTACCATCGCTCCTAAAGTAAAATCAACTGGATTGAGCATTGAACCGAAAGACCAGGAAACTGGCTGACGACCCAGGGTTAAATGTAATTTCTCAAATTTATATTTAAGATAAAGTTTTTTAATTAAACAATCAAAGCCTCCACTCATAGGATCGTTAAATAAATATATTTCGAATTTAGCCTGGGTATCGTCAAGAGGCGGTAAGAATAATTCTAAATCCAAACTTCCCTGAAGATAAGGGGAAATCTTTCCTTTATTATCGATAATACTTATCAGAGAAGTGCTTAGTTCACCACCAAGATCAATCTTGGCAAAAATTTGGATGGTTGCCAGGAGAAAAATAATTACAAACAGTATAGAAATATGAAAATTCTTTTTCACCCTGAACTTCTCCTTATTATTTTCTTTAATTTTTTGTATCGCTACATTTCGCTCATTAATAATTATTGATTTTTTTACTTATTACTTATCACTAATTACTAATCACTTATTTATTATGGTTATCTTAAATTTTGTAAAGAAAATGTCCCTTCTGGAATTTTCGGATTAAATTCAATTTGAATAATTTTAAATCCAGTATAGGTATTTCCCCTGAGCTTATTCTCCATAACTGATTCAATCGGGATCCAACGACCTTCAAATTCCCGAATTTCAATTGCGGTGGTAACTTTTAATAATTTTCCACTGGGAGCATATAATTCTTCCTTAAGCCCAATAAATCTTTCTTGGTCTATCCAGCTTAATCGGCGATAATAAGATACTTTTACTCCTTCTCTAGCTATACCCTCCAAAACATAACAGACTCGTCCATCAATCTCTTCTTCACCAACAATTTTAAAGTCATATAAATCAGTTAATTTATCTGATTCCATAATATCCTGATAAGAAAAATCACTTCCCATCATCCCCTGATTTAACATATGGCCAGAAATTTTAATAATTTCTTCTGCGTCAGGAAAAAACATCCATAAATCATCTTCTCTTTTCAGAAACTTGGTTCCTCTATCTTGCGGATTGGTAAACTCCACCAATGAATTCTTTTTATCACTTAAGGCAATCATAGTTTTTATGATCTTTCTTCCACCATTTACAATAGTCATCTCTGCTTCTATTCTTACCAAATCAAAATATTCATTATCATCTCTTTTTTTAATAATTTCTTCAGCAGTTAATTCTGAAGCAGAAATTATTATCAAATTGGAAATCAAAATCGAAATTATTATCCCTAACCATAAAACACATTTAATTCTTTTCACTGTAGATTCCCCTTTCTATTAGGTTAACTGGTTAGTTGGTTGATTAGTTAACCAGTTTCTCTCCTGCTTTATTTATTGTTTACTTACTATTTTTTACTTATTACTGGTCTTCTAGATCTGCCTTAAGGCTTCAGTCGGTTCAAGCTTGGCAGCTTTTCTGGCTGGAATTATACACGCAATAGTAACAATAACCACCCCTAAGGTAAAGCAAAAAATAAGATTCTCTAGACTGAATACGGTATAATAAATTGGGCTCAACAAATACTCTTCTGTTTTTATTCCCTCAAAAGCCGCAGAATAGTCGATACCAACTACAGAAAAAACTTTAGTCAATACTCCTCCCATTACCGCACCAATAGCACTTCCCAGTATACCAATAATTGCTCCTTCCATAGTAAAGAGGTATAATATTTCTCTACTCTTTAAACCTAAAGCGCTCATCATACCTATTTCGCGGGTACGCTCATTAACAATCATTATCAAAGTATTCACTAATACAAAACAAGCTAATACGATGATAAAAACATAGATAAAGTTATATATTTTAATGGCATAATCGAAAAGCTCAATCAAATCATAATCTTTATTCCAAAGCTGTAGAATATATTTCCCAGATTTATCTTCCTGGGAGAATATATCATTAAGAACGGGTAAAACTGAAGCTGCTTTATAATGATCCGGGGTAATCAAAAGCAATTCAGTAACTTCTCCGGGCATCTCTAAAATCTTTTGAGCCTCACCAATAGGGAGGTAAAAAACCATATCATTTAACATCTGAAGATCACTATAATATTTCCCTACAATTTGAAAAGTAGAGCCCTTGAAGGAACCAAAAGGTGTAGTATATAGAATGGTAACTTTCTCTCCTACTTTACGTCCTATTTTATCCAATAATCCTGCTCCCATCATCACTTCTTTATTCCCCTCCTGGATCATTCTACCTTCCACTATCTTTTTATCAATTCCAGTAAATTTACTTTCTTCAACAGGATTAATACCCCATCCTACCATACCTACTAAATCATCTTCCAGACTAACTATTGCACCAAATTTAAGTCGCGGAATAATCTGTTCCACTCCTTCTACTGACTTTATTTTTTTAATCATCTCTAGGTAGCCTTCGCCATTAAATCCATTTACAGTATAATTTAAAGACATTAAGCGTTCTTTCAATTTATATTCTTCATCTATAATCCGTATATGTCCAGCTTTGTAGTAAATGTGATTTTGAAAAAAAGAAACTAATACCCCACTAATTAACCCCCGGGCAAAGACCACGGCAATAATTGCAAAAGCAATGGCAATAACTGATACTGAAGTTCTGATTCTGGATCTGGATAGATTTTTTTTAGCTAAACTCCATAAAAATTTCATTCTTTACTACCTCCTTATCGATGATAAATTGCTTTTACCGGGTCTTTTTTAGCAGCCCAATATGATGGTAATATACTGGATAATACTGCAATTATTATACCTAAAATAAATAGAAAGGTAAAAGAAGGATAATTCCAGATTCCATAAATTCTATCAAGAATGGGAATGCCATAGCCAGAAGCATCTCCACCACTAATATATCCTATGCTAAATCCATATTTTACCAACCAACTTACCCCTATATACCCGAGCAAACATCCCGCTAAGCCACCAAGGATACCTATGCCGGTTGCCTCTATCATAAAGACAAAAACAATTTCCCATCCCCTCATCCCCAAGGCTTTCATCATACCGATTTCTTCTGTTCTTTCCAGAGCAGATAAAATAACATTATTAATAATTCCTAGCATACCAATAAGTAAAACGACAAGAAGAACAGTTCCAATTCCACCTTTCTTAGCAGCACTTAAGGCGATTACTGATGAAGCAGATTCTTTCCAGGAATATGGTTTCAAATTAAAGTTTTTATTCTGGAAGCTACTCTTCAACCTTTTAATGATAGCATCTTCTTCTCCGGGAATTGTCTTAAGGGCAAGTAAGCTAACTCCGTTATCTACATTTAAAGCTTGTTGAGCTAATTCTAAAGGCACAAAAACTATCCCATTATTAATCATCGGATTAGGGGCTCTAACCAGACCTGAAATTTCCACATCAATGGTATTAAAGGTATCATCTTTGGTTCTAACCAAAAGAGTGATATAATCATCAACTTTTAAATCCATCAAATCAGCCAAACTTACTCCAATCACTGCTTTTAATTCCCCTGAGGTAAACATTGAGCCTTCAACAATATAATTTTTAGTTGCAAAAACCTGATTATACTGTTCAAAAGAAATACCTAAACCTATCACCGCTGTTTCATCAATCCCATTGTTAAGGTTAGCTTTAAATCTTAGCTCAGGGGATACTCCCAATACACCTTCAGTCTCTTGGATAATTTCTATTATCTCCTGATTTAAATTGATTAAATTTTCTAAAGGTAAATCTTCCCGATCTTCCCAGTAAGCAGGATTAACTATCTGAATATTTCCAGTATCATAATTCTTGATATTATCAAAGGACATTTCTTCCATACCATTCATCAGTGAATCCATCATTAAATAACCAAAAAATGCAAAGGCAATCACAAAAATTATAAGTATATTTCTTCTTTTCTGGCGGGTTAAGTTTTTTAAACCAAGTTTAAATATAAACATCTTTTATCCCCTCCTTTCATCGGCAGAAATCATACCATCCTTCAAATTAATTAATCTTTTGGCATATTTCATTATCAGGGGATCATGGGTAGAAAAAATAAAGGTAGTTTTCAATTCCTGATTCATTTTAACCATAATCTTAATTACTTCTGCTCCAGTTTCCGAGTCTAGATTAGCAGTCGGTTCATCAGCTAAAACTATTTTAGGTTCTTTAATTAAAGCTCGAGCAATAGCTACTCTCTGTTTTTCTCCCCCAGAAAGCTCATTTGGTCTGCGATTTTCCAATCCCTTTAAACCAACTTCTTCCAGCATCTTTAAAACCTTTTTTCTAATCTCGCCATCTTTTGATAAATGAATCAGTCTGATCGCAAATTCTACATTTTCATAAGCAGTTAGGACCGGGATCAGATTATAGGCTTGAAAGATAAAACCGATATTATAACGTCGGACCATAGCTAGTTGTTTAGGTGAAAGCTTGCTCACTTCATCTCCATTAAGTTTGACTTCTCCATCAGAAGGTGTATCTAAACAACCAATCATATTCAAAAGAGTAGTTTTGCCAGAACCGGATGGACCAAAAATGGTAGTAAATTCTCCTTGTTCTACAGTTAGATCTATTCCCCGTAAAGCTGGTACTTCTATCTTACCCTGTCGATAAATCTTTTTTACTTTCTTTAATTCCAATAAAGCCATTTAATCTTCCTCCTTTATTAAACTCTAATTCCCTAATTGATTATTATGCACAACTCTAACTAACTCTCTTTAAAATCAAATTAAATTGAGAGTCTTATCTTCTTCTACTTTAAATTTGCTCAGAGCACTCTTTAAAATATTGCGATCAACAATATTTACACTACCTTTTTTAACTCCAATAATTCTTTCTATGCTGTCTTCATAGGCTTCTATTTCTTCTTCAAATTTCTTGATCACTGTATCAGCATCTCCTTCTCTTGCTCCCAAAAGTTGTTTTGCCGTCGAATCGCTTAATACTTGAGCTAATTCAAAGATTATTCGAGCAGCTTTATGAGGAAAGGGAGTGTTAAATACTTTTTCTTCTACTCCTTGCTGAATAATTTTCGCAAATTCAGGTACTAATAGTTCTATATTACTCATATATATTTTGTGTCTAAGCATTATATTTTCGTCTTTGTATAAAACTTTTATATATAATTTTATCAGGTGAATATTCTCTAATTTAACCTTACGAATAGTAATGTAAGCTTCATTTAATTTGGTAAGAGCATCCAAATCTAATCTTTCGGTTATCTTTTTTACTTCTTTTAAAATCTGACTGGTCATTCTTTTCACCAGTTGGTCTAACATATCTTCTTTAGATTTAAAATAATAGTAAAAGGTTCCTTTGGATACCCCAACTTCTTTTATAATATTCTCTACCGAGGTTTGGGAATAACCTCGACTAAAAAAAAGTTGTTGCGCAGTATCTAATAATTCATTTTTTCGTTCTTCATATCCCTTTACAATTCTAACCATAGTTATTAGAAACCCCTAATTATAGACTGACCGTCAGTCTATTTATATCATATATTTTATCTCCGGCCAAATATATTTCTTTTTTTCAAACCTTTGCCTTTCAAAATACTTAAGATTAATCTAATAACCCCCTATTGAACGATAGATATTTAAAGCAAGGGGGGATAAAATTATTTTTTAAAATTAAAAAGGAATTTTAAAATATTTATCGTATAATAAAAATAAGTAATCACTGATAAATTGATCTATAGATATGGGCAAAGAATGAGATACTAATAATAAATTGTAGAAATTTATCTAATAACTACCAAATTTTACATTATTCACCTCAATCGCTGTCGTTAATGTATAGTTTATTCAAAATGCCCTTATTTTTTAAATAGCCACTTAAAACTCAAAACTACTCTATTTATCTATTTATATTTAGATATATAATAGCTTGATATAATTACTTGGCCAGTAAAAGATAAATCTATTTTTACTCTAGCCAGAAAGAGGAAGTGATATAAAGAAAAAAAGATAATCCTATGAAATATACTATTCAGGAAATGATAGAAATGAAAAAACTTATATCTATTAGTCTGATGTTAATTCTCTTTCTTATTTTGCTCTTTGCAGGATGCGCTGGTCCGCCTCTTCCAGATTGCCCTGTACCAGATGCTTCTAAAATAACAGCAAGTAGAGGAACAATTGGTACCGGAGGAATGATTATTCAGGGGGCAGAAGGAGCAGTACAGCCAGGCGCAACAGTTACCATTACCGATACCAATGGAAAAACTGTTACTACTACCGCTGATGAAAATGGAAGCTTTACTTTGCTAGAAGCAGACCTTCCCGAAGATTTTGATCACACTATAGGAAATACTCTTAGTATTACTCAGAAATTGGAAGGATGTAATGAAAGCTCAGACGCTGAAGTTACGATTATTCCTTAAAAAATCTCTTAACTAAACTAAAATTAGATTTCACCTATATTAATTATATATGGTAATTTTTGCGACCAAAAAAGATCAGGGGTAAATTTTATTCCTGATCTTTTTAAGCCAGCCTTCTATTTCTTCTCAAATAAGAAATTTATTCTCTAAATAAAATACTTAATCTCCCAAAAATGGCATTAGCCTCAATCTTCTGATATCCTTGGTTGGGTTTTATCTCTCCTATTTGATAATCCCGCGAGCCAAAGTTAACCGAGGAATTATCTGGTAATACTAATTGTCCAAAGACTGAACTGGCATGAATTAAGGCAGGAACTTCTGGATTCAAAAATATTTTCCCTTCGGAAAATAGATTATTAATTTTAACTTCCCTGACTTCTCTTTCTACCTTTACCCCTGATAAATCAAGCCGGCCAGAAGAAAATAAAATATTATATTCTTCTTCTAAATTAGAAGCCACAATTACCCCTTCCTTTAAGATAATATCACTGCTGCTCTGGAAACCAAAACCATTAAAAAGCAACAAGATTCCTAAGGAAATAATGATAGTTCCTACAATTAATTTAAATACATTAAGGTGGAAGTGAAAAAAAATATTAAGGATCAATACTATTCCGACTAGTAAAAACAGAATACCCATATAAAATCCAGCTATAAATCTCATTAGCTTTCTCCCTTTTTAAAATTATTTACTTGCTATTTTTAAACTTTGAAAACATAAATATACTTTCTAAATTTTATTATTACTTTTAAGATAAGTAATAATGGTGGAAAGAAAGATCGGAAGATCCTGAGGAGTGCGGGAAGTAATTAAATTTTCATCTACTACCACTTCCTGGTCCATATAATTTGCCCCTGCATTAATTAGATCATCCTTAATGGCAAAAAAACAGGTAGCTTGCTTACCTTTCATAATTCCTGCAGAAATAACTACCCAAGCACCATGGCAGATAGAAGCAATTAATCCGCCTTTCTCGTAAACTCCTCTGACCAAATTAAGAATAGCAGGGTAACGACGCAATCGATCGGGTGCAAAACCACCAGGAATTACTATCCCGTCAAAATCTTCTACCCGAGCTTCATCTGCAGATAAATCAGCTTGTACTGGATATACGTGTTTACTATGATACTCTTTAGCCAGTGGGGCAACTATTTTTACTTTAATCCCTTCTTCCTGTAACCGATAATAAGGATACCATAACTCCAAATCTTCATATATATCTTCTGCTAGAATGGCTATCTGCTTATTGGATAAATTCATAATTTTCACCTCCAAAACTAGACAATATATAATTTAATACCTACTTTTTTAATAATTTCTACAAAATCAGCTGGGATTCCTTCATCGGTAATAATGATGTCAAAATCGGTAAGATTAGCAAAATGAGAGATTTTTACCTTCCCAAATTTTGAAGAGTCTACTAATAATATTTTTTTCTCTGATGAATTAATAACGGCTTTTTTTGTTTCTTTTTCATAATTAGTGGCACAAGTAATTCCTAGTCTTTCAGAAACTCCCGCTGCTGAAATAAAAGCTTTATTAGCTCTGATCTTTTTGATCATTTCTACACCTTCAGGTCTTTCAAACATTAGTGTGTCATCATGAAAATAACCACCAGGGAAGATTAATTTCCAATTTCTATTTTCATAGACATTAAATAAAATATTTAGGGCATAACAAACAATAGTAAGGGGCATATTCTGGGGTATAAATTTCGGTAGATTTTCAGTAGTTGAACCAGTATCGATAATTATTACTTCATTCGGCTTGACTAAAGATGCTGCTTTTCGGGAAATTTTTATTTTTTCTTCCAATCTTAAGGATTCTGCAGTTTTAATTAAGTACTTCTCCTCATTAATATTGAAAGAAAAACCTTTTTTTAAGACCGCCCCACCAGGTACAATATTAATCAAATTTTCTCTGGCTAATTCCTTTAAATCTCGTCTGATGGTCATTTCTGATACTTCCAGTTGAATAGACAAATCTTTGATATGGACAAAGCCATCTATTGATAATCTATTTAATATATAATTAGTGCGAAAATTTTTATTACTCATTTTTTGGTAAAAATAAACTATAAAATCCTGGCAAAATTCTCTCCTTTTATGTTTGCTGCATTAGCTTCGTCTGTATCTATATGGAAAGCTAATTTGCTCTTTTCGGAAATTCTAATTACTACATCTTGATAAATCACAGAATGATCTCCAGATACTTCCACCTTTACCCGGTCACCATTCTTCACTCGAAATATCATCGCATCTTCAGGAGTCATATGGATATGGCGAGCAGCTCGGATCGCTCCCTCAGGAAGATCTAAAACTCCTTTTGGACCAATAAAAATAAGGGGTGGAGAACCTTTTATATCACCTGATATTCGGGTGGGAAGATCTAATCCTAAATAATAACCATCAGTGATAGATAATTCCGCTTGTGTATAGTTTCGAGTTGGGCCAACTACTCTTACCTTTTCGATTACCTTCATTTTTTTACTGACAATAATCACCTGTTCCTGACAAGCAAATTCTCCTGGTTGTGATAAATCTCTAATTTTGGTCAGTTCGTAACCTTTTCCAAATAAAATATCAAGAGACTCCCTGCTTAAATGAACATGTCTATTGGATACTTCTACTGGAATAGATAATTCAGAAATTAATTCTTTCTTTTCCTGAGATATGATCTCTTGGTGAACTGTTTTAGTAATAATATCAATAAGCTTTTGATAATCTTGCTCATCCATTTTTATTGTCTCCATTAATATTTTGAAAAAAAATCATTCACTTACAATCTTTACACTAGCACTACAACCAAGACGAGTTGCCCCACTTCTAATCATTAATAAGGCATCTTCATAGGTGCGAATTCCACCGGCTGCTTTTATACCCATTTTAGGTCCTACTGTGCGACGAATTAAAGCAACATCATGAGCAGTTGCCCCAGCTGTGGAAAACCCAGTAGAAGTTTTGACAAAATCATAACCAACCTTTTTTACCAATTGAGAAGCAATTACTTTTTCTTCATCAGTTAATAGACAAGTTTCAATAATCGCTTTGGTAATTGTGGTACTTCTACAAGCTCTTTTTACTGCCCAGAGATCTTCCTCTACCAGCTTAAGATTTCCATTCTTTAACGCTCCTACATTGATAACCATATCTATCTCAGTCGCGCCATTTTCAATGGCATTTCGTGTTTCATAAGCTTTGGTATTACTATTAGTTGCTCCTAAAGGAAATCCTACTACTGTACAGACTTTCACTTTAGTCCCTCTCAATTGCTTAGCACAGTATTCTACCCAGGTTAAATTAACACAAACCGAACAAAAACCATATTGAATAGCCTCTTCACATAATTGTCTTATCTGATTTTCTGTCGCTTCTGGTTTTAAAAGGGTATGATCAATATAGGGGGCTAAATCGGCAGGAGAATTTATCTGTATTTTAGTCTCTCCGCCAGAATTACTATCCTGCATTTTCATTCTATTTTGATCAGTTTTTAAAGTAAGCTTATCTAAAGAAGATTCTTCTTTTAACCGAATAATAATTTCTTTTGCAATTTTATCTATTAACTCTTTTTTATCCATCTTATCTAAATCCATAAACCTTTACCTCTATTTCCACAAACTAAATTCATTTGGAAAAAATTCTTTAAGATGTTTAGCTTCCTCTTTCTATAGCCATAATTTTATTTATTCTTTTCCAGTGCCTTCCTCCAGCAAAGGGAGTTTCCAACCAAACTTTAACCATTTCACATAACTCTTCTGGATTATGTAATGGTCCACCCAGAGTCAAGACATTGGCATTATTATGCTCTCTACTATTTATAATAGTTTTCAGATTATAACATAAAGCTGCCCTTATTCCTTTAACTTTATTGCATGCCATAGAAGATCCTATCCCTGCTCCATCAATCATAATTCCTCTTTCGCATTCACCGCTAGCTACTTTTTTGGCCACTTTTAAGGCAAAATCGGGGTAATCTACGCTATCTCGATGATAAGTTCCTACATCAGTGATATGATAACCAAGGTTTTTTAAAAATTTACTGATTATCTCTTTAGCTTCGTATCCTCCATGGTCAGCACCCAGAGCAATATTTCTTACTTTACTGTTTGCTTTTTCCTGACTATTTTTGTATTCTTCGGAAACACCAGTATAGTGGAGTCCACTAACTACATTTTGAATTATCTTTATCTGATCATTACTCATTACAATTATTCCTTTTTTCTCTATAAATATTAGTTTATTGAATCAACAATTCCTACAATCATTGTTCGAACCGGAGCAGTTTTATTATTCATAATCAAACGGGAAGAGTTTCCTTCGTCTATAATCAAAACAATATCTCCTACTCCAGCCTGAACAGTATCTAAAGCCAAAAAAGTCTTACCTTGTGGTTCTTCTCTATTATTAATTGGTTGCACTATTAAAATCTTATAACCCTCATAAATAGATAACTTCATTGTGGATACTACATTACCAATTACTTTTCCTAAAATCATTCTTTATTCTCCTATATTCACCTGATCAACAATCCCCATAATAGTCAGATCAGAAGGGTTAAACCAATTTTTTAGCCCTAAAGCAGCTTCCCTCCCCCCTTCATAAAAAACTATATCATTTATCCCAGCTTGAACTGTATCACAGGCAACTACGGGGTCTCCAATTTTTTTTAATTTTTCATCAAGTGGTTGTACTAGCAACAGCTTAATATTATTAAAGGACTCTACTTTCTGAGTACATACCACATTCCCAATTACTCTTCCTAAGTACATTTTTGACCTCCAGATATCGAGCTAAAAAACTGTATTTTTTCAGAGATTTCTTTTTTCAGTAACTACATATTTGTATCTTGTTAGCTTAATTATTTGGTTTATTGGTTATTAACTTAATTTCAAACAATTCTAAAATAACCGACCAAGACGCAACGTCTTTCCCGAGTAAAAGTTCTAGCTCGAGTTAGT
Organism: Candidatus Atribacteria bacterium UBA6251; assembly: GCA_002441285.1. Lineage (GTDB taxonomy): Bacteria > Atribacterota > Phoenicimicrobiia > Phoenicimicrobiales > Phoenicimicrobiaceae > UBA6251. Next base: position 21,853 of record DJVR01000001.1, on the reverse strand, counting down.
CCTTCTCCAGTTGGAGTAGCAATTGTAAAAGAGGCATAACCTGCTCCTCCAAAACCTAATCCACTATAACATGGTCCATTCTTGACAAAAACAGAACAATTCATTATTTTAGCCATTTTAGAAAGCTTTGAAATATCCCGAGAATGAATAGAAGCAGTGTGACGAAAGTTATGTTCACACTCTACCGCAAAATCTATTGCCTCATCAACATTATTAAAGCGAACCAGAGGAATTACCGGTAATAGTTGTTCAGTCCAAACTAAAGGATGATAACGATCAACTTCACCAATCAATATTCTAGTCTGTTCAGGAACATTTAATCCGATATCTCGAGCAATTAAAGAAGCATCTTTGCCTACATATGCCCTGTTCGGAGCTCCTTCATGTCCTGGTTTTCCTGGATCAGCAATAACTAATCTAGTTACCTTTTCTATCTCTGGCTCTTTTAATTCATATGCTCCATTTTTTTTCAATTCTTCTTTTAAACTATCTATAATTTTTGAAACAGCTAAAATCTCTTTTTCACAAACACAAACAATGTTGTTATCAAAACCAGCTCCTTTAACAATATCCTGACCTGCCTTAACTAAATCAGCGGTTTCATCTACTACACAAGGAGGATTCCCTGGGCCCGCTGCAATCACTTTTTTACCACTATTCATCGCAGTTTTAACTACGGCTGGACCCCCGGTTACTACTAATAATCTGACTTTAGGGTACTTCATTAAAGTTTGAGCAGAATCAATATCTGGATTAGCCATAGCAGATAATACATTTGCTGGTCCTCCTGCCTCAACAATTGCTTTATTAAGTAAGGACACGGTATAACAAGAACTTTTTTTGGCGGAGGGATGTGGATTAAACACCACACTATTACCTCCCGCAACCATACTGATACTATTATTAATAACTGTGGAAGTTGGATTAGTAGAAGGAATTATAGATCCAATAACCCCATATGCAGCTCTTTCGGTTAAGGTCATCCCATTATCATCCGAATAAGCCACTGGTTCAAGATCTTCCACTCCCGGAGTTTTTAAAGCTGCTAATCTATTTTTTTCAATTTTATCTTCTACTCGCCCATAGGTAGTCTCTTCCATAGCTAATCTGGCTAATTGCTCAAGGTTACTCATTACTATTTTACGCATACTTCTGATTATTTCTTTTCGTTTTTCTAAACTTAATTTGATTAATTCTAGATGAGCAATCTCGGCAGCATTTACCGCTTGTTCTATATCATTAAAAATTCCATTCTGTGCTAAATTCTGCTTTCCAAATTCCCCGAATATCTTTTTGGAATCTGGAGTACTTTCTAATTTATTGAGCACATTTTCAATGATTAATCTTAAATCTTCTTCATTTATATCCATTATTAATCACCTAGAAGAAAGTTTTTTATTATTTTGAAAACCTTAATAGAGGAAAAAAGGTTTAATCCTGGGATGAGGGTTAGGAATGATAATCTTTTTACAAAGCAAACCCTTATCCCCAATAATTTTTGTTGCTGCTTGGGTAGCAGCTTCCACTTCTTCGATATTCCCTATCATTTTAAAATATGATTTTCCTCCCATTCCGGTAGCTAATCTAATCTCATTAATTAAAATATGGGCAGTTTTTGCCGCAATATCTGCTCCTTCGATACTGGCTATTATAGAAAAAGATTCTATTACTGCCACAGCATCCCATATCTGGCAATCTACCGTGCCCATAATAGCCGGAATAATTTGAGGATGTAAATTGGGAATAAATAACTCGTCAACCAGATGACCTTCTCCCAATTTTTTACCAACAGTTAAAGAAGCATCAACCTCTGCTACTTCTCCAGTAAAAAGAACTACAAATTTCCCTGGACAAATTGTTTTTGCCTCTATCACCTCTACCGGAGAAGTCTTTACTATACCATCTAATGCTTTTATACCTATAGCGATACTATTAAATTCTAATATTCCTAACACATTTGTTTTCATAGCTTACCTATTTCAAATTAATAATCAAAGCATTTATTTTCTGATAATAATTCTTTGTTCATCCATAAAAGTTATCTTACCTTTGATACTGGCATGTAGACGTGCTCCTAATTTTCCTGGAGGAATTTCAGCAATAAGATCTCCCTCATTTACCATCTCACCAATTTTAACTATCGGATAAGAAGGGAATCCAGTATGTTGCTTAAGTAAAATCTCTACGCAGGAAGAATTAGTTTTTACCACACTTAACGCTGCCTTCCGAGTATTTTCCTCATATTTATTTAATCTCAATCGATTTATAATTCTTGATCCGGGTATTTTCCTATCTTGCTGATCTTCCCTCAATTTTCCATTCTTACTATAAAATTCAGGCTGGTAACCTCTGGAGAGAAGATTTTCTTTAATCTTTTGATTAATTATGCGAGGTGATAATTCCATGGGACAGGCAAATACTTCACAGAGACCACATTCGCTACATAAAAAGGCATTTTTTATTATCTCCTGGGGAACATCAAGCCCGTAACTTATTTGTCTCATTATTTTGTGTGGATAAAGTTCATGACCTAATAAATAACGAGGGCATAATTCAGTGCAATAACTACATTGGCAACAGGCAGCTTTACTCTGCTTTATAATATATTCTATTTTCAAGGTCTTTTTTAATACTAAAGGATGGTCTCTGGCTAAAACTAGAATCCCGGTGGTAGTTTTAGTTACCGGGGTATCCAGGTCAAATACCACCTTACCCATCATTGGTCCACCCGCAATTACCACAAAATCACTTAAAGTTGGTTGGCAAAGGTTTATTATTTCTCGAAAAGAAGTACCAATTTGGGCTAGAACAATACTCGGTTTTTGCACCTCTCCTATACAGGTCAAAGTCCTTTTAGTTACGGCTTCCCCTTGCTCTGCATAGGCAATATTTTTTAGGGTCTCTACATTATTTACTAAAAATCCAATATCTGGAGGGATTCTTCCTTCTGGTACAATTTTTCCGGTAATTTCTTGAATTAGAATAAATTCATCACCAATAGGATAATAATCCTCAAGAAGGAATAGGGTTATATTTTTCTTTTCTGCTATTAACTTCTTCAGTTTTTCGCTAGCAGTGAGGCTCTTTTTCTTTAGTGCAATAAATCCTTTTTGGGCACCAGTTGATTGCATCACTAACTCCAATCCTTTTAATATCTCTTCTGGTTCATTTTCCATAAGGTATTTATCATTATAAAGAAGGGGCTCACATTCTGCTCCATTTGCAATCACTAGCTTACATTTATTCGCAATTTTAATATGGGTAGGGAAACCTCCACCACCAGCCCCCACTACTCCCATATCTTTTAGCTTCTTCGCCAGTGTCATAAATTAATTCTCCTTTTCTTACCCCTACTGCTTTCTATAAATTATTTTATTTTTTTCTTCTACTAAATCAACAATTCCTACAATAACACAATCTACTGGCTTTTTATCGGTAATCTCAGTCTGTCTGGCAGAACTTCCCTGAGAGATGAGTGCCATTTCCCCAATGCCTGCACTGACCAAATCTATAGCTACTAAATAATTATTGCTCACCTTACCCTGGTGATTACAGACCTGAACAAGAAGGCATTTTCGACCTCTTATCCCTTCATCTATTTGAGTACTTACTACTGTACCAATAACTTTTCCAAATATCATCTTTACCTCGTAATCATAATTTTTTAACCCAAGACCAGTAAATAATTTTTCATCTAACTACCTATCTTTTTTGTAAATATTTTTACCATAAATATCGATAGAATCTACAATAGATATTATCGTTGCATCACTGGGTTTTCCTTCGGTTGTACTGGTCATTCTAGAGCTACTTCCTGCTACATAAAAAACTATTTCTCCTAATCCTGCTCCCACACTATCCATAGCTACTAAGTAGTCCCCTTTGCCCTGTAAATTTGTAGGGTCAATCTTTTCTAGAAGTAAAAATTTTATCCCCTCAATCTTTGGCTCTTTTCTAGTGGAAACAACGGTTCCAACTACTTTAGCCAGTATCATCTTGATTCCTCCCGTATTTTAGATGTCTCCCTTAATCGGTTTCCATCTTGTCTTTTTTACCTTTAACTTGACCTCTGCCTAAAGGGAGGACTTGATCAACATTACTATGCGGTCGAGGAATTATATGTACAGAAATTACTTCTCCCACTTTCTGAGCAGCTGAATTACCAGCATCTAAGGCCGCCCTGACCGCTGCTACATCTCCTCGAACAATAGCAGTATTATAGCCTCCTCCGATTTTTTCATAACCCACTAATTCTACTCTAGCTGCTTTTACCATTGCATCTGCTGCTTCTACCATAGCTGCAAAACCTCTGGTTTCGATCATACCCAAGGCATCAGTATAAATTTCCATCTTTTGACCTCCTTAATGTTATTTTATTAACAAATTTTTTTACTATATTAACATTTTAAACAATTAACATCTTTTTGTCAATACTGCCTCTATTTTTTATCTATCTACTACGTTTTTAAAACTTTTTCCATTTTTTTAGGTTTATAAAAATTGAGTATAATTTAGTAAAATACCACATTGAACAAGTAATTAATCATTTATTATGCTTAAGGAGATTCAGTTAAAAAAATATATAAATTAATTTACCGATCTTAATAGTATTTAAAATTTTTATTTATATATGCTAAACTACTTCTCTTCAAATTAAGGTTTATATTTTTATTTATAATAATAGTAATAGCCTTAAACTTTGGTAATTACTAAATTATTACCCAACTACTCCCAAAGTAAAAAAAATTTATTTTAGAAGAATGTAGAATAAGAAAAGTTCTTTCATACTAATTTACTTAATTTCCTTGAATAGATCTGACTTAGATATTATTCTGCGGTAGTCAGGTATATTTCCTGGGGTAATTGATTATCTGCTCTGATGATTAATTTAACTTTATATCCAAAAGCAGTGAAGTTTTTGGTGGTAAATTTAATAGTAGTTTCTTCCGAAGATTTTTCCTTTGGGAGGGTAAATTTACATCTTTTTCCACTACAGTTGCAACTTTTCTTTTCCCCACTTCCGGAATAAACTACTATATGAACAATATTAGAACTGATATTTATTTGATTAATATACGCAACTACTACTGTTTGGGCTATTATGCGATGCAAAATTTTGTAATATAGATCTTTCCCAATTCTTTTTCTAAAATAAGAAAAGGTAGAATGAGCTGGAGTCTTAAGGAAATTATCGAAACCACAAAGGAGGCAATAACGAGCATTAAATCTGAGTGATTCAGCTAAGTTCCTATTAGATGTCACTTCTCCTAACCAGATTAAAAGTTGAGCTCGAAACAAAGATTCTGGCTCATAGGTTAATTCTTTTTTGGGTAGATATTTATCCTTAAGTAAGGTCGATATAAATGACCAATCAATAGTAGTAAAAATAATTTGTAGAGGGTCATCTTTTTTTATTTTGGTTGAGACTTCATAAGTGGTAAAAGAAAGCTGATGATTCTTTTTGTTTTTCATAAACCCACAACAACATAAGAGATTAATTTATACAAAAAATAAGTAAGCTAAAATTAAAGTAGGGAAAATTAATTTAAAAAAATTTATTTAATAATTTAGGGATTCTTTTTTTCACCATCCTTAATTCTTTTCCTTAAAAAAGCAGGGATATCTAAATCTTTATCATCTAACATCTCTTCTCGCAGGCTATACTTATCCTCTAAATCCTGCTGTATTTTCTCTTTGATAGTCTCTCGAATTGTCTTTACCTGTTTATCTTCTTTCTCTTTTTCTTCCTCTTTTTCCTCTTTAATTTCTTCACAGGAAGTAGCAATTACAGACACACTTATTTCATCCTTTATTTCTTCATCAATAATTGCGCCAAAAACGATATTAGTATCTACTCCTACGGCTTGAGAAATTATCCCTACGATTTCATTAACTTCAAATAGACTCATATCTAAACCACCGGTAACATTTACCAACAAGGATTTAGCACCTTTTATAGAAACTTCCAATAAGGGGCTAGAAATAGCTGAATTAGCGGCAGCAATAGCCTTTTTCTTACCTTTTCCTATCCCAATACCCACTAAGGATAAACCAGCACCCTGAGTGACTGATCTCACATCTGCTAAATCAAGGTTAATTAAACCTGGAATGGTAATAAGATCAGCAATAGCCTGCACCGATTGACGTAAGACTTTATCCGCCATTTCAAAGGCTTCTTTCATAGAAGTTTCTTTAGAAGAGATCTTTAACAAACGATCATTGGAAATAGTAATTAAAGCATCTACTTCTTTTTTTAGTTCCTCAATTCCAGATTCTGCCTGCAATTTTCTCTTTTTCCCTTCAAAAGAAAATGGTTTGGTTACTACCCCAATAGTCAAGATGCCCTGTTGTTTAGCGATTTTAGCTACTACCGAGGAAGCACCAGTCCCTGTGCCCCCTCCCATTCCAGCTGTAATAAAAACAATATCTGCCTTTTCCAGAATTCTAGTTATTTTTTCTTTATCTTCTTCCGCTGCTTTCTTTCCTAAATCAGGATTCCCTCCTGTTCCCAAACCATTAGTTATGGTTTTTCCAATTTGAATCTTGCTTTCCGTGCCGGAAAGAGATAAAGCTTGTAAATCTGTATTGATAGCAATAAGATCGAGATTACTCATTCCTTCTTTAGCCATTTCCCGAATAGCATTATTCCCTCCGCCGCCTACTCCAATAACCTTGATGTTAACAAATTTCTGAATCTCTTTCTTAGGCATTTTAGGAGTTTTTGCTAATTCATCACCATTACCTTCTAATTTTATCTTTTCAATTTTTTCGGGTACTTTAGGAGAAGTATCTCTGATTAACTCTTCTCTAAAATCCATAATCTTACTAAATCCTCGCACTAACTTTTTCTTCTTCATAGGATATCACCTCTTCAGCAAGTTTATAATAATCAATGGCCCCATGACAATTGGGGTTATAAAGTATGGCAGGAATACCTTGACTACTAGCTTCAACCAGAGCAATATTTTTCCTGATCATAGTTTTAAACAAACTTTTATCAAAATATGATTTTATCTCTTCAATTACTTCCTGGGCAATATTACTTCTGACATCTGCAATAGTAATTAAAATATTAATCTTTAGCGGATGGTTTAGATTTTTACGAACAATTTCTGTAGTTTCCATAAATTCTTCTATCCCTCGCAGGGCAAAATAGTGAGGTTGCATTGGAATAATAACTTCATCGCAAGCTTTAAGGGCATTCACGGTCAAAATTCCTAAGGAAGGAGGGCAATCAATAATAATATAATCAAAAGGAATATTACACTCTTTAATACTGGAACTTAAAAAATCCTCTCTACCAATTTGATCGATTAGTTTATATTCTGCACTGGCAAAATCAATATTAGATGGGGCTAAAAATAAGTGATTTTCTTCCTTAAATTTTAATTTTAAAATTACATCTTCTAATTTTAAGCGATCTTTTGAACGATGTGGTTCTAATACATTCAATACGGTTTTGGTTAAACTATCCGGGTCTAAACCTAAGCCCAAAGTAGTATGAGCCTGTGGATCCATATCTATCAACAATACCTTTCTCTTCATAAAAGCCAAACAGGCTCCTAAATTGATAGTAGTAGTTGTTTTTGCAACTCCTCCTTTTTGATTGGCTATAGATATAATCCTCACTCTACTATAACCTCCCTCTCAAAATCTATCTTCCCTTGTAGCAATTATAACATAATTAAACATTAAAAGAAAAAGAATGTAAAGAGAAATTTCTTGCTTGCTCCTTACTTTACTTCCTTAAAAAAGCAGTTATTTATTTATTCTACAAATGTTTCCAAAATCCTGCTTTTTTTGTGCACTTTTTTAAGAACTTTCCTACTTTTTTCTTTTTTAAGAAAATTTTTATAAAAATATGGGAATTAAAATTTATAAAAAAGGGTAATGAGGTATTTAATTTTTGATTTTATTTTTTCTTTTTTGAGGAAGATAAATTATTTGACTTTTTGCTTGATAATATATATACTTGGTATTAATAACTACTATTAATAACAACTAAAAATTAGGTAATAAATAAAGGGGGATAACCTTATGAATACACAAAGTTTGCGAACCTTGAACGAAATGCTAAGAAATAGTGTTAATCTATACGGCAATAAACCAGCTTTTAAAATCAAAAAAGAAGGTAAATTTAGCCCAATTACTTATCAGGATTTTTATGATCTGGTAAAAAAATTTGGTACTGGATTATTAAAAATTGGCATAAAAGAGTTTGATCATGTGGGTTTAGTAAGTGATAATCGTTTTGAATGGATTATTGCTGATCTGGCCATTATCAGCTTGAGGGCAGCAGATGTGCCCTGTAGTGGAGATAGTTCAATTCACGATATCTATTTTAAGCTCAACCATTCAGATGCAAATGCCGTTATTTTAGAAGGAGAAAAACAGTTCACAAAATTCCTTAATACTGCTGATCGCCTTGCAGCAATAAAATGGATTATTTTGTTAGACCAGGTAACCATTTTTTCTGATCCTGAAGATGCTCCAGAATGGTCTATCCCGGTGCATTATAAAGAAAACGGCAACAATATAAGTAAAAAATTTCAAACCGAACTAAAATCATTGCTGAAAAATAACGAAAAATACCTTCTTTTATCCGAAAAAGCTAATAAATTCCTGAAAAATTTACTAGAAAAAGATACCCCACAGATAGCCAAAGAGCTTTCCTCTTCTTTGGAGAAAGAAGCTTTAACAGAAAAACTATTTAACAAAATATTAGTAGTAGAAAAAAATTTTAATGAAAAAAATCCTTTCCAAATATTCTCCTTTCCCCAGATAATAAAGTTAGGTGAAGAACTATTAACCCAGGGGGATACTCAATTTGAAGGGCTATCTAAAAACTGTCAACCAGATGATTTAGCTACTATTATCTACACCTCTGGTACTACTGCTGAACCAAAAGGAGTAATGCTTACCAATGCTAATTTTATGCATAATGCTATAAACGCCCCCAAAATTATTCAGATAAATGAAAATGATAATTTTTTATCTGTACTACCTTCCTGGCATGTGTATGAGCGGTCAGTAGAATATTGTGCCCTATGCGCAGGAGCATCTACTGCTTATAGTAAACCATTTAAACAGGTACTTTTACCCGATTTAGAAGCTGAAAAGCCTACAGTTATGTGTAGTGTCCCCAGAATATGGGAAAGTATTTACAAAGGAATTGTCGATAAGATTAATAAAGGAAGTTCTCTTCAAAAAATCATCTTCAATTGGGCTATTCGAATAGGAGAAGAATATAAAGAAGCAGAAGGTATCTTAACTGGTAAATGGCCACTATTTGATCGTCCTTCCTATTCCCCTGAAGAATTAGCACAAGCTAAACAAAAGGTAAGAAGATTGGGATGGAAATATAAACTTACTGATCAATTAGTCTTTAAAAAGATTAGAGAACTAACTGGAGGCAGATTAAGATTTGCAATTAGTGGTGGAGGAGCGCTAAATGAATCATTAGATAAATTTTTCAACGCTATTGGCTTAGTAATTACTGAAGGTTATGGTCTTACTGAAACCTCACCAATTTTGGCTAGTCGAAGTGCTGAATACAATATAATGTTTACAGTAGGTTTACCCTTACCAGAAGTAGAGATAAAGATTGTGGATAAAAATGACTTAAAAAAAGAATTACCTAATGGAAAAGTAGGTATTGTATTAACCAGAGGTCCAATGGTAATGAAGGGATATTATAAAAATGAAGAGAAAACTAAAGAAGTAATTAAAGATGGCTGGTTTAATACAGGTGATTTGGGTAAAAAAACTTACGATGGAAGATTTTTAAAAATTATGGGAAGAATTAAAGATACGATTGTATTAAGAGGGGGAGAGAATGTAGAACCCTTACCCTTAGAAGATAAACTCAAAGAAAGCAAATATATTAATATGGTAATTATAGTCGGTCAGGATAAACCCCGTTTAGGTGCCTTAATAGTTCCTGATTTTAATGAATTAGCTGAATTTGCAAAAAATGAAAATATAACTTATCGAAACAATCAAGAGTTAATTAAACATCCTCAAATAATTTCTCTATATCAAAGTGAAACCAAAAGATTAATTTCTAAAGAAAATGGTTTTAAACCATACGAAACAGTAATTGCATTAGCCTTGCTTCCTCAAGAATTTACTATTGAAGCAGGAGAACTGACCGAAACTCTAAAATTAAAAAGATTTGAAATACACAAAAAATATAAAGAATTAATTGATCAAATTTGCGGATAAGTGATGATGTAAACAAAAGTGCCAGGCACTTTTGTTTACATCTTTAATTTTATTGGGGGATAGTTAGTCTCTGGAAAGGATAGATTAAGTCAGGATTATTTATTTTATCCAGATTGGCTTCATAAATTTTGATCCATTGTTCACCCTGGAGATAAAATTGTTCAGCAATTTTCCAGAGGCAATCTCCTTTTTTTACCTCGTAATAATCAGGAATGGTTTTCTTTATTGCTTCTGTTAGTTTATTTTCTAATTCCTTTTTTTCCTCCATTAATAAGGATAATTTTTTAGACCATTCAGTATCTTTTTCTTCTTCCTTCTGATGTAATAAATCTTTTATCTCCGTAATTTGAACTTCATAGCCTTTTATTGTTTCTAATAATTCACTAATTTTATTTTCCTTTTCTATGATGTTTCCTTCTAATTCTACCTTTTGTTGCGAAATCTGAGTAATAGTATTCTCTTTCTCTAAAACTAAATCCCGGGTGGTTTTTAGTTGTTCCTCAAGATTGTCCTTAACTTCCTGAAGATTTGTTATTTGATTTAGATGTTCTTTTTCATTCTTGGTTAGTTCATCTACAATCTTTTCCTTTTCATCCAAACTCTTTTCTAATTTTTCGTTTTGCTGTATAATTTGGTCTATAGTATTTTCCTTCTCCTGAATTAGATTCTGAGCGGTTTGTAATTGCTCCCCGAGTTTATCTCGCTCCTCTTTTAATAAGGAGATTTCATAAAGATAATCTTCTTCTTTTTTACTTTTTTCTTCAGATAATTGCTGTTCTAATTCATTAACCTTACTGATAGATTCCTGTAACTTACTGGCTATTTCCTCTTTTTCTTTTTTCTGAGTAGTTAATCTTTCTCCTTGCTCTACTAACAATGCTTCTAGTTTTGCTTTCTCTTCTATCAAGGTATTTATTTTTACTATATATTCATCTTCCAAATTTTTAGTTTGCACCTGCCAATTAGTTTTTAACTCCTCAATCTGTTTTTCCTTTTCCTGTAAACTCTCTTTTAAAGCTATAATATTTTCTTCTTTGCTAGTAATTGTTTTCCCTAATTCCTCTTTCTCCTGTTCAATGGTTTTTATTACCTCTTCCTTTTCCGCTAATTGGTTACCCAGCAACACCTTTTCCTCAGTTAAAGCTGATAATTTTTCGTTATATAATCTTTCAACTTCTATTTTTTCTTCGTTTGTTTTTAATAACTCATCTTTTAATTTAGTTAACTCATTCTCTAAATTAATTAAAGTACCTTTTTGATTTGCACTCTCTTCAACTAATCTGGTGATTAATTCTTCTTTTTCTTTATTTTTTTCTTCCCAGGCTTTTTCTTTCTCAGCTAATAGGCTTTCTAGTTGATTTTTTTCTTCCCTTAAAGCCGATAATTGTGTAGAGTATTCCTCCTGTAACTCAGCTTTCTCTTTGGTAAGATTTTCCTTTAGCTGGGTAATTTGGTTTTCTTTTTCTAAAATATTTTTTTCTAATTCAGAAACGATTAAGGATTTGTCCTCTAATTCTAAATTCTTCTCAGCTAATTTATTCTTTTTCTGATTGGTTTGATCGTAGTAATATAAACCAACTCCTCCTATGATCAATAAAATGATAATCAAAAAAACTACTAAATTTTTGGACATTTTTACCTCCTTCCTCCTCAGTTATTATAATTTATTATTCGAGAAAATAATAAAAAATCCTCTTTTTACAACACAAAAATAGTTTTTTTTCGCTGATTTTTTGCTATTTTCTCATCTATAAATATTTTTTAATCTTTACCCGAATAATTATTCCAAAAAATATAAATCAGTAGCATTAAATTTATTGTAAATTAACTAAGCAACAAAAGAGCTACCAACAAAAACTTATCCCAATACACTCAGGTATCCGCCAGTTTAAGGAAAGATAATCATTAAGCTGATAGCTTATCTCTTTTCTATTCTCCTGCCAATCTCTTAGATTATAGAAATTAGCCTGCCCACCATAATTAAACTGAACCTTTCCAAAATCTATTTGTAGACGAGCATTAAGGAAGGGTTCAAGATTATTAGTCTGGTATTGCAATCCTATACCAACCCAAAATCGAAGAACATAAGAACTATAGAAATCATATTCCAACCAACCTTTAAAGATTGCTTGTTCTTGTTGTAATGCTATATTCCAGCGATAAGCTGGGGAGAGAGATACTTCAAAGCCAGGATATACTCCTTCTTGGAAGTTACTCCAGAAGTAAAGCTTATTTTTTTCTCTCATTGGTTCGATATTTTCAAAATTGAGATTAGGGATGCTAGAAAATAGGGTATGTAACCACATCTCTTCTCGATTATAAAGGTGAATTAGATCTTTACCTCGTAACAATATCGGAACTAATAGATCAGTATTTGTTATCCCATGGTGATTGGCAGAGTAACCTAATTTAGTGTAGATTATTTTAGGTGGATTTATTACTAAAACAATATCCCCAGCGTTTTTATTAGATAGAAATCTAAAAATATTAGGTGGTACGGCTGGATATTTATTTTCCCTGGTAAAAGACAACCATTCTGCATCACTTAACCATTGACCCTGATAGCCATTAGTAGAATAATCAAAAACATCTTCTCCCTGAAATAGATATCTTATTTTACCTTCTTCATTCTCTTCAAAAAAGACTGTACCATAAATTGAATATCCAATTACACGTTTAGGGTTATTATTATCTTTATAAAAGGTAAAGTCGATTTCTGTTTCCTGAATGATTTTCTGGGCATAATACTCTTTTAACTTAATATTTTTTAAATATATATTAGGATAAAGAAAAGCAGCTAACTCTTCCCCCACCACCCTTTTTATCTCTGATACATGGTTAATGTATATTTCATTTTTAAAAGACATACCATGATCACAATAGAGAATTAGATTAACTTCTTCAAGATTTAACCTTTCCACCAGTCTTCCAAAATAATGATCAAATCTTTTGATACTATCAATATAGGTCTTTTCACCTATAGCATGCCCGATTGAATCAGTTGCAAACCAAATTAATTCAACAACTCCGTAAGTCTCTAAAAGCTGTGGGATATTCATTATAGGCAGAAACATAAAGAAATCTAACCCGGGAATCCCATAGAGGAAGCTGGCTCGGGCCCGACGAGGAAGAGAAAAAAATAAATTAAAAAAAGTATTTAAATCTGAAATTACTTTTTCTTTCTCTCGATCATAATATCCCCAACCAACATTTTCTCCTGCTTCATTACCCAGACCTTTTTTCAGGCGAGGATAGATCACCTCTGTCCCCCCAATAAAAAGACTAAGGCCATAAGGAATAATATGACCATCTTTAAATATTTTTTGAATATTAGGAAGATATCCTTCTTCTATATAATAAAAAAAATTTGTTGAAGCTACCGCGTCCAGATGGAGAATGAGAAATTTAGGATCTTGCTCACCATTTGCTGATAAATTTATGGATAAAAAAATTATACTTATTAAGACTAACAAACAGATTAAGACTGTACCTCTATTCACTAAAAATAGCATATTCCTCTTATATAAACTTGCGTTCTTTTGTGTAAAAAAACGAGAAATCATAAAAAATCTCCCTTTCATAATTAAAAAATCTTCTTTAATATTATTCACTCAAAGTTTACTTCTCTAAAAGAGCTACCAACAAAAACTTATCCCAATACGCTCAGGTATCCGCCAGTTTAAGGAAAGATAATCATTAAGCTGATAGTTTATCTCTTTTCTATAAAAAACCTAGCTTTTGCTCTTCGGGGAATATACAAAAGCATATCAAAAAGAGTCACCTAATCCTTTATTATTCTATTTTTCTCTCGATCATAGTATCCTCAACCCTCTCCTCCAGTAGTATCATCCGCTCTTTCTCTTAAATGAGGAATAGTAATTTCAGTCCTTCCAGGGAATAAACTTAATCCGTAGATAGGGGATTATATGTCCTCCTTTTTCTTCAAAAATAGCTTCCCTATTAGGAAAATAATCTTCTTTTAGATGTTGAAAAAAATTAGGAGAGGATAAGACATCCAAATGAATAATAAGAAATTTTGGTTCATCTTCACTGTAAACAGAAAAAGAATTAAAAGCCCAGAATAAAATCATAAAAAGAACTAAAAAAAGAAAATTTCTCTTTTTGGTTTCAAAAAATAAAACATAACTGAACTGCCAACTCTGGTTTATCTTTTAAAAATTTTTAAATACCATCTTCTACTCTTTATCTTTAATATTGAGAATACAGAAAAATTTCTCTATATTCTATCACAATAATAAGTTTAATAAAACCTCCATTTACTGATGCAAATAAATAACTTTTTAAATTTTTATATTATTTTTACCAAAAATTAGGCGGTAATATTTTTTGAGATTGTATTGGAGGTAATACTGATGAAAGCTTAATCTATTAATCGTTTTTACGTTTGATAGTTAGTCGAAAATAAGAGATGCAACCCCTATTACTCCAGCCATGTCTACTAACTCTCCAACTATAATCTTTAAAGATCTATAATGAGTATATAAAGTTCTTTTTTTTATTTCCTCTCGCAAAGGAATTAAAAGTTTTTCTCCTTCATTACTAATTCCTCCCAGCAATATAACCATTTGAGGATTTAGTATATTAGCAATATTAGAGATAGCTATCCCTAAATAATTAATCGCCTCTTCTACTATATCAGCTACCAATTTATCACCCTGGCGAGCTGCTTCAAAAATTGATTTTAACTTAATCTCATCAACTTTTGACTCTTGACTTAAATTTAGAAATTCACTCTTTAATCCTTTTTTCAATCTATTTTTTATTCTATTTTTTATCCCGGTAGCAGAAGAATAAGCCTCCAAACATCCATATTTACCACAATTACATCGTGGTCCATCTTTATTGACCGTCATATGTCCAAATTCTCCTGCTCCATAATCTGCTCCATGGTAGATCTTACCATCAATAATAATTCCTCCTCCTATTCCGGTACCCAAAGTAAAGCAGGCTAAATCATTTACTCCCCGAGCTACTCCAAAATTTCTTTCTCCCCAGGCTGCAGCATTGGCATCATTTTCCAAAACTACTTCCATCGCGAATTTATCTTCTAATATTTTTTTTAAAGGAACATCTTTCCAACCCGGAAGATTGGGAGTAAAACTGATAATCCCGGTCTTCCCATTAAGGGGACCAGGAGCACAAATTCCTATTCCCCTTAATTTATTTGGATTGACCCTGGACTGGTTAATAACCTGCTGAATAGTATCAATTATTCTTTTTATAGTAGCTTCTTTTCCTTGTTGAGCTAAAGTGGGAACCTTTAGGCTATAGATTATCTCTCCATTAGTATTTACAATCACACTTCGAATATTGGTTCCCCCAATATCCACTCCCACCGCTAATCCATTCCCTATCTTATTTATGCTCATTAATTCACCTTCTAATTTATTATTCAAAAACCATCTTTTTTATTATATTTTAATTTGAAAAGCTATGTCAATAGACCTTATATCTTGAGTAGATAGTGAAAATTATCTTGAGTCAACTTATAGGGTAGATTCCGTCAAAACAGGCAGTACAAAAATTTGAGGGTGGATGGTGTTGAAAGACCTTCAATAAACCTTCTAAGCTGATATATTCCAGGGAATCTGCTTCGATCCACTTTCTTATTTCTTCAATAGAAAAATGACTTGCCCATAAATCTTCTTTATTAGGTGTATCAATTCCAAAATAACAGGGATAATTTATAGGTGGGGCACTAATTCTAACATGAACTTCTTTTGCTCCAGCATTCTTTAATAGCTTAACCAATTTTCTGGTAGTAGTACCTCGAACAATCGAATCATCTACCATAACCACTCTTTTATTCTCTACAATACGAGAGATTACTGAAAGTTTTATTCTTACCAGGTTTTCTCTTAATGCCTGGCTCGGTTGAATGAAGGTCCGCCCAACATAAGGATTTTTAAGCAAACCTTCCTGAAAGGGTATCCCGGATTCGTGAGCATAACCTAAAGCAGCAAATCTACCTGAGTCAGGAACAGAAATTACTATATCTGCTTCTACTGGATGTTCCCAGGCTAATCTTTCACCAATTTTTTCTCGAATAAAAGCTACATTCTCCCCAAAAACATTACTATCAGGGCGGGCAAAATAAATATATTCAAAAACACATAAAGATTTTTTTGCACTAGATAATATTTGGTAGCTTGAATAACTATCCTTTTTAATCACTACCATCTCTCCCGGTTCTATTTCCCGAATATATTCGGCACCAATAATAGAAAAAGCACTATCCTCCGAGGCTAAGGTATATCCATTATCTATCTTTCCTAATACCAAAGGATGAAAACCATAGCTATCTCTTATACCAATTAGTTTGTCTTTAGTTAAAATAACCAGACAGAAAGCTCCTTTTAAACAAGCAGTTACTTTTTTAATTGCTTCTTCAATATTTTTTTCTTTAGAGCTCTTAATTAGTTTCGAGATTAGATGACTATCAGTTTGATTCTCTTCAACCCTTTCTCCCCGTGAAGATAAGATTCTTTTCAATTCCTCTTGATTAATGATATGACCATTATGGGCTAAAGCAAAAGAACCGCTTTGATGTTCTTCCAGTATAGGTTGACTATTTTCCCAGCGATTGGCACCGGAAGTAGAATAACGCACATGTCCAATAGCAAGATTCCCGGATAAAGTATTTAATATCTCTTCAGTAAAAATTTCTGAGACCAAACCTAAATCTCTATAGATTAAGATTTTTTGCTCATTGCTAATTGCAATACCGGCGCTTTCTTGCCCTCTATGTTGAAGAGCAAAAAGGCCTAGGTAACAAAATTGGGCTACATTTATAACTTTTCCTTGATGAAAAATGCCAAAAACTCCACATTCTTCTTTCATATCAAAATTCCTTTACTTCACTTTTGCTGGTTCATCTACCTCTCCAGGCTTCTTTAAGCTGATTTACTGATAAATCAATCCATTGATTAATTTTCAAACGATCACCTTTAACTTTTCCAATCTGTTGAATAGGTACACCTCTTTGCCAGGCAGTCTCTAAAAATTCCCCAGAAAAAGATGCATCTACGCTAACTATAATTCGAGATTGAGATTCCCCGAATAAACAACAATCCGAACGAATATTAGATTTTATTTTGACCTCTGCTCCCAGATTGCTACTAATACAGGATTCTGCCAGAGCTATAGCTAATCCACCCAGAGAGCAATCATGGGCTGAAGCAATAATCCCTTTTTCAATCATTTCTCTACAAAAAGATTGTATTTTTTTCTCTTTCTGTAAATCAAGACTAGGAGGATTCCCACTAATCAAATTATGTATAACTTTCAAGTATTCGCTTCCTCCCAATTCTTCTAAACTTTCTCCTAAAAGAAAGATTAGATCATTCTCTTTTTTAAATTCCAAAGTACAAATATTTTGAAAATCTTCAACCACCCCTACCATTCCAATAATCGGCGTGGGGTAAATGGGCTTCCCTTCATTTTCATTATATAAACTGACATTACCGCTGATTATGGGAGTTTCAAAAAAACGACAGGCTTCAGACAAACCCTTAATGGTCTGTACTAGCTGCCAGTAACTATCACTATTTTCGGGTGCTCCAAAATTAAGACAATCAGTAACCGCCTTAGGTAAAGCTCCTTTGCAGGATAAATTTCTAGCCGCCTCAGCTACCGCAATTCTTGCTCCTTGCCAGGGGTCAAGAAAACAATATCTTCCATTTCCCTCAGTAGTCAAAGCAAGAGCCTTTTTACTTCCTCTAATCCTTAAAACTGCGGCATCATCACCCGGAGGAATAATGGTATTAGTTTGAACCTGATAATCATATTGCTGATAAACTTCTTCTTTACTGGATAAATTAGGGGAAGCCAGCATATCAATTAAGATTTGATTATAATCCTCAAATACTTTAATTTCTTCTAAATCAAGAACATTTACCCTGCTCAACCAAGAGGGTTTTTTTACTTTTCTCTTAATCGTGGGTGCCTTAACTAATAAGTTCACGGGAAGGCAAGCTACAATTTGTTCATTATGTTTAATAGTAAATTCCCCATCATCGGTTACCCTTCCAATAATGGCTGAATCTAAATCCCATTTTTTTAAAGTGGATAAGACCCTTTCTTCTTTACCCTTTTTAACTACTACTATCATTCTTTCCTGAGATTCAGACAAGATAATTTCCGCTGGAGTCATATTTGCTTCCCTCTGGGGTACTCTAGATAATTCTACTTCTACTCCGCTCTTTCCGCGGGCGGCCATTTCGCTTAAAGAACTAGCTAAGCCTGCTGCTCCACAATCCTGCAAGGCAATTACTTCTTCAAACTGCTTCAATTCCAAGCAGGCTTCTACCAATAATTTACCTGCCAACGGATCTCCAATCTGAACTGCTGGGCGATCCTGTTCAGACTGTTTGGTTAGCTGTTCTGAAGCGAAGGCAGCACCACCTATCCCATCCCGTCCTGTCTTTGCACCAATTAAAATAATAGAATTATCTTTTCCTTTAGCTACCGCTCGAATTATCTCCCCTTTCTTTACCAAACCCACACACATTACATTTACTAGGATATTCCCCTGATAACTTTCGGAAAAGATGGTCTCTCCTCCAATAGTCGGTACACCAATACAATTCCCGTAAAAAGAGATCCCCCCAATTACTCCAATATATAAATAACGGGTTAAATCTTGATTAAAATCACCAAAACGAAGGGAATCCAGAAGCGCAATTGGTCTTGCCCCCATAGTAAAAATATCCCGTAGAATACCACCTACTCCAGTGGCAGCGCCCTGAAATGGTTCAACAGCAGAAGGGTGATTATGGCTTTCCATCTTCATCACCACTAAAAATTTTTCACCAATATCGATTATACCAGCATTTTCACCAGGTCCTTGAACTACCCAAGGGGCTTTACTGGGTAATCTTTTTAATAAAATTTTTGTATTCTTATAACTGCAATGTTCACTCCACATCACTGCAAAGATACCCATTTCTAATTCATTGGCTTCCCGTCCCAGAGACTGATTTATTAATCGATATTCATCTAAAGTCAAACTCCACTTTTGCCAGATTTTCTTTTCTTTACACTCAGTCATTCCTACTTTTTCCTCAATCCTTTAAAATTAAAGAGTCTGTTTGTAGATAATTAATAATAGACTCAAAGATCAGACGGCCATCAGTAGAACCCAAGCATTCTTCCATACTTCTTTCGGGATGAGGCATCAGACCAAAAATATTTCTTTTTTTATTGCAAATACCAGCAATATTATGCAAGGAACCATTGGGGTTTGCTGCTTTGGTAATTTCTCCTTCAATATCACAATAACGAAATAAAACCTGATTGTTTTCCTCTAATTCTTCCAGTGTTTTTTGATCAGCATAATAACAACCTTCTCCATGGGCGATAGGAACTTTTAATACTTGTCCTTTCTGACACCTGTTGGTAAAAGGGGTTTCTATATTTTCTACTCGAATGTTCTGGGGCTTGCAGATAAAACGAAGACAATGATTTCTAATTAAAGCTCCTGGTAATAGTCCTGCTTCAGTTAAAATTTGAAAACCATTACAAATACCGATCAGTAACCCACCTTTGCTGGCAAAATCTACCACCGCTTTCATAACCGGAGAATAACGAGCAATCGCCCCTACTCTTAAATAATCACCATAAGAAAATCCTCCAGGCAAAACAATACAGTCGTATCCAGAAATATCCTTCTCCTTATGCCAGATAAATGCAGTTGGAACCCTTAAAACATATTTTAAGGCATAATAACAATCATAATCACAGTTTGAGCCGGGAAACTGAACTACACCAAATTTCATTACAATTCCCCTATTTCATAAACAAAATCTTCAATCACCGGATTAGCAAGGAGCTTCTGGCACATCTCCTGAATCTGCTTTTCTACTTCTGTTCGGGAATCACCTTCGAGTTTCAATTCAATTAATTTACCAATCCTGACTTCCTGAACTTTTTGAAATCCTATAGCTAGTAAGGCTTTATGAGTTGCTTTGCCCTGGGCATCCAGGACTCCAGATTTCAATTTAATACTAATTTTTACCTTCCATTGCATATTAAAATAATCCTTATCTAATAATTTAATAATTGGATAAAAAAATATTACATTTTTAGAAAATCACGTATTTCATTTAATACATCTTTTAAGGAGGGAATACCCGCAAACCACTCTTTTTCAGTTATTTCATTTGTAAAAGCACCATAGATCCAGGATAATAATAATTTTAAACGTGATGGCAACTTAGGGGGTTCTTGATTTACTAAATCTTTCCAATGGACTGGATCCTTTTCTTTGGCTTTAAGTACCTCTTTATACCAATCGACTTGACGATAATAAAGACGAGCAATTTCTTTACTAACCGGAACCCCCTGATAAGTAAAACGACATTCATCCATAGTACCTAATACATCAACTACAATAATATTCTGATTATTATCCAGGGCAAATTCAAATTTGCCATCTTCATTTTTTAAGCCAATCTTCTGCACTTCCTGGCTGATCATTCGATTAATTTTTAAGATTATCTTTTTTATCTCATCCATTTTCTGAGGAGAAAGCCGGGATATCTCCTGGGCTTCTTGCCAGCTAAGATAACGATCGGTAGCTTCTAATTTAGTAGATACATCTAGAAAAGGTGTGTTTAATTCTTTTCCTTCTTGAGGAAGTTCATCCAATCCTAATTCCTCTAAGCTTAAATCCCCCTTCTTTAATCTTTTAAATACGCTGGAACCAGCTGGAAGTGAATTACGATAAATAACTTCTAAGGGAATTAAAAAATTACCTTTTTCCTGTTGGTAGATCTGATAATCATAGGTATTCTGTTTAGTTAGTTGAGGCTGCAGGACCCGATAGATTTTAGTTTCCAAAATGTTAGTAGGTTGCTTAATCCCCTGGAGAGGTTTTACCTGATTGTTCTCCACCAACCCTACATAGTGGGTCATAATCCCTTCTTGCTCTATCTTTTCAAAAAAATAGGCAGCAGAAATACATAAAGCTGCACCTTTCTGATCAATATGGTCAGGCATTTCACCCCAATCAAAGACAGAATAGCGGTCAGAAAAGATAAATCTACCCAAACCCGGGGATTTTTCGGTAGGGGGTTCCAAAATTAATAAATCTTTTACGCTGCCCATTAATTACTCCTCCTATTTACCCTTTTCTTCTAGATTTTTCGATTAGCACTGGTAGTAAAAATTTTTTTATATTTAGTTGGATAATATTTAGCAATCAAAAATTCTTAAAATTTAATCTTCAAAAATTAAAGCCCAGGGGATAGAAATTCCCTCTTTAGAGTGGAACCTCTCCGCCTGGGCTTTTAACCCTCCGGTGTAGTATAATATACTATACTTTGCATCACTTGGTTCTAACTTGATTCTGAATATATCAATTTTATTCTTAACCGCAACGTAATAAAATCTATTCAGAATAAGTGAATCCCTAAGATGCACTTCCACCCGTAGCCTATGGTGATTTACGGTCACTTGGTAGAGACGCTTTCGCCCTATTCGAAAGCTTATACGAGTAAAAAAACGTTAAATATTAATTGGCCATAAATTTTTATTTTTTAAATATTACACTACTCTATCCTTAATGTCAACAGATTTATTTTTAAATGTTATTTAAGAATTAAAAGTG
>DJVR01000031.1 GCA_002441285.1 Candidatus Atribacteria bacterium UBA6251 | reverse complement strand
CCCAAAAAAAGGTGATTAAAGAATGGAGCTGGTGAAGGGAGTCGACCCCCCGACCTGCTGATTACAAATCAGCTGCTCTTCCTACTGAGCTACATCGGCAATTTAGTAAATTATAAATATTTTTTATATCTAAGTCAATCTTTTTTAATTATTTTTTAATTAATTCTAATTTTCGTTTTATTCTCTGTAGCGCATTATCTACCGATTTTACCTGCTTCCCTAATTCAGCAGCTATTTCCTTATAGGATTTAGCATCTAAATAAGATTCTAACACTTCTCTCTCTAAGTTGGATAATACCCTCTTAATTCTCTCTTTAAAACTGTTTAAATTTTCATCTCTCATAAATAGATCTTGCGGATCATCAATATTAACACTATCTACTACATCTAATAAAGTTCGGTCAGAATCTTCATTAAAGATAGGTCTATTCAAAGAAATATAAGAATTTAATGGTATATGCTTTTGGCGGGTAGCACTTTTTATGGCAGTAATCATCTGCCTGGTAACACATAACTCAGCAAAAGCTTTGAATGATGAAAGTTTTTCAAATTGAAAATTCCTGACTGCCTTATAAAGTCCAATCATTCCTTCCTGGATGATATCTTCTGCATCAGCCCCAATTAGAAAATAAGAACGAGCTTTCAATTTAACCATCCTCTTAAATTTAGTAATCAAATATTCCTCAGCAATTACATTCCCCCGGTTTGCTAAATTTACTAATTCCTCATCACTGCAATCCTTATATTTTAGAAAAGAATTATCCCTCTCTTTAAAACCCATTAATTAATTCTCCTTAACCTCACGCCTTCAGGAGTATCTTCTAATATGACTCCTTTTCTTTTTAATTCCTCTCTAATTTGATCAGATTTTTTCCAGTCCTTTTTATTTCTAGCTTGTTCCCTTTCTTTTAATAACTCTTCTATTTCCTGATTAAGGTCAGTAGTTTTCTTTTTTTCTTTTATTATACCTAAAACTTTACCAGCAAAAGTATAATAAAA
Organism: Candidatus Atribacteria bacterium UBA6251; assembly: GCA_002441285.1. Lineage (GTDB taxonomy): Bacteria > Atribacterota > Phoenicimicrobiia > Phoenicimicrobiales > Phoenicimicrobiaceae > UBA6251. Next base: position 2,563 of record DJVR01000031.1, on the reverse strand, counting down.
ATTTTTACTTTCTTCTAAAACTAATTTACTCTTCCCTTCATTAGAAGCAAGATAACGATTTATTATTTTGGCAAAATTAAACAGGTGACTTATGGCTACCGGGGTATTAAAATCATCATCTAAAGCCATAATAAATTGCTGGGCAGATTCATTTTTTTGTTCTAAAATCTGTTTTTCTTGATCTTCTAAAATATCTTCTTTTATTTTGCTTTGCTTTAAACTATGCTCTAAATTTAAAATTACATTTTCTATTCTCTGCACACTAGCTTCTGCTTGTTGTAATTGCTCTTCACTGAAATTTAAAGGACTTCGATAATGTGCAGATAAGATAAAATAACGTACTGCTTCTCCTCTAAATCTCTTACTCAACTCTCGAACTTTCATAATATTCCCTAAAGATTTAGACATCTTTTGATTATCTAGAAAAATATAACCATTATGTAACCAATATTTAACAAAAGGTTGACCAGTAGCCGCTTCACTCTGTGCAATTTCATTTTCGTGATGTGGAAATATTAAATCAGATCCTCCAGCATGAATATCAATGGTTTCACCTAGGTATTTCATAGACATAGCTGAACATTCAATATGCCAACCTGGCCTTCCTTCTCCCCAGGGACTTGGCCAAAAAGGCTCCCCTGGCTTAGATTTTTTCCATAAAGCAAAATCTATAGTATTCTTCTTTCTTAAATCTACTTCTATTCTCGCACCCTTTCTAAGTTCGTCAATATTCTGCCCAGATAGTTTGCCATAATCCTTAAATTTGTTCACTTCAAAAAAAACATCGCCCTCAATATTATAGGCATAACCTTTTCTTTCCAGTTTCTCAATTAAAGCAATAATCTCCGTAATATGTTCTGTAGCTCGAGGATGAACTTCTGCCCTTTGAAGATTAAGAAAATCTGCATCAACAAAATACTCTTGAATAAATCTTTCTGCCAACTCAGCAACAGTTATTTTTAATTTTTGAGCATTGTTGATCATTTTATCGTCTATATCGGTAAAATTCTGGACCCATTTTACCTTATAACCTTTATATTCCAGATATCTCTTCAAAGTTTCAAAAATTACAAAAGGTCTAGCATTTCCGATGTGAATAAAGTTATATACTGTAGGACCACAGATATACATTTTTACTTCTCCCTTTTTAAGGGGAATAAATTCTTCTTTTTTTTGGGATAGAGTATTATATAATTTTAGAGCCATCCTTAAATTACCTCTTTTAAGATATATAGCTTATTTAAGCTTACCCTAAAAATAGAATTCTTAAATCATATCATATTTTAATCAAAATTTTTCTGTTTTTAATCATTATCCATCCTATAACTTCTTACATCTATTTACCGGAAATTGTTCTTTGAAATTGATTAACTTTTTCAGAATGGTTGTTTAAAACAGCTTTCATCTTACCAAAAATCATCCTTCCGGCAGGAGTTTGAAGAATACTAGTTACCACTATATTTACCTTTTTCCCAATATATCTATTTCCATCCTCCACTACGATCATCGTTCCGTCATCAAGATAAGCTACGCCCTGTTCAGGTTCTTTCCCCTCCTTTATTATTTGAGTAGTAATCTCTTCTCCAGGAAGAATGACCGCTTTTAGAGCATTAGCTAGGTCATTAATATTTAGTACTGGAACTCCCTCCAGTTGGGCAATTTTGTTAAGGTTGTAATCATTGGTAATAATCTTAGCTCGAATATCTTTAGCCAATTTAATCAGTTTAATATCTACTTCTTTTTGTTCCATATAATCTTTTCCAATAATCTTCACTTTGTTTTTATTGAGCTTAATCATCTTATTCAGGATATCTAAACCTCTACGCCCCCTATTTCTTTTTAAGGTATCAGAAGAATCTGCAATATGCTGAAGTTCAGATAAAACAAAACGAGGTACGATTAAATCTCCCTCCAGGAAATTAGACTGACAAATATCCAGGATACGACCATCAATGATTACACTGGTATCCAAAACCTTATCACAACCAATCTCTTCTTTGTATCTCCTCTTTATGCGGTTTATATTTTTAAAATAACCAAAAAAATTGGTTATTTCATCAGCTTTATTTAAGCCTATATTTAAACCCAGAAGCCCTAAAATAAGATTTAATGCCAGGGGGAGATACATACCAATTACGGGAATAAAAGAAAACGAATAAGCCAATAAATTAGCAATAATAAGCCCGACAACTAAGCCTACTATAGCTGATATAATGTTCTTGGTGGGGATTTTTTGTAAATAATCGATAACCTGTTTTACCTTTATATTAAAGATATAAGAAACTAAAAATCCGATTATTCCTCCCGCAATAGCAGCTAAAAAACGATAAAGATAATTATAATAATCATATAAGTCAGGATTAAAATAAAATCGATTATAGATTTCGGAGCCTACTATTACACCAATGATAATAAAAATAATTCTTAATAACTTTTTCCCCGACATACCTTTATCTCCTTTTATTTATTTTTAGTAGAAGTAAATTTTCACCTCCCTCTATTTATATTTTTATATTTATGTATTTAGATATTATTAATAAATTAGGTAATGGTAAAACAAACT